>CAMVIB010000017.1 GCA_947167455.1 uncultured Prevotellaceae bacterium | reverse complement strand
TATTGAGAGGAGACGCTTCCAGCGTCTTGGTGGTACGATTGCGGATAATCATTTTCTTTTTCCGTCTTCGGCTGTAGCAGGGGCTGACGCCCCTGCCTGTGATGAGCCACCCCTGCAGGGCTACAGAAGCTTGCTAAAGTTGAGTTCGTAACTTTGCACCACCGATAATGGCATTTTGCTAAAGGTCGTGCACGCTCAACCCTATTCCATGACCAATGAGACAGAACTTCGCCTTGGCGTTCATGTTGCATCGCCTTGGCGCTCTTGGCGCATCGTCTTGGGGCTCTTGGCGCATCGCCTAGGGGCTTTTGGTGTATCGCCTAGGCGCTCTTGGCGCATCGCCTAGGGGCTCTTGTTGCATCGCCTAGGCGTTCTTGGCGCATCGCCTAGGGGCTCTTGGCGCATCGCCTAGGGGCTTTTGGTGTATCGCCTAGGGGTTGTGCTTGTCCCACGAACGTGGGCTAATCGTCCCACGAACGTGGGCGCATTGTCCCACGAACGTGGGCTGATTGTCCCACGAACGTGGGCTAAGCTCTTCGCCTAGGGGAGACGGCTGCATCGCCTAGGGGAGACGGTTGCATCGCCTAGGGGAGACGGCTGCATCGCCTAGGGGAGGGCGTTGCAGGCTTATGAGTGGCGTTGCTGGCCTATGAGTGGCATGAGAGTGCGCATGGCAGGTGGCACGGCATGGTTGATGTCAGCGGCCTCTACGAGTTCAAGGAAGTGGTGGCCTTTCTCTATGTTGCCGAGGCCTATGTTGCCGAGGGCCATCATGAGGTTGCAGTGGATGGTGTTCCTCTCCTGTAAGTCGCCGTCCCAGATGAGGAGGTCGGGGAGGGATACGGCGAAATAGTCCATCGTCTGCTTCTCGAAGATGTGCTGCTGGCCGTAGTTGATGAGCTTGTAGCAGAGGCTGTTGGCGCGAGCAAGGAGGGTGGTGGAGGAGAGGAGGGGAGAAACGGCGGGGTTGGTGTCGGGGAGGGAGGTGGCGTCGGGGAGGGCGTCGTGGTGGACGTCGTGGAGGGCGTCGTGGTGGACGTCGTGGAAGGTGTCGGCGGACATACCGCCGACCACACGACTTGGGAAGGCAAGGCGGCGGTAGGCGAGGGCGGCATAGAAAATCTTGTCGGGCTTAGCATCGTTGTAGTATATGGCGGCGGCGGGCTCCGTGGGGCCTTGGGTGGCCAGCTCGTAATGGCGACGGGCCTCGTCGAGATTGCCTTGCAGCTCGTAGGCCACGCCAAGGAGGTAGTGGAAGTCATTCTCCTGCGCTCCGTAGAGCTTGCCTTCGCCGAGGTGATGAGGATATTCCAAGCACTCGTCTAACAAACGAATGGCACGTCGAATCTTCTCCGCGACATCAGTCACCTTCGTTCCGCAAGTGCTGTCGTTCACCTTCGTTCCGCAAGTGCTGTCAGTCACCTTCGTTCCGCAAGTGCTGTCAGGGTTCTCTGTGCTGTTATGGGGTTCTGTGCTGTCAGGGATATTGGTGCTTTCAGACAGCACTTCTGCGAGCAGGCGTTTGGCCAGTTCGACGCGGCAGATCTGATACTGTGCGGGCACCTTGCCTTCGCCTCCCTCCCAGGGATGGAAGATGTGGCTGTCGAGTTTGTGCATTGCCTCTTCGTGACGCCCTACCTGATTCAGGAGGGTGATCTCCTCGAGCACGAGGTCGTCACGACGCTGTATGAGGTCTGGATATTTCTGAAGGAATGCCAGACGCTCGGCATGTGGCCTCTGCAGGCGTTTGTAGAGCTGGTCGAGTTCCATGAGTACGCGCTCGTCGTCCTCGTCGAGATGGAAGGCACGTTCCATGAGCATCACGGCCTCGTCCTGCCGCCCCTGCTTGTTGAAGCGTGCCAGTGCGAGGTTTCGCCACACGGTGGGGAACAGCGGGTCGAGCTTGGCCGCAAGTTCCCAGTCCTCAGCGGCGAGGTCATACTGGCGTTTGTCGTAGTAGAGGCATCCGAGGTAGTATGGCGCCCTGGCTCCGTCGGGGTTAACGGCCTTGGCCATGTTCAGCGCCACGACATCCTCCAAGCGGTTGGGGAAGCAGCAGTAGCTGTCAGTCTTCTCGGCCTCGCAGAACGACTCCTTGGCCGCTGCGGCATCGCCTTGGCACAGCTGTGCCCACCCGATGTAGTAGTAGGTGAGCGGATGCTTGGCTCGGCACATCTTCAGGATGTCTATGCACTCCTGCCACATTCCTGCCTGGGCATAGTCGAGAGCCAGCTCATGGTAGTTGCTGACATTGTCGTGCATCATCTCGGCCATCTCCTTCAGCAAGTCCTCGTCCTTCGTCAGGAGGTATTGCTCGTAGCGTATGCCATAGTTGAAGGGATCCAGCTGCAGTGACTCCTTGATGAGCTCCAGCCTCTTGTTGAGTTCCTCGGAGGACCCCATCTGCATGTTGCCTTTCTGCTTGTCGGCCTGCAGCATGCGCAGCACGGCAGCCTTGAGAGCTCGTGCCTTGTGGTTGCAGCTGTTGAAGACGAGGCATCGGTTCAGCTCGTCGAGGGCATCGTCGAGGTGTCTCTCGCCGACGCTGATGCATGCTGCCTCGAAGTATGCGGCATCGGCCCAGGCCTTGTTCCATGTTGCTTTCCAGAACAGCTCATACGCCTCGTTTATTTTGTCGGGGGAGGGGGTGCTGCCCTGACGCATACCGTTGCCGTCGTTATAGGCTTGGTACTTCAGGGCCAAGGCGAGGTTGAAGATTGCTTCGCCGTCGTATGGGTTGGGGTTTCGGCGTTGCCATATCTTCACGGCTCGTCGCAGGTAGCCCTCAGCCTTCATGAAGCGTCCTCGTCGCAGATACCAGAGCCCCATCTGATTGAGGCACCGCACGTCGTCGGGGTCGCGTCGCAGGGCCTCTTCATAGTAGTCGAGAGCCGACCATGTGGCGTGGCGGTATTGTTCCAGATGCAGGCCTGTGAGGAAGAGCTGGTCGCACGTCTTGCAGTCCTTGGGTGGCAGGGCGGCCTCGGCAGAGTCGGGGATGGGTCGCACCTCGTCGGGTTCGGGGCTCCATGACAGCAAGGCTCTGCTGCCTCCTCCTCTCTGTGAGTCGAGTGTGGCAGATACCTTATATATATTAAAGGTAAGGTCTGCGAAAGCGGCCTCTCTGATGTCAACACACTGGCAGAAGACTTCTTCTGGCGAAAGGGTCACGGTATGGTCGAGGAGTGTGTCGTTGTTGGCGCGTAACACCAGTCGCACGTCCTTTTTTACTGTTGCCAACACCTTGATACATACGCTATTGCCCACGCTGTCTGTCGTCTTCTGCGTTTCCTCGCCGTGGGTGGCAGAGGTGCCGGGGTTGATGCTGAAGATGAAGTCCCTTGTAGCCTGCTTTACCACGCCCAGCTCGCGGTATGGCATGAAGTACTGTGTAAACTGTTTCTCCTCGTAGGGCATGAGCCATGTGAAGTCCGGCTGGTTCTCGGTATATACTCCTGCCATCAGTTCTATGTATGGTCGGAAGCCTTTGTTAGGGGCCGACTCATCAACTAATTCGTCGGTCAGGTTACGGTCCCAGGCTCGTCCGAAGTCGCCGTTGCCCCATGTCCACTGCTTCTTGCCGGGCGAGAGATGGTGGCTGGCGACGTGGAGCATCCCGGCCTGAGTGTCGTTCTCGTAGCCACCCTCGAAGTCATACTTTGAGTTGACGGCCATGTAGCTTGTCGGCACTTTGATGTTACGGTAGTTGGAGATATCTACTCCGGCGCTATAGTCCATCTTGTAGTATGTCCCTGTTGCGATGGGGAAGCTCGACACGGCTCGCTTGCCATGGTCGAAGACGGCATTCACGTCTGGCGGGAACACACTCTGGTAATCGTCGTTGACCTCGACGGCGGGGTTCGCCCACCAAAGGAAGGTCTGTGGCAGAGGCGTGCGGTTGGAGAGTCGGCCGTTGATCTCGATGTAGGCGCATCCCGGCCTCAGTGTGAATCCTACGAGTCCTTTCTGGTGGAACATGCGTTCCATCTCGTTGCACCATACCGTCATGCTGCCGTCTTGGTTAGCCTCAATCTTATGGTCCACGGGCATATAGGTTGACGGGCGGTGGTGCTGTGGCCAGTTGAACTCTATGCCGCCGCTGATCCACGGCCCTGCGAGTCCCACGAGAGCGGGTTTTATGACGTGGTTGTAATATACGAAATGACGCCCGCGGATCTTGTCGTAGGCCATCTGCACACGGCCTCCCAGCCCGGGCAGTAGCATCACCTTGATGTATTCGTTCTCGAGCCACACGGCCATGTATTCGTGGTCAACCTTCTCGTCGGCTATCTTCTCGATGACGGGGTATGGATAGACGACTCCGCTGCTGCCCTGATAGACACGTTTCTCGAGAAACATCGGGTTCTTCTCGGGTTTGCCCACCTCGTAGGTGGGTATGGTGACGAGTTCACGCCATGCTTTTACCATATTTCTGTATTATTTTTTAGGTGTTTAAAAACAAGTCAGCTCATGTTCCAGTTCCTCCAGGCTCTTACCCTTCGTCTCGGGGCAGTTGCGCCAGAGGAAGACAAAGGCGCATGCACAGATGGCAGCATAGACCCAGAAGGTGCCGCTGCTGCCCAGGGCCGCGTTCATCGATGGGAACGAGAATGTCAGTGTGCAGCATCCCACCCACAGAGCAAAGGTGCATGTCGCCATCGCCACGCCCCGCACACGGTTTGGGAAAATCTCGGCCAGCAGCGTCCATGTGACAGGCCCCAGTGTCATGGCATAGACCGATATTGCCGCCACCACGAGTGCCACCATGGCGATGCCCGTCATGTGTTGGAAGTAGCACCACCCCAGCACGCCGTAGATGATGCCCAGTCCGCCGGCCCCCAGCAGCATCAGCGTGCGGCGGCCCCACTTCTCGATGGTGTAGAGAGCCACGAAGGTGAAGACGACATTGGCAACTCCCGTGATGACGATGTTGATGAACATGCCGTCAACGTCGAAGCCTGCGCCGACGAAAATCTCCTGCGCGTAGTTGAAGATGACATTCGTGCCGCACCACTGCTGGAAGACGGCGATGAAGAGTCCCAGGAGCAGGACGTGGCGGTAGGGCGATGCCTTACCCCCTTCCCCTTTCCACAGTGCTACGGGGCTGGTGAGTTTTTGCGTCAGAGCTGTCTCCTGAGGGTGTGTAAGCCCGTCGCTCTGTGGCGTCGCGGCTTGGGTGCGGTTCTTAAGCCTCTCAAACACCGGGCTCTCCGGTATGAAGAAGCTCATCGCCAGGAATAGTGCCGCCGGCAGCGTCTCGGCCCAAAACATCCAGCGCCAGCCCCATGCCACGTTCCATGCCTGGCTCTCGGCCACGTTGGTGTCGCGGGCCAGCAGCATGTTCACCACCTGAGCTGCGAGTATGCCCAAGACGATGGTCATCTGGTTGAGGCTCACCATGCGCCCCCGGATCTGTGCCGGGCTCACCTCGGCGATGTACATTGGTGCCAAGGCCGATGCCACGCCGATTCCCACACCTCCCACGAATCGCGCAATGTTGAATAATGTGAAGTCGTTGAACAGACCTGTGCCGATGGCAGATACGGTGAAGAGCACGGCAGATGTTGTGAGCAGGGGCTTGCGGCCATAGCGGTCGGCGGCAGCACCTGCCACCATGGCTCCCACGAGGCAGCCCACCAGTGCCGTTGTCATTGCCACGCCTTGCATGACGGGCGAGTCGGCGATGCCGAAATAGAGTTCATAGAACGGCTTGGCACCGCCAATGACCACCCAGTCGTAGCCAAACAGCAGTCCGCCCATGGCCGACACGGCGCATATGAAATAGAGAAAAGCTTTCTTGTGCATGAGGCTTATGGTGTGTTCTGTTAATTAATAAATATGCTCTTGACCTTCGGTCGCATCGACACTTCCTTGCCGGGCAAAGCGACCCGAGGTCGAGCGCGAAGAATTATCTTTGTTTGCTCTTGTCTCTTTTGGATAATCTCGGCTGCGGCTCGGACATTAAAGCCGGCTTTGTGCCGCTCACCTTGCACGAGATTTCGGCATCTGTTGCTTCACGTCCTTGTGACGTTCTCCAAGTGTGGAGCGATCAGAGCTCGAGCGCTTGAAGTGTCAAGCGTCGCAAGCGCCGTGCGGCCCGCAGCATTTCGGCGGCAAAGTTACGACGAAAGCTTGTGTGGGAGCATAGAATAACCTGCAGATAGGATGGACAATCTTACGGAAGCCGCCCTCGGCCTCGGAATCTCCTCTCTGCCTATGCTGAATGCCTCGGAATCTCCTCTCTGTGATAAAAAATTTGATTATCCGCAATCGTACCACCAAAGAGACCGCAACGCGGTCTTCGCTCAATAACCGAGGGTACGAGCGTAGCGAGCACCCCCGGATAACAAGCTCTATAGAGGCAAGCACTCTGAAAGAGTGCCCGAACAGCGTAATGGGCGACCCCTTCAGGGTCGATGTTCCCCTTTTTGTCCCTATCCGGGGGTACTGCGCACCCCCGGTTATTGAGAGGAGACGCTTCCAGCGTCTTGGTGGTACGATTGCGGATAATCATTTAAAAAATCCATGCAAAACTCACCTGATAAGAAAATATTGCTTATCTTTGTGCTCGAAAAACAAGCTTTATTGCCAAGCGACGAAGACAATCATGACACGAAAGAAAGACGGGTTCATTGGCGAGCGTGCCGTCGTGGTGGCGCCGGCGCTGTCGGAGATGGCCTCTGGCGATGCTCTGGCGGGCAGTCTCTATGTCACGGACATAGGCTATTATCCTATGGCCACGCACCACTACCGCCAGCGCGAGCAGGGCATAGACCAGTATGTCCTGATTTACTGTGTTGACGGCAGCGGCTGGTATCGTCTGGATGGCAGGGAGTACCATGTCAGTCGCGACCAGTACTTCATCCTTCCTGCCGGCAAGCCCCATGCCTATGGTGCCGACGCGTGTGCCGGTGGATGGACCATCTACTGGGTGCACTTCCGTGGCACCCATGCCGCCACATACGCCGAGGGTGCCACGGAGCCACAGACCATCCGTGTCTCTCAAACCTCACGCATACGCACGCGCATTGACATCTTCGATGAGCTGCTCACCACCATGCAATTCGGTGCGAGCATCGACGACCTGCGCTACGCCTCGTCGCTGTTACAGTACTTCCTCGCGTCCATGCGCTACCTTCATCAGTATCGCTTCTTTCCAGACAGGGGTGTCGCTTCGCCGGGTCGTCCTACGAGTGGCTCGTTCGGGTTGGACGTTGTGGACGCTGCCATCCATTTCATGCGCGAGAACCTGGAACGCCACATCGTGTTGCAGGACGTGCTAGACTATGTGGGCTATTCGCAAAGCCATTTCTCCACACTCTTCCGCCAGCGCATGGGTATGGGGCCGATGGCCTACATGAACCGTCTGAAGATGGAGTATGCTTGCCACCTGCTTGAGGTCACCGACCTTCATGTCAACCAGATATGCTTCAAGGTCGGCATAGAGGATCCCTACTACTTCTCGAGGCTGTTCAGCAAGTTCGTAGGTGTCGCGCCCACAGACTACCGTGCGGGCCATGACAGGTGAGCAGCCACGACGGTCGGCGCGCTCTTTCTGTTGCAGCCTGAGTCCTAAGCTCCTTCTTGCGCAATAATTGGCGGCAAATCTTGGATTTGGAGAGTAAAAATTTGGTGGAGTCTGCGTTTTTCCATATTTTTGCGCGGAATTTCACACCCGGTATCAGTTGCCGCGCATGTGTGATACAAGCGACACACTATAGTAACCCCAAAAATAACATAAACACACAGATGAGCCAATCCCAGCAACAAGGCGAGTGTGCCGACTGCGGACGCTGCGCCACCGATGCGGCAGCCTCCCATGCGGCGCAGGGTCAGAATTTCTATACTATCCTGGTATATTCGGAGAACATCGCCGGTGTGCTCAACCAGATTACGGCCGTGTTCACCCGTCGTCAGGTGAACATCGAGAGCCTTAACGTCAGTGCCTCGAGCACGCCGGGTGTTCACAAATACACCATCACGTGCTGGTGTACCGAGGATATGGTGAAGATGCTGAAGTCACAGATTGAGAAGCGTATCGACGTGCTTCAGGCACGTTACTTCACCGACGAGGACATCTTCTTCCAGGAGACATCACTGCTCAAGATCTCCACCCCTGCCATGCTTGCCGACAGCGAGGTGTGCCAGATTGTGCGCAGACACGGCGCTCGCATCGTGGAGGTGAATCCCACGTATGCTGCCGTGGAGAAGACGGGCACCACGGAGGATGTCCTCTCCCTCTACGACTCGCTGGCACGCCTCGGCGTGGTGCGCCAGTTTGCCCGCTCGGGCCGTATCTGTGTGACGCGCGGCACCCGCGAACAGCTTGACGACTATCTGGCCGAGCGTGAGCGCGAATATGCTGAAAAGAAAAAAGTGTGTGAGCCATGATGGAAAAGATAGAGACCTACCGCTTCGATGTCGAGGCGTTTCATGTTGATTTCACAGGCCACCTGTTCCTCGGCGTGCTTGGCAACCACCTGCTGAATGCGGCAGGACGCCATTCGCATAACCGCGGCTGGGGCATAGACCACCTTAATGCCTCCCACTACACATGGGTGCTCTCGCGCCTGGGCATAGAGCTCGATGCCATGCCGGCACAGTATGCCCACGTGGAGGTGGAGACATGGGTGGAGAGTGTCATGAAGCTGTTCACGGAGCGTGACTTCCTCATCCGTGATGCCGACAACGGCCGCATCTACGGCTATGCCCGCAGTGTATGGGCGATGATAGACACCACTTCGCGTCATCCTGCCAACCTCTTGGCGTTGCATGACGGCGATATCCTGCGCTATGTCCTCAGCCCCGACGAGAAGCCTTGTCCCATCGCCAAGCACAGCGCCATACGCGTCAGCGCCACAGAGCCGCTGCGCACCCTGTCCACGCGCTACAGCGACGTGGACATCAACTGCCACATCAACAGCATCAAGTACATGGAGCATATCATGGATCTCTTTGGCCGCGAGCAGTACGAGACGCGCAGGCTGCGCCGCTTCGACATAGCCTACAAGGCCGAGTCGCACCTTGGCGACGTGCTGAGCTTCTATGTTGACGGCGATGTCTGCGGCCCAGAGCAACAGGTGGAGGTACGCAAGTGTGCTGGCGGCGTGGCAGCGGGCGGCGGCGACACGGCTGTGCTGGCACGCGTGCTGTGGAAGTAGCCGTGCTGTGCCGTAACCGAGATCGGTTACGGCTCCCGGCGGGCTCAGGCTTCCTCCTGGCGGGGGGCGGGAGCCTACTCGGCTACATGCGGAGCGGAGCCGTCGGCATCTTGGCGCTCACGCTCAGAGTTCTCGCGTGCGAGGCGTATGAAGTCGCGCACGTACGGGTCGTTGAGGAAGGCCGGTGTCGCCAGCGTGACAAATTCCTCTATCTCGGGTGTCATGATGGGGTATGGCATAGCACTTGTGATAATCATGAACACACCCGGCCCCAGCGGATTGTCCATGTTGCGCTTTATGAACCTCTTGACGAGCGTGGCCTCCTCTGCGGCGAGCTCAGCGGCTTCCTCGCGTAGCTGCTGCAAGACGAGCTCATGGTCTATGCCGTCCATTATCATCTGGCTCTCGCGGTGTGGCAGCTCGGCTATGCGGTCGTCGATGATTGATTTCTGGTGGATGAAAGCGAAGAGGCTGTCGTTGAGTGCCGAGCCGGTGACATAGTGCTGCTTGTCATCGATGAGTATGCGCAGCTCATTGGCATCCAGCACGATAGGCATCAGGCTCTGCTGGTCGATGAAGAGACTTGCCATGCGTGCTGTGTCGATATGTGGCGCGAAGGTGAAATGTCCGTGTATGATGCGTGCCGAGTCGATGTCCACGAGGTCGCCGTTGGCGTATGCCTTGATGTATAGGGTGCGTCCTTCGAGCTGTGGCAGCGATGTCTCGCCAATGATTTGTGTCGGTGTGTGGCATGCTGTGAAAGCCACGGCCATCATGGCTGCAGCTACCATCTTCACGGGCTGGAGGGCGCTGGCAATGATGGCTTTCACGTCGTCCATCGTCTTGCGCTCGGCTTCCTGACCTCTGCCCTCGCTGTGCATGGGCTTGTGGATTGTCATCGACAGCGGGTGCCACTCCACGAAGTTGAATCCCTTGGCACGCGGCAGCACCTGGAACGACCCGTTTATCGTCACGGGCAGGAGTGGCAGGTCCAGCTCGTCAGCCAGCTGGAAGGCTCCGCGCTTGAAAGGTCCCATCTCGCCGTCCCAGGTACGTGCGCCCTCGGGGAATACCACCACGGAAATGCCCTCCTTGAGAATCTCGCGTGCGCGGTCGTAGGTGGCCTTGATGCGTTTCGGCCCTCTGTTGTCCACGAAGATGTAGCCGGAGCTCTCGCACGCCTTGCCTACGAGGGGTATGGAGCGTAGCTCGTGCTTCATCATCCACTTGAAATGTCTGTTGAGGAATCCATAGACGAGGAAGATGTCGAATGCCCCTTGGTGGTTTGGCACGATGACATAGCTCTGTCTCGGATCCATGTTCTCGCGTCCCTCGACATGCACGGGCAGCAGCAGCAGCCTCACCATGGCACGTGCCCAGAGCTTCCCTGGATAGTAGCTCCAGAACGATGCCTTTCCTACGGCACATCCCACGATAGTCACTATTGTGGCCAATGCCGTTGTGAGCAGCAGTATGGGTGCTGCTATGAAGAGCTGATATGTGCGGTAGAGTAGTCTCATTGTTCTTTCTCGAGTTCTGCGGGTATTCTGAAAGCTGTATAAATTTCGAGCACACAGCCTATGGCGAGGCACACCAGCCATTCGTTGCGGCGTGCCGGCCCGAAGTGGTAGGCCTGCATGAGCATGCATGGTGCGCAGCATATCAGTGCCATGGCTCCGAGGAGCTGCTGGCGGCGTAGGCGTCGTATGATGAAGTTCCTGCCCTCGTAGCGCCCTAGCATCTGTATGGGTGCGTAGAGAAGGACGCCAACGGTGTATGTCGCTGCTGCCACGCGCGGCATCCATGCGAAGAGTGCCGCTCCGATGATGGTGGCTGCCGCCCCTGCTGCCATGATGGCCTGTGCTGTCTTGCTGAGCTGTGTCATTGCTGGTCGGAGGTAGGCTCAAAGACGTAGATATCCTCGTTGGGGCGCTTCATTAGATAACGTTCCCGTGCCACACGTTCCACGGTCTCGGGGTCGTTCTGCAATGCCTCGAGCTGGCGCGTCTCGCTCTCGTACATAGCAGCGTACTTGTCGATTTCCTCATGCAGGTGTCCGATGACAGCCCTGCGCTGGTAGCGAATCACGAAACTGTCGTCATCGACGAAGGTGAGCAATGCCAAGAATAGCAATGTCGTCACCACATATTTGTGACGCCAGATGGCGTGCCAGATGTTGAAAAGTCTTCCCATAATGTGTCGTTTTACTCCTTATTTTCATACTATGACGCCGCGAAGTTAGCACATAATTGTGAAATGTGTGTGATGTTTTGCAATTTTTCTTCTCAAAAGCGTCTTGTTTTAGATTTTTTTTGTACTTTTGGCGGCAAAACGGACGCTTGTGCCCCGTTTCATACCCTCAAAAATCAACGAATAGCTTATTCCATGAGCGACTACATCGTATCGGCCAGGAAATACAGGCCGCTGACTTTCGACAGTGTGGTAGGCCAGGGTGCTATTGCCACGACCCTGAAGAACGCCATTCACAGTGGCAAGCTGGCCCACGCATATCTCTTCTGCGGGCCCCGCGGTGTGGGCAAGACTACCTGTGCCCGTATCTTTGCAAAAACCATCAACTGCATGAACCCTCGCCCCGACGGCGAGGCTTGTGGCGAGTGCGAGTCATGTATGGCATTTCAGGAGGGGCGTTCCATGAACATCCACGAGCTTGACGCGGCGAGCAACAACTCTGTCGATGACATCCGCGCCCTCATAGACCAGGTGCGCATCCCCCCACAGATAGGGCGTTACAAGGTGTTCATCATCGACGAGGTGCACATGCTCTCCACGGCAGCCTTCAATGCTTTCCTCAAGACGCTCGAAGAGCCTCCGGCACATGCCATCTTCATCCTCGCCACCACGGAGAAGCACAAAATCCTGCCCACCATACTCTCTCGCTGCCAGATCTATGACTTCCAGCGCATGAGCATCGAGAACATCGTCTCGCACCTCACTCATGTTGCAGAGTCGGAAGGCTACGCCACCGAGCCTGCTGCCCTTAACGTGATAGCTCAGAAGGCCGATGGCGGCATGCGCGATGCTCTGAGCATCTTCGATCAGGTGGTGAGCTACACTGGCGGCAACATCACCTATGCCCGTGTCATCGAGAACCTCAATGTCCTCGACTATGAGTACTATTTCCGCCTCGTGGACCTAATGCTCGACCGTAAGATTGGCGATGCCCTGCTTCTCTACGACGAGATTCTTGGCAAGGGCTTCGACGGTGCTCCCTTCGTGAGCGGTCTTGCCAGCCATCTGCGCGACCTGCTGGTGAGCCGCGATGCCGTGACGACACAGCTGCTGCACGTCTCCGATGACATCCGTCAGCGTTATGTCCAGCAGGCACAGCGCTGCAAGCCGCAGTGGCTCTACCGTGCCATAAGTCTTGCCAACACCTGCGACCTCAACTATCGCACGAGTCGCAACAAGCGTCTGCAGGTGGAGCTGTGCATCATAGAGTGTGCGCAGGCGGCCGGCGACGACGATGCCAGTGCGGGGCGCCGCCCTGCACGACGTCTTAAACCCCTCTTTGGCAACCTGGCAGCGGGAGCTGTCAGGCATGCCCCCAAAGGCAGTCAGCCCTCGCAGGCTGACGCCGTCGCGCCGGGTGCTCCGGCCACGCCGGGTGCCTTAGCGCCGAACCCCATCGCATCGAGCCACACCTCACCGAATGCCGTAGCATCGACTCCGGCGAACGCCACCCCCGCGGCCCCGTCTCACCCGCCGCTCAAGACGATGCGCCTCAGCCAGCTGTCGCCATCGCTGTCAATGTCGAAGCCGACAGCCGACGCCGCCGCTGCCTCACAGACGGAAAGTCCTGCAGAGGTCGTTCAACCCTCGGCATCAGACCTCCCCGTCTCCCTGGCCGATTTCCAGATGCAGTGGCACGCCTATGCCGCTACCCTGCCTCAGGAGGAGAAGGCCATGTCGCAGCGTATGCAGATCATGTCGGCCGAACTCACTGTAGAAGGAGGCATCGTCACCGCCACCGTCCGCGTAGAGAACTATACTGTATGCCATCAGATGCAGCAAATTGCTGCCAAAGGACTGCTGGCATACCTGCGCCAGCACCTTCACAACCAGAGTCTGCAACTGCACTTCGAGGTGGTGGAGCGCAACGAGAGCACGCATGTCTATAACAAGTATGAGAAGCTGAAGCTCCTGCGTGAGGAGGTGCCTGTGCTTAATGACTTCATCACGACCCTCGAACTGGAGCTCGTATGATCACCAACCGTTTCATACCTCTGCGCCCTTTCGTGGCTATCAATCTCTGCGGCCTGATCTTTGTGAGAGAGGGGCAGCGGTTTGATGCCACCTGCCTTCGCCACGAACACATCCACACCTGCCAGATGAAGGAGCTGCTGTTCGTTGGCTTCTACCTTATATATATTATAGAGTGGCTGGTGCGCCTGTTGTTGAGGCGTGGCAATGCCATGGACGCCTATCGCTCCATCTCGTTCGAGCGCGAGGCCTACGCCCATCAGCACGATGTCTCCTACCTAAGTCGCCGCCGCCACTATGCGTGGCTGGCGTATGTGTGCTACCGTCGTCAGAACGGGCATTCGGCACAGAAGTGAAGCTCCTCGCCCGTCATGGGGTGCGTGAATCTCAGCTCCATGGCGTGGAGGCACATGCGTTTGTCAACACGTCCGTAGAGCCTGTCGCCCACGATGGGCGTCGCCAGGCCCTCGTCGGCAGCGCAGTGCAGCCGTAGCTGGTGTGTGCGCCCCGTGAGTGGATGCAGTGCCACGCGTGTCATCGTGCCCTCATAGCCCAAGAGCTCCACCTGTGTGATTGCCTCCGCCCCATGCTCGGCGTCTATTCGTTGGCGCGGCAGGTCGTTCCATACGGCGCTGAGTGGCAGTGAGACTGTCAGTGTGCGCCGGCCTTCCAGTCTCTGCGGATGTCCGTCGAGGAGTGCCATGTATGTCTTAGCGACCTGCCGCTGCTCGAACATCATCGTCAGTCGCCGCCTCACATCATGGCGTTTGGCCACGATGAGCAGTCCCGATGTGTCTTGGTCGAGCCTGTGTGCCAGCGCACAGCCTTCGATAGCGGGCCACCGCCTGTGAGCCTCGGCCTCGACATTGGGGCATAGCGGTTTGCGCAGAGGCGAGGTCTCTGCTTCGGCCACGCCGGCCACGCTGAGCCATCCCGCCGGTTTGTCAATAATAGCCATCCATTCGTCTTCCCACACCACACGGAGTGGTGAGCACACTCTGTCGTAGTGGGCGGCGGGGTCGGCCTGTAGCGTCAGCCCTTGCAGCATGTGTGCCAGTATGGGCCGGCATTTGCGGTTGCAGGCGGGGTAGTAGCGGCCGTGGCTGCGGGTGCCGTCCTTAGGCTCCGTGCCCCACCAGAACTCGGCCATCGCCACAGGTTGCAGGCCGCAGCGGTATGCCGCCTGCAGCAACTTTGGCGCACAACACTCGCCGGTGCCGCTGGGAATCTCGCGCGTCGTGGCCATCTCGGCCCAAACCTCCACGAGGCTGCGTCGCTGGCCTCTGGCGTTCATGAGGCTGAACTGGCGGAACAGCCATTGCTGCAACGCGTCGCTCATCGTGTGCCGCTCGGTCATGAGTGCCTCCGTGCCGGAGTCGTAGCTCGCCAGCTCGGCCATGGCAACGGCTATCTCATCGGCATACTGCTGGCGGGCACGGCGTATGTCGGCCTTCTGTCGCTGGCTGTCGCGGATGAGGGCGTCTGTCGCGGCGCTGTCTGTGTGGTGATGTCGGCTGTCGGCCTCTACCCTCTGCCGGCGCAGGGCATCGCGCTGTGCCTTGCCCTCAGCATAGACAGCCTTGGCGCGTGCCACGGCGGCATCGCGCTGCTGCATTAGCTCCGCGAGTCGCTGTTCCATGTGCCGGCGTTCGTCGCTGTGGCGGCGGCGCGTCACCTCCTCGCCGAGGGCCTCTATCTGCCTTTGCACCCTCTGGAAGTGGCTGTCAGCTTGAAGGTAATCGACTATTGGCGGCACAAACCATGGATGCGCGAAGCTACCGTCAATCTGGCCGGAGTATGCCGCAAGGAAGTAGAGTGTCGATGTCGCAGCATGAGGCGCCGCGGTGCTGACTACCAGCACGCCGAACATTTTACCCTCCGTGAGCCCGAGCTTGCCGGCCTGAGCCTGCACGATGGCCGCTGCCCGCAGGCACAGCGGGTGTGGTTCGTAGCGGAAAGGGTAGGTGAAAGCCTCCGGCAACGGTTCGCCGTCGTGGGGCAGTGGGTGGACGTAGCTCGGCATTGTCGTCATGGCGTGATGTGCTTTTGTGGTGCAAAGGTAAGTCTTTTTGGCGGTGTTCGTGTGCAGAGGTCTTCGTTTTTGTCTCAAAAAGTCGTTTTTTTATCGCTTTGCTACAAAAAAGCATGTGTCGATGTCTGCCGTTTGTGGGTTTATGCTTACCTTTGTGGAACGCTAACCTCAAGACAAGACATTACCTATGGACTACAGACCCTTTGGACGCACAGGCCTGCGCGTGTCAGCGCTGAGCTTCGGAGCATCGTCGCTCGGCGGCGTGTTCCACGACATCGACGAAGAGCGTGCCGTGGCAACTGTCGCCGTGGCCCTCGACGGCGGCATGAATCTCATCGACGTGTCGCCCTACTACGGCCACTATCGTGCCGAGCGTGTGCTCGGACGTGCATTGCGTAAGCTGCCGCGCGACCGCTACATACTATCCACAAAGGTGGGGCGTTACGGTCACGACGGCATCAACACCTGGGACTACAGCGCACGCCGTGCCACGGAGAGCGTCTATGAGAGTATGGAGCGCCTTGGCGTAGATTACATAGACCTCATCCACGTCCACGACATCGAGTTTCAGGCCTCTCTGCCGGGCGGCCTGCAAAAGGTGGTCAGCGAGACGCTGCCTGCCCTCGTGGAACTCAAGCAGAAAGGCATCGTAGGCCATGTTGGCATCACCGACCTTCAGATTGACAATCTGCGCTGGGTCATCGACCACAGCCCTGCTGGCATGGTGGAGACGGTGCTCAACTTCTGCCACTACTGTCTGTGCGACGATGCCCTGGCCGACCATCTCGACTATTTCGAGGCTCATGGCATAGGTCTCATCAATGCCTCGCCGCTGAGCATGGGACTGCTGTCGCAACGCGGCGTGCCGGCTTGGCATCCGGCTCCCAACGCTCTCGTCGAGGCCTGTCGTCGTGCCTCCGACTATTGCCGTGCCCGGGGCTATCCCATCGAGAAGCTGGCCATGCAGTATGCCGTGAGCAACCCTCGCATACCGTCCACGCTCTTCTCATCGGCAAATCCCGACAACGTCCGCCGCAACCTCGAGTATATCAGCGAACCCATAGACTGGCAACTCGTAGCTGAGGTGCAGGACATCATCGGGCAACAGCGTCGTGTGACGTGGGCCAACAGCTGAGACCCTTATAACCTCACAGCCTCATAACCCGAAAACCTCACACCCCCACTTCCCCTCAATGACAATCATCGACGCACACTCCCATCTTTGGTGGCAGCAAGACACGACGTGGAACGGCCTGCCCATACGCACGCTCGAAGGCAACGGCAGCCGCAGCAACTTCCTCGGCGAGGAACGCCAGATGCTGCCACCCTTCATGACCGACGGCCACAACACTGCCGAGGTCTTCCTCTCCAACATGGATTATGCCCAGGTGGCGGCCGCCGTGGTGGTGCAGGAATTCATCGACGGCTTGCAGAACACCTATCTCTCCACCGTGGCCGACCAGCATCCTGACCGCTTCTTCTGCTACGCCATGGCCGACTACCGTCATGACGGTTTCTATGAGCAGGCTCAGCACCTGATGGCCGCAGAAGGCTTTCGCGGCATGGCCATCCCCGCACACCGCCTGCTGGGGCGCAGCCTCCTCGGCGACGAGATGATGCGTATGTTCCGCCTCATGGAGGCCCACGACTGGTACCTCAGCATAACCCTCGCCGACGGCGACGAGCAGGTGTTGCAACTCTCCGAGGTGATACGTCAGTGCCCGCGTCTGCGCATCGCCATAGGACATCTCGCCATGGCAGCGCCGCCCGCGACACCGCCATGGGAGAATCCCAGCTGGCAGCGTCAGGTCTTGCTGGCCCGCAACAAGAACGTCATGCTCGAGTGCGGAGGCATAACGTGGCTCTACAACTCCGAGTTCTACCCCTTCCCCTCGGCAGCACGTGCCCTGCGTGAGGCTGCCGACCTCGTGGGTGCCGACAAGCTGATGTGGGGGTCCGACTATCCGCGCACCATCACCGCCATCACCTATCGCATGAGCTATGACTTCATCTGCCGCAGCCCTCTCTTCAGCGATGCCGAGCTGGCGGCAATACTCGGCGAGAACGCCCTTCGCTTCTATCCCTTCCGCGACCTGCCGGAGCTGCCCTACATAAAGAACATGTCAGAATAGCGTCCGCCTGACGCACCTATAATCATTTGCCAACCGTCATGAGACAATCCCAAATCAGCCACGATGCGGCCCTCGTGCCGCGACAATATCTCCTCCCGTTTGTGCTGGTGACGCTCTGCTTTGCCCTCTGGGGCTTCGCCAACGACATCACGAACCCCATGGTGAAAGCCTTCTCAAAAATCTTCCGGATGAGCGTCGCCGACGGCGCCCTCGTGCAGGTGGCCTTCTACGGGGGATACTTCGCCATGGCATTTCCCGCCGCTATCTTCATACGCCGCTACTCCTACAAGGCCGGGGTGCTGATGGGTCTCGGTCTCTATGCCGCCGGCGCACTGCTCTTCTTCCCTGCACGCATGGCAGGAGTCTATGGATGCTTCATAGCTGCCTACTTCATCATGACGTGCGGACTGTCGTTCCTTGAGACGAGCTGCAACCCCTACATCCTCGCCATGGGAGACGAGCGCACCGCCACACGCCGCCTCAACATGGCTCAGTGCTTCAACCCCTGCGGAAGCATCATAGGCATGTTTGTGGCTATGAACTACATACAGGCGCGCCTCAACCCCATGGGCAGCGAGGAACGCGGCCTCTTGCCGCCCGACGAGTTTGAGGCGCTGAAGCAGTCCGACCTCAGCATCCTCGTGTCGCCATATCTGCTCATCGGAGCCGTCATAGTGGCTATGTTCTTTGTGATATACTTCATGGATATGCCTCGGAGTGGCGATCAGGGCAGCGACCTGCACATCATGTCCACCCTGCGTCGTCTCTGCCACATGCCACGCTACAGGGAGGGCGTCGTGGCACAGTTCTTCTACGTAGGAGCGCAGATTATGTGCTGGACATTCATCATCCAGTATGGCACCCGCGTGTTCATGGCCGAGGGCATGACAGAACAGGCAGCCGAGGTGCTGTCGCAGAGATTCAACATCGCCGCCATGCTGCTCTTCATCTGCCTGCGCTTCGTGGCCACATGGCTCATGAGATGGCTGCGCCCGGCCACGCTGCTCGTCATCTTCGGGGCGATGGCGATAGCCTTCACCGCCGGAGTCATCGTCTTTCAGAACCGCATGGGCATTTATTGCCTGGTAGCGGTGAGCGGATGCATGTCGCTGATGTTCCCCACCATCTATGGGATAGCGCTCGACGGCCTCGGCGATGATGCCAAGCTCGGTGCCGCAGGCCTCATCATGGCCATACTCGGTGGCTCCGTGCTGCCGCTCATACAGGCCTTCGTCATCGACCGCGGGCACGTTTTCGGCTCTTTCCCCGCAACAAATGCCTCGTTCGTCCTCACCATGCTATGCTTCGTGGTGGTGGCTGCTTATGGCGTCAGGATGCGGCGCACCTCAAATGCCTGAGAGGATGGCAAGTATGTGTATGAAGACACAAAGAGACCTTGCCGCAAACGCCATCCTCGTGGGGCGACGTCCGTGGCAAGGTCTCTTAGTGTCGTGGTGGAGCCAGCCTTATGCCTCAGCGTAGGAAGGCGTCCAGCTGCTCCATCTCCTGCTTGAACTGCTCGGGGTTGAAGCCGTGGCCGGCGCCGCGAATCACGTGCAGGCGTGTGCCGGGGGCATAGAGCTGCTGCGCACGGCGCGAGTCGTCCATGCTGACCACACGGTCCTGGTCGCCCTGCACGATGAGCACGGGTCCGCGATAGCGGCCAATGACGTCCAGCGGGTGCATGTCGTGGATTTCCTCGAAGAAGCGGCGCCCCATCTTGACGCCCCACAGCTCGGTGACGTCCTTGATGTCCTCGCGGCGCGGATATCGCTCGCGCCAGTTGTCGGGGATGCACAGCGCGGGAAAGACGAGCACGAGTCGGCTGACGTCTTCGCCCAGGTCGGCTGCGGTGAGGGCCGAAACGAGGCCTCCCTGGCTCTCGCCGATGAGCACCACCTGTCGGTGACCATGGCTGCGGAAGTGGGCCACGATGGCCTTGAGGTCGCTCACCTCGTCGAGGATGGACATGTTCAGGGTGTTGGCATCGGAGCGGCTGCGCACCGAGCCGCAGGGGAAGTCGAAGGCGTAGCAGGCGTAGCCGTGGCGTGCCAGCGTCTCGTGGTAGTTGCGGCCAAACTCGTGCGTGCCGTTGAAGCCGTGGGCTATGATGGCCACGGGCTTGCCCTTGGCGGCCTTCTTGGGCGTGGCGAGCTCGCCGTAGATGCGGCGCTCGCCGTTGCTGATCCACAGCGGCGCCACCGTGGCGGCGGTGGCCTTTGTGTCGGCCTCTTTGAAGTTCTTGTGCATGATGGTCCAGTCGGGATAGTCGGTGAGGTCACCGCCGAGGAACAGCGTCTCGGCCTCGGTGCGTCCCTTCAGCTGCCAGTCCAGCCATGCGCGCACCATGCGGCTGTTGGCGCCGCCGTGCTCCTGGTCGTAGGTGCCGCCGTGGCCGCTGCGGGTGTTGTCGGCCAGCACCACCGGCACGCGGCGGATGGCCTTGTAGTCGGCCTGGGCGTTGGCCCACGCCACGTCCGTGGTGCCTCCCACGATGTAGAGGATGGGTCCGTGCAGGTTGCGGAGCGACTTGGCGCTGGCGTCGGCCATCGTCATGCTGCCCATGCCGGCGTTGAGGATGATGTAGGTCTTGAGGCGTGGGTCGCCGCAGTTGGCCAGCACCTGTGCTCCGCCACACGAGTGGCCTGCGGCGGCGATGCGCTCCTCGTCGATGCGGCCGTAGTATGGCGAGCTGGGGTTGGACGCCTGCTGGCTCACCCAGTCCAGTGCCGTCTGCACCACCGACGATGGCGTGTGGCGGTCGTGCTCGTGCTGTGCCAGCATCTGCAGCTGGCCCACGGCCACCACCACGTAGCCGTGCGAGGCCACGTCGGCGAGCATGTTCTCATAGCCGATGCTGGTGTCCATGCATCCGCCGTTGCAGAACACGAGCACGGGCAGCTTGCGCCGTTCGCGGCCCATGGCGGCATCCATGTTCATGGGGCGATAGACCACGAAGTCGGGCAGCGACGCCTCGCGCAGTGCCACGGCCTTGTGGCGTCCGCTGCCGCCGTAGTCGGGCACCTTCATCTGCGTGAACGTCACCGACGGGTCGGTGTGGTGCAGGTGGTGTGCGAAGAAGGCATCCATGGCCGGACGCGTGAACTCCAGCTGCTGGTCGAAGGCCACGCCGTGCTGGCCGTGGACCTTGACGTAATCTACGCTGGCGCCTGCGCGCTGCATGCGTTCCACCCATGCCTCGGTGAGCTCGGGCTTCACGATGGGGTCTTCGCCGCCCTGCAGCACCAGGAAGGGTGTCTGCGTGGCGCCCACGTATCCTATGGGCCACATCTCCGTGCGCTGGCCCCACGGTATGTCGGTGCGGCCCAGCTCGGTTGGCGGCGCTCCGCCCACGGCACATGCCACGGTGGCGCTCTGCTCGCGCCATGGGTCGGCGGCGTCGTCGAAGGCCGTGCTGGCTGCTGCCACGCCGGCCATGAGCGAGAGGTGGCCGCCGGCCGAGTGGCCGAAGGTGCCTATGCGCCCGGGGTCGATGCCCAGCTCGGAGGCGTGGGCCTTCATCCAGCGTATGGCCGAACGCACATCCTCGATGCAGGCTGGCGGGTCGGCTTCCTGGATGAGGCGGTAGTTCATGTTGCACACGACGTAGCCCTTCATGGCATAGTCCACCATGAGTGAGCGATAGACCATGTCGTTCTTCGACCCGGCGCTCCAGCCCCCGCCGTGGATGATGAGTATGGCGGGTCGGCCGCTCTGCGGCCCGAACAGGGGTTGCGCCAGGTCGAGCACCGTGGAGGGTCCCACGTCGGTGCGGTAGGCGATGTTCTCGGTGATGCGGATGCTGTGCTGCTCCGCCTGTGCCGCCGCCATGGGCAGCAGCATGATCAGCAAGGTGATGATTGTGTGTCGCATATTGAAGTGGTTGTTAATGGTGTGACTTTTCGCTGTCCTCGACGAAACCCTCCATGATGGCTGTGGGGGCGGCGTTGCTGCCGAAGGCACCGAGCTTGTAGCCTCCGGGCAGGCACTGTGGTTCCCAATAGAATACGCCCCGGCAGTGGCCGTCGGTCTGTGTGCGCGCCTCGCGGATGACGCGTGCGAGCTGTCGGCGGCCCTCTTCCATCTTTTCGGGGTGCTGCTCATCGACCTCGAAGCCCGTCTCCACGATCATCACGTCGCAGTTGTACTTTTGGCTCACGTGGCGTATGTTGGCGATGCAGTCGGTGATAATCTTGTTGTCCTGCTCTGGCGTGCCGCCCTTGGTGGCCCAATAGGGATAGAGCGACATGCCCACCATGTCGAACTTGCCGCCATAGCGGAGCACGGTGTCGAGGTTCCAGTCGTAGAGCTCCTGCTTGTGGCCACGGTCCAGGTGGACGATGACGATGGCCTCGGGGAACACCTCCTTGACGGCATCGTAGCCGGCGTGGATGAAGCCCGCATACTGTGCTGGGTTCTGCTCGATGTGGCCCATGGGCCAGAGAAGGCCGTTGGCCGTCTCGTTGCCCACCTGCACCCAGCGTGGCGTGATGTCGTTCTGTCGCAGCAGCGTGAGCACGTCGATGGTGTGTAGGCGCACGTCCTGGAGCATCTGCTCGTAGGTGTGGCCTTGCCAGGCGGCTGGTATGGGTTGCTTGGCAGGGTCGGCCCACGAGTCGGCATAATGGAAATCGACCATGAAGTCCATGCCCAGGGCCTTGGCGCGGCGGCCCATGGCCAGCAGCTCATGCTTGTCGCACGTGCCGCCGCGTGGGTTCACCCACACGCGCATGCGAATGGCCGAGAGCTGGTAGTCGGTGCGGAGCAGCTCCAGACATTCGCGTTGGCGTCCCTGGCGGTCGTGGAACACGACCCCGCGTCGCTCCTGTCCCTGTAGGAAGCCTACGTCGGCGCCCTTGACGAAGTCCCGGGCTGCCGTCGTGGTGTCGGTGGGCTGCCATGCGCCGGCCATGAGCGGCATGGCCATAAGCAGTAGTGTCAGTAGTCGTCTTTTCATTGTTGCAGGTCTTTTATTTCTTGATGACATATTTGTGTCCTTTGCGGATGTATATCCCGCTCCTCTGTGGAGCTGCGACGGCGTTGCCGCGCAGGTCATGCCACGGGCTGGTGGGGGCGGTTGCTGTGGTGGGCGGCATTTGTTGTCAACTGTGCGGATGAATGCGAGCCAGATGCTGCTGACGAGGCTCTCGAAGCGGTATGCCTCGGGCGTGGCACCCGTCATCTCGCGCTGCTCGCTCGGGTGGCATGAAGCGCTCGGCCTTGGCGTAGCGTATGCCTTTGAAGGTGAAGATGTGGCCGTCCTGATAGCCCTCGATGTGGCCGTTGGTGGTCTCGACTCGGGTGTGTTGGCCAGCCGTGATGGCCTGGGCCGCTGCGCCGGTGGGGATAATCGTCAGCGCAAGCATAAGTATGGATAGTATATGGCTGTTCATGGGAAGGTTATTTGCTGGCCTTGATGCGCATGACGGTGAACGACATGGGCGCGAATTCGTAGCTGAACTGTTTGCCGAAGCGGCCGTAGCGGGTCTCGACGGGAGCGAGGCGCGTGGGCTGCTCGAAGGTGTTCTCGTCGCGGGCGTCGCCCGAGAGGGTGATGACGCGTCCGGTGGGCATGACGTTGGCTGCGCCGGCGATGTCGAAACGGCGGCTGTAGGGGCGGTCGGTGGCGTTGACCACCTTCACCACAAGCTCGCCCGTGGCCTCGTCATAGCCCGTCTGGCAGAAGTGGTGGGTGGGTTCGGCGGGGCGGGCCACCGTCGTCTCCTGACCATCGACGTAGAGGGTGGCAGCCATGGGCGTCACCACGAGCTTCACGTCGTACCAGCGGCCTGTCTCAACACTCTGGCGCACACGGCGGCTGACGACGTCGGTCAGACGGCCGCCGCGCATGGGTTGCACGGCGGTGGTGTGGTTGTTCCATCCGCCTATGTTCACGCCGTAGCCGTTGCGGCCGCTCTCGTCGAGCGAGAAGAAGATGAAGAAGCCTTCCATGCCGCCTGTCTTGCGGGCCTTGAGCTGGAGGGTGTAGGTGTCGCTGCTGATGGCGGGCAGCATGGCCAGCGACGTGCGAGCGTCGGATGTCTGCTGCAGCAGCTCGCCGGCGACCGCCCACGAGCCGCGCCGGCCCTGTAGCTGCTGGGGGCTGAAGCGGTGTACATGGCCGTCGGCTGTTGTCACGCTCACGTCCTTGTACTCACACTGTGTGGCATAGCTGCCCAGGCCGATGCCGCCGGCAGCAAAGGGCTGGGCGGGTTCGGCCGTGGTGGGTTCGCTGACGAAGACATTGTATGTGGGTCGGTGCTGGGCGGCCATCTGCTGCACATAGTAGGAAGCGCGGCCAAAGACTTGCGTGCTGTTGATGTGGATGAGGTTGCAGGGCCAGTCGCGGTGGTTCTCGTTCTCGAACAGGGGTGCGTAGCTGCTCATCTTGACCACGTCGCTGTTGCGCTCCATGCCCATGATGAAGGCTGCCTCGCTGAGCGCTGCCAGCAGGTTGCCGGCCCCGACGCCACCGTTGCAGGCATATTCGCCCACGTAGATGTCGTGGGTGCGTGGCGCGTCGTCGAAGAGATGGTTGTTGGCAAAGAAGAAGTCGGGGTTGCGGTACCAGTGGGGGTCAACCATGTATGTGCCGGGCACGCCCTGCAGCAGCGGGTCGGTGTGGCCCAGGGTGTTGATGAACGTAATGTGCGGGTACTCGGCGCTGAGCTTCTTGTATATGTAGTTGAAGTGTGTGACATACTCCGGCCCGACGTTCTCGTTGCCAATCTCGACATACTTCAGGGGGAATGGCGCGGGGTGTCCGGCCTCGGCGCGGCGGCGTGCCCACTCATTGGTGGCGGGGTCGGCCAGGGCGTAGTCGATGGCATCGCGGAAGTCCTGCACGACGGCCTCCATGTCGGCATCGCTGCTCACGAAGTCGCCGTTGCGCACGGAGCATGCCATGCCGGCGTTATCGACGAACATGGCGTCCATGTGCAGGTCCTCGCAGAATTGCAGGAACTCGTGGTAGCCCATGCCCCACGTGGCCCGGTAGCTCCAGAGGTCCCACTCGCCGCGGCGCGTCATGGGGTCGCCGAGTGTCTCCTTCCATTTCACGCGATTCTCATACGTGGCGCCTTCGATGATGCAGCCGCCCGGCCAGCGCATGAAGCGCGGGTGCAGGTCGACAAGCATCTGGGCCACGTCGGCACGCTGGCCGTTCTTTCGACCCATGAAGGTGTGCTGCGGGAAGAGCGACACATAATCGACGTGTACAGTGCCCGGCTTGTCGAACTCCAGCGCCAGCTCGCCCTTGGAGGCTGAGGCCGTGGGCGAGAGCGTTGCCGTGAGTTCCGTCCAATCCTTCAGCTCGCGGCTCTTGAACTCGGCAGCGGCGAGCGATGCGCCTGTCTCGCCATCGACGAGGCGCGCTGTGATGGTGCCGCAGTAATTGGTGCTGCGCACGTAGAAGCGCAGGTCATACTTCTCGCCGGTCTGCAGGCCCATGCCCCAGTAGCCGCTGTTGACGAGCACGGCGCGGCCGCCATCGTCCACCTTCTTGATGTCGAGTCGCATGGCGTTGGGGGTGTTGGCGTGCAGGGGGGGGGTGGGCGCTACGACAGCGTGCTTGACGCTGGCCTGCCGCCCTTCAACGCGCCAACCTGTCATCTTCTTTTCCTCCATGTTCCAGGGGATGTTCCACTTGCGGTTGGTGCGGTGCTCGTAGTTCATTGCATCGGGGGCCCAGGCGCGGCCTTTGCGGTAGGTCATGCCCGAGGGCAGAACGTGTTCCTCGAAGCCGCGGTTCTGCACCAGCTCGGCATAGAGGCCGCCGTCGCCGGCGTGGTTGATTTCCTCGAAGA
Source organism: uncultured Prevotellaceae bacterium (assembly GCA_947167455.1). Lineage (GTDB taxonomy): Bacteria > Bacteroidota > Bacteroidia > Bacteroidales > Bacteroidaceae > Physcousia. The sequence goes on along the minus strand of CAMVIB010000017.1, from coordinate 30,738 downwards.
AGATGCCGTAGAGGTCAGGTGAGACCACTGCACCTTTTTGTGCGAGGTCGATGCGGATGGGGTCGGTCTGTGCCTGCGAGCCTATGGCGCAGACGAGCAGCAATGCTGCGGAGAGGGTCTTCTTGTGCATGGAGTGTATGTGTTGTCGTTAGTTTATGTATGGCTGATCGGGATTGATGACAAGGTTTACAGCTCGGGCCAGCCGTCGGCCGTCCAGCGGATGGGGCGCTGTATGAGCAGTGCGGCGCCGTTCTGGGTGGCGCTGTAGCCGTGGCAGACGAAGATGTCGCCGTCGGGGAAGGCATAGGCCGCACAGTGGCCGGCGGCATCCCACTGCACCTTGTCGCCCTCGATGACGAGCGTGCCGCCACCAAGGAGCATGTCCTTGCCCTCGCGGTCCAGGTAGGGGCCTGCCACGCTGCGGCTGCGGCCCACGGCAACGCGGTAGTTGCTCTTGGCGCCCCGGCAGCAGTAGTCCCACGAGACGAAGAGATAGTAGTAGTCGCCATGGCGGAAGATGAAGGGTGCCTCGATAGCATTGGTGCCGGCAAAGCGCGACGTGGGATTGGGGGCGGCGTTCTTGTAGGCCGGATCGTAGCGCCGGGCGATGGTGCGCGGGCGCTCGCCGGCGGCGAGGTGCATGGTGGAGTCGAGGCGGGCCAGCTGTATGCCGTCCCAGAACGAACCCCACACGAGCCACGGCGTGTCCGTCTCGTCGATGATGAAGTTGGGGTCGATAGCGTTCCACTCGTCGCGCTTGGAGCGCGAGGTGACGATGCATCCCTCGTCCTTCCACATGTTGTGGCGCAGCGAGCGCGCAGACAGCAGCCCTATGGCCGAGCCGTTCTTGCCGAAGGTGGAGCAGCTGTAGGCCATCCACCACTGGCCGTGCCAGCGGATGACATCAGGGGCCCACACGTGGTTGCCGAAGCCGGGAACGGAGTCGGTGGTCCAGCCGGGGATGACGGTCATCACGGGCTGATGGGACACCGTCCACGTGTGGCGGTCGCGAGAGGTCATGCGCTGGATGCCCATGCCTGTGGCAAAGAGATAGTAGGTGCTGTCCTCAAGGGCCATGACGGGGTCGTGGACCATGGGGGTGTCGGTGGTGAATGCCTCGCGGCGGAAACGGCGGCCGGGGCCTTGTGCCACGAGCGTCGTGGCGAGCATGGTTGCCACGAGCGTCAAGATTGTCTTTCTCATTGTAGTGTCGTTTGTGTTATGTTGATTGGTTAATGATAGGTTCTAAGGTAGCGATGCCAACGCATCTGCGGAGGCAAAATTACTAAATTACCTTAAAACGCCAAGGCATTATGGTCACTTTCTTCTCGTTTGTTATATATTTGCAACACTTTTTGGCCATAATGTTACGAAAAAGCTCCTTTTTGATACCTCTGTGCATGTTGCTGCCGGCCTTAGGGACCGCCGCAGCGCCCGCCCTGCTGATGCTTCCCAACCAGGAACAGCTGCCGTCGGGGCATGTGCTATATGTGATGCAGGATGACGAGGGCGCCCTGTGGTATGCCACCGAGGGTGGCGGTCTCTGCCGCGATGACGGCTGTGCCATCGACGTGTTTCGCAACGAGGCCTCACGTCCCGACCTGCTTGGAAGCAACAACGTGGCCTGTCTGGCACAGATGCGGGGATGCATCATCGTCGGCACCTTCCACGGGGCGTGTGTGCTGGACAAGGCAGACTTCTCCATACGGCGTCTGGAGGAAGTGGACGACAAACGCGTGGACGACATCCTCGTGACCCGCAACGGCGACCTACTGCTGACGGCAAACAAGAAGATATACTACTTTGACCGTGACCTGCACCTTGTAGCCACATACGATGCACACGGGAAATATGTCTCTCACCTCTTCGAAGATGCCAGCGGACTACTGTGGGCAACGCTCTGGGGTGGCGGGCTGCTGCGGTGTAGCGACGGAGCATTCCGCCAGATGCCGTGGCCGCTGGATGTCGCGCCTACCGACCTGGCTGATGTCGCCGACGGCACGCTGTGGGTGGGTACTGCCGGACGAGGCATTGTACGCTACGACCCTGGCAGCGGCACCGTGCACCCGCAGCCCGAGGCATCCATAGGTGTATGTACCGACCTGCAGGCATCGGCCGACGGAGCGCGGCTGTGGGCGAGCACCATGGGCGGCGTGCGCCTGTTCCACACGGGCGCACAGCTGACGGCTGCACCCACGGACAGCATCATGGCAGGCATGGCGGCGGGGCGTATGACGCTGGACTGCCGGGGGCGTGTGCTCGTGGCTGCTGGCGACAGGCCCTCATACGCCGTTGACGACTCTGAAACCGTTGCCCCGGCATGGGCTGCAATCCAAACGCCGACGGACTTTGATGCCGACTCCGTGCGACTGGCATGGGGGCTGACAACACGTCCCACGGCGTGGGCTGCTGATGACAAAGGATGCCTGTGGTTCAGCACGGGCCATGACATACGCCGCGCTGTCGGCACTGCGGAGGATGTGGTGGTGCTGCCCCACATGGCCGACGTGTCGGCAATGGCCTTCACCACCGATGGCACGCTGTGGCTGGGTACCATCTACGGGATGCTACATGCGCTGCGCAACGGCCGTTTGACCACCGACGACTATGCAGCCAACGAACATGGCGACGCTGTGGTGGCGCTCCGTGGTGACAGCTGTGGGCGCCTCGTCATAGCCCACGAGCGCTACGTCCGCCTCTATGACCCCGCACGACACACACTGCGACAGCGTAGCATTGAGGCCGAAGGTGCATATAGCATCGAGATGCATGAGACGCAGCCTGGCAGGCGTTGGTGCCAGCCGCAGCGCGGGATGGTGGTGGAACGTATGCCGCAGTGGCTGACGGCATGGTGGATGTGTGTGGGCTACACTCTCGTGGCGGCCATGCTCATCCTGCTGCTTATACATTATTATATATTGCGCCGTCAGAGCCGACGCTTCATCGCACAAATCAAGGAGCTCAAGTTGCGCACCATAGCCGATACGGCATCTGCCGACGCGGTGCAGCGTGCAGCTGCCAGCCAGGACGCGGAATCATATATCCCAGAGACCACTCACGCAGACGAGGAGGAGACTGGCAAGGATGGGGCTGTCGATGGAGATTCGTCAAACAGCAAAGCCATAGAATGCTCGCCGTTTCTCCGCGATGCCATGGCATGCGTGGAGAAACACCTGAGCGACGATGCCTACAACGTGGAGCTCCTGAGCCGCGACCTGTGTGTGAGCCGCATGACGCTCTACCGCAAGATACAGGGTGCCACGGGACAATCGCCCACGGAGTTCATCCGCACCGTGCGTCTGCGCCACGCAGCCGAAATGCTGCTGCGTGGCGACATGAGCGTGAAGGAGATAAGCTATTCCACGGGGTTTTCGTCGGTGAGTTACTTCAGCCGTTGCTTCCGCACGATGTATGGCGTGCCGCCGACACAGTTTGGCAGCGCCACCACGGCCGATGTCCGAGACCCCAGACGGATGCCAAGTGACGCCGACGAAGTCTTGGCTACCAGCACGCCTGAGAGCGAATAGACTTCGAGCATCTCGGGACTGTCGTGGCGCAAGTCGCTCACGGCTGTAAGGTCGCTGGCCGATGGTGTTGGCTGGCCATCGATGGGGAAGATGCGCAGAGTCTTGATCACGGGCAGACCCGTGGCGCGTGTGGCCACCAAGCGCAGCTCGTAGTTGCCTGGCGCAGCGGCTTCCATGTCGAAGGTGTGGAAGGCGTCTGTCCCAGGGTCGAAATAGGTGCGTGTGATGCTGTCGCCACTGAGCCACACGAAAGCACCCCGCGTCTGTTCGCAGCTGTATTCGAACACAAGGCGATAGCGACCGGCCGCAGCCAGCGACAGGCCCCAGCTGGACGTACCGTCCTTTTGCGTGGCATTGACAGAGATGGGGGTGCCAAGGAGCGCTGACCGGCCGTAGAAGAAAGTGACGGCATCTGTCTGCAGGGTGTTGCCGTCGCTGTCGGTGGCCTTGGCCCAGGCGCTGTGAATGCCCGGCTCGGCATCGGCCACGCGGCATTCCCAGGGTTCTGACGTGAGCGTGCATACCAGACGCTTGTCCACGTAGAACTTGACATCCTGAATGCGCTTGCGGATGTGGCGCATGTCCGTGACAAGGCTGAGGCCGTCGGCATCGTCAACCTCTTGTCTGGCCGTGGGGTGGGTCATCTGTCCACGCATGAGCCAGCTCACCTCTGTGTGCTTAACGCCCAGGAAGGCATCCATCATCACCGTGGGCTTTCGTGTGGCCTCGTCCCAGGCGCCCATGTCATAGCCACCCATGGACTCCGGTTCCCAATAGAAGCAGCCCAGGTCGCCGCCACGAATCATCTTGTCCATCAGTCCCACGAGATATTGGTTGCCGATGAGGGCCTCGCGGGGGGAGTGGCCTGTCTCGACCACCATACACGGTGTCTTGTAGCGCTTTTTCAGGTCGTTGATGTTGGCCATGGTGCGCGTAATCATGGTGGGGCCGTCGAGATGCGACCAGCGGGGATAGGCCGAGAGGCCGATGATGTCCCACTTGGCACCGTTCTTCTTCAGGCCGTCGAAGATGTTGCGATAAAGCGAGTTGTCGTGGCCGTCGGGCAGGTGAACGATGACCTGCATGGACTCATCGACGGCTTTCACAGCATCGTAGCCAGCCTGCACGAAGCGTGCGAAGGCCACGCTGCCGCCTTTGTTGGTCTGTCCCACGGGATAGAGCATGCCGCGTTTTGTCTCGTTGCCAACTTGTACCCAGCGAGGTACCACACCGGCAGCCTTGATGGCCGAGAGCACGTCGAAGGTGTGGTCATAGACGCGTTGAGCCAGGGCATCGACGCTGTGGTCCGTCCATGCCGCAGGGATGGTCTGGCTGCCGGGGTCGGCCCACGTGTCGCTGTAGTGGAAGTCTATCATCACGCTCATGCCTTTGGCCTTGGCCCGGAGGCACATGGCCACGACCTCCTGCTTGCTGCTGGCACCGCTGCCCACCGTCCACACGCGCAGACGTATGCTGTTGATGCCTTGTTCCTTCAAAATCTGGAGGATGTCCTTCTGCTTGCCGTTCTTGTCGAGCCACTTGGTGCCCCAGCCCTCCATGGCAGGCACGAAGCTGACGTCGGCACCAAAGGCAAATGCCTCGTTGGCCGCACGGTTGAAGATTGTGTCCGTTACGGTGATGGCCTGCGCGCCCAATGCCCACAGCAACGCCACCACAAGGGGTAGATGTCGTTTCATAGTCGCAAATAGTTTCGTTAATGGATTCGGAAAATCTGCGGCAAAGGTACGACAAATTGCTGTAACGGCGTAGCACGGTGGTAACAAGTTGATGACACAATGTAACATTATGCGCTTTCACATGATGTGGGAGCGGCAAGGCTCTTCGCTACATGTGCTGTTGACTTGTGCTGTGGGCAGATACTTTGTGGCTGACGGTGCCTTGAGGGGTGTCCTGTGTGATGATGTAGAGTCCTGTGTGTGGCGGGCGTGCCAGCTGCATGCCGCGCAGGTCGTAGTAGCGGGGTGGGGTGGTCGGCGCGGCGGTCGTGGGTGTCATGGCAGTGGGGAATGTGACCTCGACATCCGTTGGAAGGAACACCCAGCGCAGACGGACGCGGTCGGCATGTGCTCCGAAGAATTCCACGGGGCCGCCGTTGCCGTTGGGCGCGCCCACGTTGAGCAGGCGTCGGCCGCTGGCGCTCGAGTCGATGAAGAATGCCATGTGGCCGTTGTCATCCTTGGCATAGTAGGGTCGCACGCCGACGCGTGTCGGCGAGAGGTAGCTCTCCACCTGCAGGTAGCTGTTGGTCTTGAGGTTGCGCGCCCGCACGAAACCGTTGCCCTCGTCGTGGAGCGCCCACAGCGCTGCGGGGTCGGTGGCCAGCGGGTCGGTGGCACCGCCCTTGATGGCGTTCTCGGTGAGGCCGATGCGATACATGAGCGAGTCGCGCTGACCGTCGGCGCTCGTCGTGGCATATAGGTAGCGGCGCTCGGTGTTGGCGTCGGCGTTGGCGGCGCTGGCGTTGGGGTGGGTGCCGTAGCTGAAGATGCAGTAGGCCATGTCGGTGGAGAAACCCTCGAGGGTGTAGATGCGGGTGCTCTCGAACTGCGACATGGCGGTCGTGAGTGCTGCCACCTGTGCGTCGATGTCGTCCTGCTGCGTCTGCTCGTTGATGTTGTTGGCAAAGGCTTGGGCTGAAGTTATGGCATCCATCAGCGCGGTGAGTGCTGCCGTGGGATAGCCCAGTGTGACATCCGTCTGAGCGCCGTTGGCCAGCTGGCGTGCGTTTTGGAGGGTGGCGTTGAAGGTATTGAGGAACACCTGCACGTGCGAGACGTCAACCTCTACGAAGGTGAACACCATGTCGGCGCGGTCGTAGGTGCCGCTGCCCCAGAACCAGTCGTCGCCAAAGCCGCGTGCGCGTATCTGCTGGTTGCTGGCCGACGGACTGTTGATGCGGTACATCGAGACGGCGCTGTAGATGCCCGACTGCGAGGGCTTCTGGTCGCCGGTATAGTTGATGGTGAGGGTGAAGGGTGTGTCGGAAGTGCCTATGCGGTCGGCACCGTCGATGCTGGCGTTACGGCCGTTGATGTACTGCTTGCTGCTGTAGTTGCGGATGGTGACACCGCCGTTCACCGGGGTGATTACCCACAGCAGCGAGGGGTCGTCCCACTGGAACTGCTCCGTGCTACCCAACGTGCCGTTGGTGTTGAAGATGAGGTACTTGGGTGTGCCGTTGAGCGTGGTGCTGGAGTTGTAAGGCACTGTGGCGTAGCTGATGATGCGATAAACCTTTCCCGTCGCCGGGGCGAAGGTGGCGGTGCCGCCGGGTGTGCCGCCTCCGGCACGCATATATTCGTTGTTGACAGACACCACGGGCGAGTAGGCCGACGCGGCATTGCCGGTTCCCACAGCCTTGACGCGGAAGTAATAGACGGCTCCGGCGGTGAGGCCGCTGATGGTGGTCTGCGAGGCGTTGGCCGCCAGCTGTTGAACGGCGGCAAACGTGGTGCCGTCGCTGCTCTGCTCCACGACGATGCCCGTCACTCCCTCGCGCTCGTTGAGCTCCCATGTGAGCTTCACGCTGGTCTGGCCTTGCAGGGTGGCCACGGGGTTGGCGGGTGCATAAAGAAAGGCGCTCTTGGCTGCGAGGCTGTTCACGTAGTGCTCGATGTTGGTGTAGCCGCCGCCAAGGGTGTAGGCGTTGGCATCGTTCTGGCTGGCGTTGAGACCGTTGGCGCGCTCCCAGTCGTCGGGCATGCCGTCGTTGTCGCTGTCGGTGGGGCGCGGGCCGCCGGCCACGGTGCCTATGCCGCCCACATTGTCCTCGTTGGCGATGAAGCTGCCCTTGGTGCCAAGGGAGGTAAGGTGTTCGAGGATGCGTTTGTCGTGGATGTCGCGCACACGCGAGGCACCCACCTGGTCGGCCACGGTGCGGTAGGCTTCGGCCGCCGTCTCCACGTTCATCGGGTGTGTGGTCTGGAAGTTGGGCGCTGCCATGGGTGTGGCATTATGGTGGTCGGTGATGAGCGTGCCGTTGAGCTGGCCGTCGCAGTTGCCGTCGAAGTAGTTGCCCGAGCTGTAGAGGTGGTCGGTAGCCGTCCAGTCGTCGAAGTACTTGGCCGAGCCCTCGGGACCCGCGATGAAGTAGTTGTTGATGACGTCCTGATAGTTGTCGGCTGCCGAATGGCCGCCGATGATGCCCATGGCATAGTTATAGACCACGTTGTTGTAGTACTGTAGATAGCACTTCATCTTGGGGTTGCGGCTCTTGTTGTCGGCCCACAGACAGTGGTGGATGGTCCAGTTGCGGGTGCCGTCGGTGATGGAGCCGAAGCGTTGCGGCTCGATGCCCTCCGAGATGATGCTGTGCTGCCAGGTGATGTTGTTGGCATCCTTGATGTGGACGTTGTCCCACGGTCCCCACGACACGGAGCAGTGGTCCATAATCAGGTTCTGGCACTCATCGAGCGTCAGCGTACACTTGCTGCTGTTGACGCTCTTGCCGCCGCGCATGCGTATGTAGCGCATGATGACGTTCTTGGCCTTGGAGGCTATGACGCGTCCGCCATATATGGTGATGCCCTCGCCGGGGGCTGTCTGCCCGGCGATGGTGACGTTGCTGGCTATGGTGATGCTCTTGCCTGTGATGTCGATGACGCCGCCCACGTCGAACACCACGAAGCGCCCGGGCTGGCTCACCGCGTCGGCCAGCGAACCGCTGCCTGCGGCATTGAGGTTGGTGACATGTACTACCTGGCCTCCGCGGCCGCCGGTGGCGTAGGCTCCGTAGCCCTCGGCACCGGGGAAGGCCAGCTGTTGTGCGCCGGCGCCGAGAGTAGCGGACGCCAACGCGAGTGTAAGTATTGTCTTCTGCATGATTGTTTGAAGTGTGTGTGTGATTGTCAGATGGCGCAAAGATATATAAATTCCTTTACAAGGATTTCATATCATGTGTCATATTGTTTAAATAAAGTGTGATGATGGCTCGACATAGCCCATGACGAGCCGTATTGTAAAGAAAAAGCACTCCCCACACTCGCGCCGCCGACGCAGGATGATGTCGCGGCGATGGTGTGGGGAGTGCTTCGTATGTGTTGGCGAGGTGGCCTACTCGTAGTAGTCGTGGCGTGCGGCGGCGAGGGTGTTGAGCATGAGCATGCAGATGGTCATGGGTCCTACGCCACCCGGCACGGGGGTGATGGCGGAGCAGAGAGGTGCCACGTTGTCGTAATCGACGTCGCCCTGCAGGCGCCAGCCTCGCTGGCGTGTGGCGTCGGCCACGCGGGTTGTGCCCACGTCGATGACGACGGCACCGGGCTTCACCATGTCGGCTGTGACGAAGGCGGGGCGTCCTATGGCGGCTATGATGATGTCGGCCTGTCGGCATTCGTCCTTGAGCTGCGGCGAATGGCTGTGGCACACGGTGACGGTGGCGTCGCCGCCACCCTTCTGCATCATCAGCTGTGCCATGGGCTTGCCGACGATGTTTGAGCGTCCGAGGATGACGCACTTGGCTCCAGAGGTCTTGACATCGTAGCGGCGCAGCAGCTCGAGGATGCCCTTTGGCGTGGCGCTGACGAAGGCTGGCAGGCCTATTGCCATGCGGCCCACGTTGATGGGGTGGAAGCCGTCCACGTCCTTGCGCGGGTCGATGGCCTCGATGACCTTCTGCTCGTCGATGTGTCGGGGCAGCGGCAGCTGCACGATGAAGCCGTCGATGTCGGCATCGGCGTTGAGGCGGGCCACGGTGGCCAGAAGGTCGGCCTCGGTGATGTCGTCCTCGTAGCGCAGCAGCGTGCTGCGGAACCCGCATTCCTCGCACGCGCGAACCTTATTACTTACGTATGTCTCAGAGCCTCCATCGTGGCCCACGAGGATGGCTGCCAGGTGCGGGCGCTTGCCGCCGGCGGCGACAATGGCCTCCACCTCTTGCTTGATTTCTGCCTTGATGGTGGCAGCGGTGGCTTTTCCGTCAATTATAGTCATCGGTGTAGGATATGGTGTGATATGTTGATATTGGACTATCGTTTGGGCATGCGTGCCATCATCTGTGCCATGCGCGGATTGGTGACCATCTTCATCATCTTGCGTGTCTGGTCGAACTGCTTGATGAGGCGGTTGACGGCGGCAATGTCGGTGCCTGAGCCGCGCGCTATGCGCTGTCGGCGGCTGGTGTTTAGTATTTCGGGGTTTGTGCGCTCCTTGGGCGTCATGCTCAGGATGATGGCCTCGATGCTCTTGAAGGCATTGTCGTCGATGTCGATGTCCTTCAGCGCTTTGCCCACACCGGGTATCATCGATGCTAGGTCCTTGATGTTGCCCATCTTCTTGATTTGCTGTATCTGCGAGTAGAAGTCGTTGAAGTCGAACTGATTCTTCTGTATCTTCTTCTGCAGGCGGCGTGCCTCGGCCTCGTCGTATTGCTCCTGTGCTCGCTCCACGAGGCTTACGATGTCGCCCATGCCCAGGATGCGGTCGGCCATTCGTGCGGGATGGAAGGGGTCTATGGCCTCCATCTTCTCGCCTGTACCTACGAACTTGATGGGCTTATCCACCACGGTGCGTATGCTCAGCGCTGCACCGCCACGGGTGTCGCCGTCGAGCTTGGTGAGCACCACGCCAGTATAGTCGAGGCGGTCGTTGAACTCCTTGGCGGTGTTCACGGCGTCCTGACCCGTCATGGCATCCACGACGAAGAGCGTCTCGTCGGGGTTGATGGCGGCCTTGATGGCTGCTATCTCCTGCATGAGCTTCTCGTCGATGGCCAGGCGTCCGGCGGTATCCACGATGACGGTGTCCTGACCGTTGGCGCGAGCCTCCTGGATGGCGTTGAGGGCAATCTGCACGGGGTCCTGGCTGTCGGGTTCCATGTGTATGGGCACAGCTATCTGCTCGGCCAGCACGCGCAGCTGTTCCACGGCGGCCGGGCGATAGACGTCGCAGGCGGCGAGCAGAGGTCGGCGGTTGCGCTTGGTCTTGAGCAGGTTGGCCAGCTTGCCGGCGAAGGTGGTCTTTCCGGCACCGTTCAGACCTGCCATGAGTATCACGGCGGGACGGCCGCTGAGGTTCAGGTCGCTTGTTTCGCCGCCCATGAGTGTTGCCAGCTCATCGTGGACAATCTTGACCATCATCTGCTGGGGCTTGACGGCGGTGAGCACGTTCTGTCCCAGAGCTTTCTGCCTGACGGTGTCGGTGAAGTCCTTGGCGACGCGATAGTTGACATCGGCGTCGAGCAGGGCGCGTCGCACGTCCTTCAGTGTCTCGGCGACGTTTATCTCGGTGATCTTGCCTTCGCCCTTCAGTATCTTGAAGGAGCGTTCGAGGCGTTCGGATAGGTTCTCAAACATATATGATGTTGAATGTAAAAATGTGAAATGTAAAATGGAAGATTATCGCTCGCTGATGGTCCTGACGGGTCGTACGAACACCTGATCTACGACAACTCCTTCGTCGAGAGCTCCCACCTTGACGGTGTGCGTGCCTACGGCGTTGACGACGGGCATGTGTGCCGTGACAACGGCATAGCCCTGAATGACATTCTGCTTCCACTCTTCGCTGCGTCCCACGGTGTCGTATGTGAACACCTCCGGCTCGCCTCCGTCGAAGCTCACGGTGACACGTTGCTGCTTCTCGATGGGGTGTGTCGGCAGCATGTGCAGCTCAATCTCGACTTGGCGTGCCGAGCCAAAGGCATGTTTGAAGTTGTAGCTCACGCTGCAGTCCTTAGGCAGTGGCATGGCGCGTATGCTCGCTCCGAGTCCGAGCACGGGGTCGAGGATGGCGTTGCCCGAGAACGACGAGCTGTTGTATGATGCTCCGTAGAACGATGCTATCTCGGGCTCGTCGGCCGGGAGTGGTGTCTTGACCTGTGTGTGTGGCACGCGTTTGAACACCGTGAGTCCGCGTGGCGCGGCATCCATGATGCCTCTCCATTTGCCTCCGCGCATCTCGTTGTAGCGTGTCGTTAGTTCTTGAATGCGTGTATGAGCCTGATCGCTGCGCTGCCATGTGGCTGCCACGCTCTCGCGGGCGGCATAGCTCTTGCCGTGGCGTGCGAGCTGTGCGGTGAGGAACTTATCGTTCATGGCTGCTGCTGCGAGCACCGGATATTCCACGAGCTGATAGAAAGCGTCATATCGTGCCGGGTGTGTGCGCCGCACGGAGTCGGCAATCCACAGGACGTTGCGTTCCAGCTTGTCGTAGCGTTCGAGGCGTGCTCGTATGCGCTTCTCGCTCCATGGCAGGTCGCGCACGACATCCCATTTTGTCTTGCTGTCGGCGGGCTCTTCCACGCGTGTGCCGGCGAGATGCTCGGGCTTACGCTGGAAGGAGAGGTGATAGTGGTCCTTCATATATATGGCAGTAAGACGGGCTATGTCGCGTCCGATGTTCTGTACGTAGAAGTCCTCCATGTGTCCTCCGACAGTGCGCTGGCGCACAGCGTCGAGGTCCCATGCCATGTCCATGAAGAGACTTATCTGATACTCTGAGGGCTTGATGTCGCCCACGTTGAGCACCCACATACGTTGTGCGCCGCTGTAGTATGCCTCCGAGAGTTGCTGGAAAAGGAGATACGGACTCGCCGTGCCGAGCCACAGGTAATCGTGTGGCCTGCCCCAGTATGAGATGTGGTAATAGACGCCGTTGCCGCCTTGGCGCTTCCTCTCAGCCTCTGTCGGGAAGTGGCGTATGTAGCCGTAGTTGTCATCGCTCCACAGGAGGGTGACATCGTCGGGCACCTCAAGTCCGAGGTTGTAGGCATCCATGACCTCCTTGTAAGGTATGAAAACCTGTGGTAAGGCGGTGACGTCAGAGTCCACCTCCTCAGCCAGTATCTGGCGTTGCAGCTCGAAGACCTTCGGCAGCACTTCTTTCTGCTCTTCGGCAGTCTTTGCCCCAAGCATGGCACCGTCATGCACGCCCCTGAGTCCCAGGGTGTAAACCATGGGCATCGCAGCTGTCTCGGCGGCGCGCAGTCGCCAGAAGTCGGCCATTGCCTCGCGGTTGGTCATGAAGTTGTAGTCGCCACGTCCGCGTACGCTCCATTCTCCGGCGGCGTTGCATGCCATGGGTTCGCAGTGGCTGGTGCCGATGGCAATGCCGTAACGGTCGGCAAGTTCTGCCACACCTTGCGTGAGGAAGAACGGCTTCGTGCACGGGTGCATTGGCGGCCAGTAGAGGTTGGCGCGCAGACGTAGCATGAGTTCGAAGATGCGCTCTGTAGTCTTGGGGCCGATAGCGTGTTCGGCATTGGGTTCATAGTTGGTGGATGCCCATGGGAGCATGCCCCAGTCCTCGTCGTTGATGAAGATACCCCGATATGGCACGTCGGGCCGCTGGAAGGTAGTGAAGCGGTCGGAGATGCGCAGCTCCGTGCGTTGCTCTGGCTCTACGTCGGCCCACCACTCCCATGGTGACACACCGAGCATGCGTGTCAGCTCTATGAGTCCGTAGGCCGTGCCGTCGCCGTCGCTGCCGATGATGACGAGTCGCTGCCGATGATCCACGAGCATGATAAATCCCTGGGGCGACTGCGCCAGTGCCGCGAGGTCGAGATCCATGTTGTAGAAAAACTCGCGCAAGGGTCCGTCGAGGGATCCGGCCACGATGTTCTGCCTCTCGGTGCCCGACACCGTCTGCAACGGCGCGTTGAGCACCCTCTGCAGGTCTGATGCCAGCAGCGTCAGTGCTGAATGTACCACTGGCGGCTCTTCGTCGGCGACATATATGCTCACGGGCTTGTTTGCCGTCAAAACGAAAGCGCTGGCCTCTGAGGTCAGCGCTATCACGACCCCGGCCAGAGCCAGGGCGATTTTTCTGAATCCACTAACGTGCATAGCGCGCTAAGTAGGAGATTATTGCTTTGGCGCCTCTGCGGGTGCTTCGGCAGCGGGTGTCTCTGCGGCAGCTGGTGCACCTGCTTCGGCAGCTGGTGCTTCGGCAGCATCGGCGGCATCTGCGGCAGGTATTCCTGGCAGGTTTGTGGGAGCTGTGAGCTGCTGCTCGGTGGCCACGCCCTCCATGACAGACGATGTGCCTGCAGCAGAGGGGATGAAATAGACAGAGATGACGCTGAACACCACCATTGCAGCAGCAAGGCTCCATGTCAGCTTCTCGATCACGTCTGTTGTCTTGCGAACGCCCATCATCTGGTTGCCGCTGGCGAAGCCGCTGGCGAGGCCTCCGCCCTTCGACTCTTGAATGAGCACGATGAGGCACATGAATATTGATGCAATGATCACAAGAATTACGAGTAAAGTGTACATTGTTTTTAAAGTGTTATTTGTTGTTTGTAATTTCGTCTGTCTTGACCTGTTCGTTGGCTATTAATTTCTCCAGGAATCGTATTTGGTCTGCAAAGTAACGGTTTTTCTTTGAATTACGCAAGCTTAATCGCCGAATAATTTCAATTGCCTTGATATATTTGCCCTGTTTGATGTAAATTCGGGCTAAAGTCTCGGTCAGGAAGGCGTCATCGGCCATGTTTTGTTCGTCAGTGAGTGCCGCATCAGCCTCAGGGGCAGCAGTCTCTTCGTCAGCATCGCCGATGGTCTTCGTCAAGGACTGTCGGGTTGCCGCAGCCACGTCGCTGTCCTGCTGTGGCGGCACAGGCGATGTGTCTTCTTCCATGGCTGCGTCGGGTTGCTGCTTAGCAGCGTCATCGTCTTCCTGCTGCATGAGGTATGCAATGTAATCTACCGATGCATCCACGGGTCGCCCCCGACGCTGTCGCGGCATTTCGGGTTGGTCGGCGAGGAAAGAGTCTATGAGCGACTGTGTGCGGTCGGGAGCTGCCGTCTCGGAGGCCGATGCCTTGGGGCGGTTGCGTCTGTGCTGGCTCTGCGGCTGCATGCCTTTCTGCTCTATGAGTTGGAAAAGCTTCCGGCGGTCGGGCACGCTGATGGCTGCCGTGCGCAGCTCGTTGCCGAAGCGTTCGTCCTGTTGCTGGTAGAGTCCGCGCAGGTAGAGGATGCGCGCCCCTTGGAAATAAGGGAAGCGCTCCACGAGTGCAGCGAGTTGCTCCACGGCATCGGCATCGAGCAGTTCGGGTTGGCGTATGTAGGCTGTTAGTGGCTGCATGATGGTATTACCAGTTGGCAACTGTGGCGTTGAAGATTTGGTCGGTTATGTCTTTTGTCATTTGTGTTACCAGCTCTTCCTGTACGTTGATGAGCTGTTGTGTGGCATCGTAGTCGGCGGTGGCAGAGAATTGCTGTTCGAAGTCCTCGCGGTGGTTCTTGTTGTTGGTGAAGCGCACGTTGACGGTCATCTTGAGCTGCACCTGCTGGCTGTAGCCGTCGCTGGCTACGCCCTTGTTGAACTGGTCGAAGCCTGTGATTTCGCCAGAGACAACGAGGTCACCGCCGCGGCGCACTTGCCGCAGCTTGGTCTGCTGTGCGTAGATGTCGGTCAGGCGGTTGTTGAAGATCGACTGCATGGGTGCCCACACATAGGCCGAGCGTATTGGGAAGGGGTCGATTTGTATGGTCTTGACGTGCTCGTAGTCGATGCTGGCGCCGTTGAAGCGGTATCTTATGGAGCATGAGACGAGCATGAGTGTGCAGAGCATGAGTGCCAGAGCGACACCGTCATGCAGGCACCCTGCAAGGCCACGATATGTTAACCTTTTCATTCTGTTCATTGCTGGGATCTGTAAATCTTTTTTATCTGCTCAGATTACACGGATGTGGCACCATTATTCTCCTCACATATCCTCAAGTCCATACTCTTTGATTTTGCGGTAGAGGGTACGTTCGCTGATGTGCAGTTCGTCGGCCGCCTTCTTGCGTCGTCCTCGGCTGCGCTCGAGGGCTTTTATGATGAGTCGTTTCTCTTGGTCCTCGATGGAAAGCGTCTCTTCTACGTACTCCTCGGCGTATGGTGTGTTGTCGGGCTGTGTGGGGTATGTGTTTGCTATGACCTGTGATGCCGGTACCGAGAAAGCGCTATGCTGCGTTGCCACGGTCTGTGATGTAGGCATGGCCATTGGGGCGGCACCGACGTCGGCCGCGTCCATGGGCACGGCATCGGCATCTTTGGCATCGATATGCGTCGCTGTCGTGTGCCCTTGTTGCGACATGCGCTGTCTGAGGTCGTTGATCTCATTGTGCAGTGCCGTTATCATCTGAAAGAGCATCTCGCGTTCCTGGGCGTATGAGTGGTCATCGGCAGTCCTGTGGCTCACACGCACGAGTCCTCCTGTGTCATCGTTTCCAGGCCATATCTCGTAGTCGGCAAGAATGGCCGGTGTCACGATGCGTGTGTCGCGCATGAGGATAGACATCTGCTCTGTGAGGTTCTTCAGCTGACGTATGTTTCCAGGCCATTTGTAGCGTTTCATCACCTCCTCGGCCTCGGGGGAGAGCGATATGCGCTCCGGCATCTGGTACTTGGCAGCAATCTCCATGGCGAACTTCTTGAACAACAGCAGGATGTCGTCGCCTCGCTGGCGCAGAGGCGGCATCTTGATGGGGATGCTGTTGAGGCGGTAGAAGAGGTCTTCGCGGAAGCGTCCGTCGCGTATGGCATTCTGAATGTTGACATTTGTGGCGGCGACGACCCTCACGTTGGTTTTACGCACCTCGCTGCTGCCCACACGTATGTACTCGCCGTTCTCGAGCACACGCAGCAGCCGCGCCTGTGTGCTCATGGGCAGCTCGCCTACCTCGTCGAGAAATAGCGTGCCGCCGTCGGCGGCGCCGAAGTAGCCCTCATGCTCGCCGATGGCACCCGTGAATGCTCCCTTCTCGTGTCCGAAGAGCTCGCTGTCTATGGTCCCCTCTGGTATGCTGCCGCAGTTGATGGCAAAGTATTTGCGGCTGTGGCGTAGGCTGTTGTCGTGTATGATGCGCGGCAGCACCTCCTTGCCGACGCCGCTCTCTCCGGTGATGAATACCGAGAGGTCTGTCCGTGCCACCTGCAGTGCCACGTCGAGGGCATAGTTCAGCGCATCGCAGTTGCCTACGATGCCATAGCGCAGTTTTATGGGTTGTAGTTCTTTAGCGTCCATGTCCATGTCAGCCTCGTTCGCTCTTGTCGCGCTTGTCAACATACAGTTTTGGCAGCGGGTTCTGGTGTGCGGCGTCCCAGTCCTTTCGTGCACGATAGACATCTATGGCAGTGTAGATGGCGTTGCGCAGCGATGTCTCGTCGGCCACGCCGCGCCCTGCTATGTCATAGGCCGTGCCGTGGTCGGGGCTCGTGCGCACGACGTTGAGTCCTGCCGTGTAGTTGACGCCGTCGTCCATGGCCAGGAGCTTGAAGGGTGCCAGACCCTGGTCGTGGTACATTGCCAGCACGCCGTCGAAGTGCTCGTAGGCACGTGTGCCGAAGAATCCGTCGGCGGCAAAGGGTCCGAACACGTGAATGCCCTCCTCTCCGGCCTGCTGCATGGCGGGTTTGATGACCTCTTCCTCCTCCGTGCCAAGCAGGCCCCCGTCGCCGGCGTGTGGGTTCAGGGCGAGCACTGCTATGCGTGGCATCGACAGTCTGAAGTCACGCAGCAGTGAGTTGTTGAAGATGCGCAGCTTTCGCGTCACGGCCTCTATGGTGATGGCCTGTGCTACATCGCGCAGAGGCATGTGTGTCGTGACGAGTGCCACGCGTAGGTCGTGGTTCATGAGTATCATCAGTGCCTCCTCGCCTTCGGCTGCCGTGCGCGCCTGTATGAACTCAGTGTGTCCTGGGAAGCGGAAGGCCTCACTCTGTATGCTGTGCTTGTTGATGGGAGCCGTCACCAGGACATCCACCTTACCGGCCTTGAGGTCGGCCACGGCACGCTCGAGGGCTGCCAGTGCTGCCTCTCCGGCCTCGGCGGTAGCCTGTCCGAGGTCCAGCTTCACCTCATCGGCAGTGCACGGCACCAGACTCAGCTCGCCGTCATGGGCGTCGGAGGGCGAGTTCACGGTCTGGAATGTCACTTGCAGGTCCATGACCTTGCGGTGATATGATGCCACCTTCGGCGATCCGTAGATGATGGGTGTGCAGAGCTCGAACATCGTCGGGTCGGCAAAAGCCTTCAATATCACTTCATAGCCGATGCCGTTGGGGTCGCCATGTGTTATTGCTACTTTCAGTTTTTCCATTTCGTATGTGTTATGATTTATCGTTTTCCATCCGCCATGTCGTCATTCTTGCTGACGTGCCTTGCGTCTGTCCTCGGCCGTGACAGCCACCTCCTCGAGTGTGGTGACGATGGGTGAGGTCTGCTCGTGTGGCAGGTTCAGCGTGTAGAGTGAGCCTTCGAGCCTTCGCATGAGTCCGCGTTTCATCTTCTCGGGTGCGAAGACGAAGCCCTCCGCCACGATGACGATATTGCGCGTGGTATCGACTCGCGAGTGGCTCACGAATGGGCCGCCCATGCCGTCGTTTTTCATATACCACAGCCCTCGTGCCTCGAGAGCATACTGGCCGTGTACGACGATGGGCTTCACGGAGGTGCACAGCGTGTCGGTGGCCATGTGCATCGTCGGCAGCGTGCCGGGTATGTTCTCGGCCATCACGCTGTCGCGCTTGTGCAGCACGTATCGTTTGTTGAATGTCTCAGGTCCCTCGTAGGGATAGCTATACATACAGATGTTCACCATGCCTGAGGCACCGTTGCTGCTCGTCCAGAAGAAGTCCTTGCCGCGCTTCCAGCTCTTGATCTCGTCGGGGACATGCAGCTCGCAGTCGAAGATCTCGCGTGCCAGCTCGGCCGTGCGCTTCGAGTATTTGTCTTTCAGCTCCTTGACGAGGCGGTTCATCTCCATCTTTGTGAGGAAATCTATGATGTCCTGACCATGGTCGAAGCAGAAGTCTGCGAAGTCCTCTGCCGTAGGGCTCTGTATGGTGAGCACTATCTGGTCGATGGCATACTTGTCGCGTGTGAACTTCATCGACGTGCGTGTGTAGAGCTGCTTGTTTATGTCCACAAGGATGATGTTGCGGAAAATGTTCAACACGTGGTCGAAGTGGCGTGGCTCCACCTGTGAGATATGAAACGAGCGTTCGGGCTGCGGGAGTCCGGGGATGTCGGTGTCGAGGACGGTGAAAAGGGCGCGTCCCTGGCGTGCCTGCCAGTCCTTGTCGCTCATCACCACCATCACCTCGTAGGGGCGTCCGCTGGCACGTGGCATGACGAACTCCTTCTTGCACGAGGCGAAGAGTAGGAGAGTGAGCACTGCCGTGATGCAGAGCGATGTGCAGCCATGCGGCATGCTGCCCTGTGCGGCGCTTCTGCGTCTGGGGGTCATGGCTGCCGTGAGTCGTGTTATTTGTTCTAAGCCATTCATTGAGCAGAGATTAGTATTGGTTGGTCCTGTAAATTAGCTTTGGTACTTCGTCCGCAGCAGTCCGCATGCCGCGTCGATGTCTTGCCCTCGCGAGGCGCGTATTGTGCATCTCACGCCGTGAGCATTGAGGTAGTCGCGGAAATCTGCCATGCGCTTCTCGTCGGATGGCGTCATGTCGGCCGGTGTCATCATGCCGGGTAGGCATCGCTCTGTGGCGTCGGCCTTGATCTGATGCCAGCGTATGAGGTTCACACGGCATTCGAGTCCGCCGAGCAGGCGCACCATCTCGCGGGCGTGGCGGTCGGTGTCTGTCTGCCCTCCGAAGCAGATGTATTCGAACGACAGGCGCCGCTGTCCCGTCCAGTCGTAACGGCGCAGTATCTGCAGCATCTCCGTCAGCGCGAAGCTGCGCTCGGCCGGCATCATCGCCGCACGCTCCGTGCCAAAGGGGTTGTGCATGGATATTGCCAGATGGCACGGGCTCTCGTCGAGGAAACGTTTCAGCCCCTTGCGCAGCCCCACCGTGGAGACGGTGATGCGCTTCGGGCTCCACGCCCATCCGTAGTCGGCCGTGAGTATCTGCGTGGCCTTGAGCACGGCATCGAGATTGTCGAGAGGCTCGCCCTGACCCATGAAGACGATGTTCGTCAGACGCTCACGTTCGGGCAGTGAATAAACCTGATTGAGGATGTCGGCAGTGGTGAGATGGCCTTGGAAGCCCTGCTGTCCCGTGGCACAGAAGGCGCAGCCCATTCGGCATCCCACCTGCGAGCTCACGCACACCGTGCCTCGCTCGCCGTCTGGTATAAATACCGTCTCTACGCGTCCCCCGCCATGTGTCGGGAATAGGTACTTGGCCGTACCGTCGGCACTGAGCTGCCGCAGCAGGGGTGTCATGAGCCCTACGTCGTGATGCTCGGCCAGACGCTTGCGCCCGGCGATGCTGATGTTGCTCATCGAGCTGATGTCGCCCACGCCCTTGCCATAGATCCACCCCGCAAGCTGTCGAGCCGCAAAGGCGGGAAGTCCCTCCTCAGCGACGACGGCCTTCAGCTCGTCGAGCGTGAGGCCGAGTAACGGGGTCTTGGTCGTTGACATCATACCTATTTATTTATACGCGCGCGAAGCATGGCGCATTCACGGCGCAAAGGTATAAAAAAAACGCTGCATCACCGCAAGAGTTTAAGCTTTTTTATGTCATAATGGCAGTTTTTTACGTCTGAGCACACTTTTCACTGTTTTTTCTCACTCTTTCCTTTTGCCAGCTCACGGAAAGTCATTATTTTTGCGGCGACTAAGCCCATCCAGCGATGCTGGGGGCATAATGCTACATCATCAATCATGAAAGCTCTGCAAATCTCTGGCATACGCCATCTGGAGGTCATAGAACTGCCGAAGCCCTCACCTGCCGATGGTGAGGTGCTGCTGCGCCTGCTCTACGTCGGGTTCTGCGGCTCAGACCTCAATACCTATCGCGGCCGCAACGCCCTGGCGCTACAGCCCGTAATCCCCGGCCACGAGATTAGTGCCACGATAGAGGCCAAAGGCGCTGGCGTCCCCGCCACGCTGAGGGTTGGCGACATCGTCACCGTTGACCCATACACAGCCTGCGGCAACTGCCCCAGCTGCCGCCGCCGCCGTTTCAATGCATGTCAGCACAACGAGACCCTCGGCGTACAGCGCCACGGAGCCATGTGCGAGTTCATCTGCCTGCCGTGGCAGAAGGTAATTGCCGCCGAAGGGCTGCCCGAGCGCGACATAGCACTCATCGAACCCATGAGCGTGGGGTTTCACGCCGTGGACCGCGGCCATGTCACCGATGCCGACACCGTGCTCGTCATAGGCTGCGGCATGATAGGCGTGGGTGCCATCGTGAGGGCGTCGCTGCGTGGAGCCACCGTCATCGCCATGGACATCGATGACGACAAGCTGGCTCTGGCACGCCGCCTCGGTGCTGCCGCCACCGTCAACAGCGGCAGTGAGGATGTCCATGCACGCCTGCATCAGCTCACGGGCGGCGACGGCCCCGACGTGGTGATAGAGGCCGTGGGCGCTGCCGCGACCTACGCCACCGCTGTCGCTGAGGTAGCCTTCACCGGCCGCATAGTGTGCATAGGCTACGCCCCCGGCGACGTGGCTCTTCCCACACGCTTTTTCGTGCAGAAAGAGCTCGACATCCGTGGCTCACGCAATGCCTTGCCCGACGACTTCAGGGCCGTGATACGCTACCTGCGCAGGGGGGCGTGCCCCACCGACGAGCTCGTCTCTGCCGTGGTGAGGCCTCACGAGGCCGCCGATGCCATGTGCACATGGGATGCCGCCCCTGGCAAGGTTTTCCGCATCCTCGTAGAGTTCTGACGGGGTGCCCCAGGGCACCCGCCAAAAGCCTAAACTTATGTTAGCTCAACTTCCGCAAGCTGTGAGAGAACAACCCCTGCGTGGTTGCATGCAGATAATGTCCTCAGAACAGGTGTTCCCATCCCTACGGGGTTACTCCCGAAACAATTATGCTAATCATACAGTTCGGCGAAGGTAATTTCCTTCGCGCCTTTGTAGAATGGATAGTGCAGCAGACTAACGTGCGCCTGCACGCCGACATCTCCGTGGCCATTGTTAAGCCGAGGCCTGGCACCTCGCTCGACAGCCTCCGGGCGCAGGGGTGTCGCTACCATGTCAACCTGCGCGGACTGCTCGACGGTCAGACCACCGACACCACCGAGGAGATAACATGCGTCAGCGCTGCCGTCAATCCCTACGAAGACCATGCCGCCTTCCTCGCCCTGGCCGAGCGCCATGACGCACGCGTCATAGTCTCCAACACCACCGAGGCCGGCATAGCCTTCGATGCGTCATGCCGGTTCGGCGACACGCCGCCGTCATCATTTCCCGCCAAGCTCACGCAGCTGCTCTATCACCGGTTTCGCGCGTGCCGTGGCGACGTCGCCAAGGGCTTCATCATCATGCCCTGCGAACTCATCAGCGGCAACGGCCGCCAGCTGGAGCAATGTGTGCATCAGTACATTGACCTGTGGAGCACCGACCTCGCTGCCGATGCCGCCCCTTTCGAGGCGTGGGTGAGACAGGCATGTTTTTTCTGCACGACGCTCGTCGATCGCATCGTGACGGGCTATCCTAAGTCCGATGCCGATGCCATTCAGGCACGCCTGCCCGAGCACGACGCATTGTTGGTTCAGGCCGAGCCCTATCACCTATGGGTCGTGGAGGTCCCTGAGAACCTTACCGTCGCTGAGCTGCAGGCCGAGTTCCCGCCGGCACGCGCCGGCCTCAACGTCGTAGTCACTACCGACGAGGCCCCCTATCACCTGCGCAAGGTGACGTTGCTCAACGGAGCGCACACCGTGCTGGCGCCGGTGGCACTCCTCGCCGGGCTCGACATCGTGCGCGACGCCTGCCGCCACGACATAGTGGGGGCGTTTGCGCACCATCTCCTGTACGACGAGCTGCTGCCCACACTGCTGCCCGCCACGTCCACTGCCGACGCCGCTGCCCAGCGCCACGAGTTGTGCCTCTACGCCGCGGCCGTGCTCGAACGCTTCTGCAACCCCTTCATCGACCATCAGCTGACGAGCATCATGCTCAACAGCTTCCCGAAATTTGCCGCACGCGACCTGCCGGCACTCAAGCGGTATGTCGCTCGAGAGGGTCAGCCGCCGCGAGCCATCGTGCTCGGCCTGGCCGCGACATGCGTATATTACCGTGGAGGGTGCCGCCCCGACGGCACACTGCTGCGCCCCGACGACGACCCTCGCATCACGCAGTTGCTGCACGAGCTATGGACCGACGCCTCACCGCGACGTGTGGCCCGGGGCGTGCTCGCTGCTACAGACATCATCTGGCACGGCCACACCGACCTCAATGCCATACCCGGGCTCACCGACATGCTCGCACGGAGCATAGAGAGCATATTACGCCACGGCATGATGGCAACTGTCAGCCAGCTCTTGCCGCCCAATGTAAGTTAAGGTGTGGCTTGTTGATTAATCATTTCATAGAACCCTCCTTCAGCACCGATGAGACAGCTGTTGCGCATAACCCCCTCCGACAACGTGGCCGTGGCATTGCAGCCATTGGCCGCAGGCACCGATGTCAGCATCGAAGGGCTGCATGTCACGCTGCGCGCCGACATTCCCGCAGGCCATAAAGTCGCCCTCACCGACCTCGGCGAGGGTCAGAACGTCACCAAGTACGGCGCGCCGATAGGCCATGCCACATGCCACATAGCGAAGGGCGGGCTCGTGGATCATCACAACATAGCCACCAACCTCAGCGGGACGCTCGACTACAGCACCATCACGCCCGCCGGCGACAGCCATTACGCCCCCGCGTCACCCGGCGAGCGCACCTTCCTCGGTTATGTCCGCACGGACGGTCAGGTGGGCATACGCAACGACATCTGGGTCATACCCACCGTGGGCTGTGTCAACGGCATCTGCCGACAGATAGCCCGGCGTGCACAGACGGACGGCGGGCCGGTGGTGACGTGCTTCACCCACAACTACGGTTGCTCGCAGCTCGGCGACGACCACGAGAACACACGCCGCATCCTGCGCGCCATGGCTCTGCATCCCAATGCAGGAGGTGTGCTCGTCGTAGGGCTGGGATGCGAGAACAACCAGCCGCGCGACTTCGAGGCCATGCTGGGCGACTATGACCGCCGGCGCATACGCTTCCTCGTGTGCCAGCAGACAGAGACCGACGAGGTGGAGGCCGGTGTCACCATCGTGCGCGAGCTATGCCGTCAGGCACAGTCCTTCGCGCGCACGCGCGTTCCTATATCTAAATTGCGCGTCGGCCTCAAGTGCGGCGGTTCAGACGCATTCTCGGGCATCACGGCAAACCCGCTGCTGGGGGCATTCACCGACTGGCTCTGCATGGAGCAGGGCGGCACGGCCGTTCTCACCGAGGTGCCGGAGATGTTCGGCGCCGAGACAATTCTCATGCGGCGTGCCGTCTCCGAGACGGTGCTCCGACAGACGGCAGACCTCATCAACAGCTTCAAGACCTACTATCTCAGCCACGGACAGCCCGTGGGCGAGAACCCGTCGCCAGGCAATAAGGCCGGAGGCATCTCCACCCTCGAGGAGAAAGCTCTCGGATGCACACAGAAGGCCGGCACGTCACCGGTGTGCGGAGTGCTGCGATATGGTGACAGGCTCTGTGCCGGCAGCTCGGGACTGCACCTCCTTGCCGCGCCGGGCAACGACCTTGTGGCATCGACGGCCCTCGCCGCGGCAGGATGCCAGATCGTGCTCTTCACCACGGGGCGCGGGACGCCGTTCGCCACTTTCGTGCCGACACTGAAAATCGCTTCCAACAGCGACATCGCCCGACGCAAGCCGCAGTGGACGGACTTCGATGCCGGAACGCTGCTCGAGGGCACGCCGATGCACGAACTCATGATGCTACTGGCAGACAGCGTCATCGCCACGGCATCGGGACTCCGGCCAACACAGGCCGAGCTGCACGGCAATGCCGACTTTGCCATCTTCAAGAACGGAGTAACGCTGTGACCCGACACTGACCCGACACACACATTCATCCTTCATAAACTCATAGCATAATGGAAAACAAAGAATTCACCTACCAAGGCACCACACTCAGTGGCTTCCTGATGCTCTTCGCAAACATCGCACTCACCATCGCAGCCGTGGCGGCCATCGCCTTCGCCATCTATCAGGAGGACGTCGTGCCCGGCATCGCTGGAGCCATAGGGCTGATAGCCACCATCTGCCTGTGGTGCGGATTCATCATGCTCGAACCTGGAGAGGCATGCGTCGTGATGTTCTTCGGCAAGTATGTGGGGACCTTCACGCGCACAGGCTTCTTCTGGATCAATCCCTTCACTACCACCAAGGATCTCTCGCTGCGGGCACGCAACCTCGATGCCGAACCCATCAAGGTCAACGACAAGGAGGGCAACCCCGTGATGATAGGCCTCGTGCTGGTGTGGCGGCTGCGCGACACCTACAAGGCCCTGTTCGAGATCGACTCGCAGACCATGGCTGCCAGCAGCAACGCACAGGCCGTGGGCATGGACGTGAAGTCCATGATGGCCGCCTTCGAGCGCTTCGTGCGCGTGCAGAGCGATGCCGCCCTGCGTCAGGTGGCAGGAGAGTATGCCTACGACGACACCGAGAGCCAGTCGGCAGACATCACGCTGCGCAGCGGAGGCGACGAGATTAACGAGCAGCTCGAACAGAAACTCACCGAACGTCTCGCCATGGCAGGCATCGAGGTCGTGGAGGCACGCATCAACTACCTGGCCTACGCTCCCGAGATTGCTGCCGTCATGCTCCGGCGCCAGCAGGCGACGGCCATCATCGCCGCGCGGGAGAAGATTGTCGAGGGCGCCGTCTCAATGGTGAAGATGGCTCTCGACGAGCTGCAGCAG
The DNA here is from genome assembly GCA_947167455.1 of uncultured Prevotellaceae bacterium. GTDB lineage: Bacteria > Bacteroidota > Bacteroidia > Bacteroidales > Bacteroidaceae > Physcousia. The sequence goes on along the minus strand of CAMVIB010000017.1, from coordinate 5,560 downwards.
CAGGACATCGTGCGCCTCGACGACGACCGCAAGGCGCAGATGGTCTCAAACCTCCTCGTCGTGCTCTGCGGAGAGGACAACGCACAACCCATCGTCAACACAGGCGCATGATGCGCGGACAGCACGCCACACTCATACGTAACAAATAACCTGTAATGGCAAGACATTCGTTCGCACGGCGTATCACACGATGGGTCATGGGCACCGTGCTCGTCATCATGGCGGGAGTGACATACATCATCTACAACACCGCCAGCGAGATGATGGAGTTCCTCGGAGAGCAGCGCTATCAGACCACCCTCGCCGAGACAATCCACGAGTTCAGCAAGATCCTCATGGGCGTTGAGATATCGCTCAACAAGACCCTGCCCGACGTGGAGGACAACCTCCGCGACAAGGCCATGCTCGGGCGCGTGCTCACCAGGCTCGTGGACCTGAACCCGGCCATCTCCGGGGCGGCAGTGGCCTTCCAGCCCGGTTTCTACCCCCGCGAGGGGCGGTGGTACGAACCCTACGCCAGACGCATCACCGAGAGCGGCCCCGACAGCGCCAAGGTCGAGATGCTGCAGGTGGGGTCTGAAGAGCACGACTACCTTAACGCGCCATGGTACGCCAAGGTCATCACCACCGGCGAAGGTTGCTGGACGGACCCCTACGAGGACGATTTCAGCGACAGCGGCATCCTATGCTCATACACTCAGCCCGTGCGCGATGAGCGCGACAGCATAGTGGCAGTGCTCATCGTCGATGTGTCGCTGAAATGGCTCACAGAGCAGCTGCACGACATCGACCTGCGCACCAACGAGAGGGAGTTCGGCTTCGAGGGCGTCTATGAGACGTACAGCTTCGTCATCAGCAGAGACGGCACATACATCGTTCACCCCGACCACGACCTCATACTCAACGGCAACTACTTCGACACCGCCGAGGCCACGCCAGACAGCACCGACGACAGCATCGGACGCAGCATGATCAGGGGCGAGAAGGCTATGGCCGAGTTCAGAGACAGCGACGGCGAGCAGACACTCATGTTCTACGCACCTATAGAGCGAACAGGCTGGTCGATGGCCATAGTGGTGCCCAAGGTGCTATTGAAGGTGTGGGCCATCGTCCTCGAGTTCATCATCGTCACCATCATGCTGCTCGGCATGATCGTACTCTTCTTCGTATGCCGGACTCTCGTCAGGCGAGTGGCGCGACCTCTGACATACTTCGCCGACTCGGCAGAGGAGATTGCCAACGGCAAACTCGATGCCGCACTGCCCGAGATAAAGTCCGACGACGAGCTGCGACAGCTGCACGACTCCTTCCTGCTCATGCAGACATCGCTGCGGAAGCAGATGGACGAGCTCAGGCGCGTCAACGAGCAGCGCGGACGCATAGAGGGCGAGCTCAAGGCAGCACAGGACATACAGATGTCTATGCTGCCAAAGACCTTCCCGCCATACCCCGACCGCGACGACGTGGACATCTACGGAAGCCTCGTGCCGGCGAAAGCCGTGGGCGGCGACCTCTACGACTTCTACATTCGCGACGAGAAGCTCTTCTTCTGCATCGGCGACGTCAGCGGGAAAGGCGTTCCGGCATCACTCGTCATGGCCGTGACGAGGTCGCTCTTCAGGACGGTATCGGCCCGCGAGGCAAATCCCGAACGCATCATGGCGCACATCAACGAGGCCATGTCCGACCAGAACGACTCCATGATGTTCGTCACCCTGTTCGTCGGAGTCTTAGACCTCCCGACAGGAAAGCTGCGCTACTGCAATGCCGGACACGATGCGCCGCTCATCATCGCCGACGATGTTACGACGCTCACCGTGGAGCCGAATTTGCCCGTGGGCGTGGCCCGCGACTGGCGGTTCCGGCAGCAGGAGACTGCCATGCCGGTGGGAGCCTGCATCTTCCTCTTCACCGACGGACTGACGGAGGCAGAAGACGCCACACATGCTCAGTTCACCATGCAACGCGTCACAGAGGTGGCAGCACAAGCCCTCCGGCAGCGCAATGTCAAGCCCGAACAGCTCGTCAACGCCATGACGCGGGCCGTGCACCTCTTCGTGGGAGACGCCGAGCAGAGCGATGACCTCACAATGCTATCCATACAATTCACTAAAGCCATGCGCAACGAACTCTACCACAACGGCATCACACTGCCCAACGACATACAGCAGATACCCCGCCTCTCAGCCTTCGTCGATGAGGTATGCGAGGCCGTTGGACTCGACATGGCGACTGCCATGCAAATGAACCTCGCCCTCGAGGAGGCTGTCGTCAACGTCATGAATTACGCCTACCCCGCCGGGACAAAGGGCGACGTGGACATTGAAGCACTCGCCAACGACATCAGGCTGAAGTTCGTCATCACCGACGGCGGACAGCCCTTCGACCCCACGGCAAAAGAGGAGGCCGACACCACGCTCTCTGCCGAGGAACGGCCCATCGGCGGACTCGGCATTTTCCTCGTACGCCAACTCATGGACTCCATCAACTACGAGTATGCCGGCGGCAAGAACATCCTCACGCTACGCAAGAGGCTCACGCACCACGACGACATGCCCGTAACAGCCGGCGCCGAACCCGGCGCGGCACAACCCCGTCAACAATAAACCAAACATCACAAAACTCATAACCCCAACACAATGCAAACCACAATCCAAGAACGTGAGGGACAGCTCGTGGCCCTCTTCCAGGGAAGGCTCGACACCGCCGCCGCCCCACAGACAGAAAAAGACATCGCACCCCTCGCCGACTGCGACGGACGCGACATCATCCTCGACTGCACGCAGCTCGACTACATCTCGTCGAGCGGGCTCAGACTCTTCCTCAGCGTGCTCAAGAACGCCAAGCCCCGCGGCAGCCATGTCTATATCACTGGCATGAACACCGACATACGCAACGTCTTCAACATGACGGGATTTACTAACCTCTTCGAATTCAAGTAGGCCATCTTTCGCAAGCTTCAGCAGCCCCGCAGGGGTGGCCCGCCACATTGATAAATGTCTGCCTGCGGTCTTTCCACCCCCGCGGGGTTACCCTGTCTCCTGCCACCCATGCACTGACATTGGCAAGACATGTCGTCACGGCTGTCGGCTGTCTGCCCTTCTTCAGCCAGCCGACAGTGGATGTCAGGGCCTCACGCTGCTCTCAAACGCTTTTTTTTGCCATCAGAAGCAAAAAAACAGTAAAATATTTTGGAGTTTGGGAAAAATGGCGTACCTTTGCACCCGCAAACGACAAGCAAGGCTGTCCGTCACAGCCGACATGGTGACTATAGTTCAGTTGGTTAGAGCGTCAGATTGTGGTTCTGAATGTCGTGGGTTCGAGTCCCACTAGTCACCCAGAGATCCGTCAAGAGGTGAACACGAATCGGAAGTGTTCACCTTGTTTCTTCTCATTCAAGACCATCTATCTGTCTATGCGGAAATACATACTTGACATGACAGTCGTCGAGGCGCGCATGCTGCGTCCCGGCTATCTGCTGCTGCGGCTCACCACCCCCGGGCGCACCCTGCCGCCGATGGCGCCGGGCCAGTTCGTGGAGGTGCGTGTTGACCACGAGCCGTCGAGCCTGCTGCGCCTCCCGATAAGCATAAACCTCGTTGACAGGCGCTACAATGAGCTGTGGCTGCTCGTCCACGTCGTGGGACGAGGCACCCGCCAGCTGGCGACGCTCACAGCCGGCGACACCCTCAGCTGCGTGGCGCCCCTGGGCCGCGGCTTCACGCTGCCAGACCCCGCGGCACGGCCGCAGAGGTATCTGCTCGTGGGGGGAGGCGTCGGCGTGGCACCGCTGCTCTACCTCGGGCAGGAGCTGGCGGCACGCGGCGCGGAGCCCACATTCCTCGTCGGGGCACGGTCGGCGGCAGACATCGTGCAGCTGGAGCTGATGAGCAGCATGGGACCCACCTACGTCACCACCGACGACGGCTCTGCCGGCGAGCACGGACTCGTCACCGGGCACAGCCTCTGGGCCACGGCAGCCTACGACCTCGTGTGCGCCTGCGGCCCCAAGCCCATGATGCGTGCCGTGGCGGCCGAGGCCGCCGGGCGCGGCATGGCATGCGAGGTGTCGCTGGAGAACATGATGGGCTGCGGACTCGGGGCATGCCTGTGCTGCGTGGAGGACACCCCCGAGGGGCGCCTCTGCGTGTGCCGGGAGGGACCTGTCTTTGCCGCCCGACGACTGGGATGGGACATAGCCCGGAAGGACACACCAATTAACATCTGACATCCGATATGGCTGACTTAAGGACAAATATAGGCACGCTGGAACTGCAGAATCCAGTGATGACGGCCAGCGGCACCTTCGGCTACGGCCTGGAGTTTGCCGACTTCGTAGATCTGTCAACCCTCGGCGGCATAATAGTGAAGGGCACGACCCTCGAGCCGCGGGAGGGCAACCCCGCCCCGCGCATCGTCGAGACCGCGCGCGGCGTGCTCAACTGCGTGGGACTGCAGAACAAGGGCATCGACCACTTCTGCCGGCACACCTATCCCTTGCTGCGCGACGTCGCCACCAACGTCATCGTCAACGTCAGCGGCTCCAGCATAGAGAGCTATGCCGGCTGTGCGGCACGCATAGCAGAGCTCGACGCCGTGCCCGCCATAGAGCTCAACATCTCGTGCCCCAACGTACGCCAGGGCGGGATGGCCTTCGGCGTGACGGCACAGGGAGCCGCATCGGTGGTGCGCGCCGTGCGCGCCGTATATCCTAAGACCCTCATCGTGAAGCTCTCGCCCAACGTCACCGACATCGCCGAGATAGCACGTGCCGCAGAGGGCGAGGGCGCCGATGCCGTCTCCCTCATCAACACCATCATGGGCATGGCCGTCGATGCCGAGCGCATGCGACCCGTGCTGAGCATCAAGACCGGCGGCCTTTCCGGTCCCGCCGTGAAGCCTGTGGCCCTCCGCATGGTGTGGCAGGTCTATGAGGCCGTGAGCATACCCGTCGTGGGCATCGGAGGCATCATGAACGCCACCGATGCCGTGGAGTTCATCCTCGCAGGGGCGGCGGCGGTGGAGATAGGCACGGCCAACTTCATAGACCCTGCCGTGACGACGAAGGTCATAGAGGGCATCAACGACTACCTCGACCGCCACGACATAGGCTCTGTGAGGGAGATAATAGGGCGTGCACATCAGCAGGACGACAGGCGGTGACAGACGCCACGCGCCGTGACGCGGCACCGACACCCCGGCAGAAGCCCGCAAAATGCAGCCCCGAACACAAAAAAAGTGCAGAAAAATTTGGCAGACTCAAAACAATGCCTTACCTTTGCAGCCGCAAACAGGGGGCGAGACCGGAGCCTGACCCCGAAACGGTGCCTTGGATGAGTGGCTTAGTCAGCGGTCTGCAAAACCGTCCACAGCAGTTCGAATCTGCTAGGCACCTCCACAAAACGAGGGCCTTGACGTGCAAAAGCGCGGCAAGGCCCTTTTTTCTTGTGGGCTATTAGCAATGTCTAATGGGGGCAAGTCCCGAGTGAACCCTGATAGCGGGAATCACGGCTCAGCGGATTTATCCGGTTGGTAAAGCTTGGCTAATCAAGAATAAAGT
>CAMVIB010000016.1 GCA_947167455.1 uncultured Prevotellaceae bacterium | reverse complement strand
AGAAGGTTTCAGCCCTAAATTTTTCCATAAGGGAAATGTTTAGCGGACAGTAATATTACTTTATCTCTTCTGGCGCGTGTCCTTTTAGAGTCCAGCGGGGCATGGCGTTCATGTAGGCTTGTAGGGCATCTATCCCCTCTTTGGTGACGGCAAGCTGAGGCTTTTTCTTGGCCATGACCTCTTGGGCGAAGTATTATGGGTATGTACTTAATTGGCAGTTTGGGTCTTCTTCGTGCTGCGCGTGGAGCCGTAGGTTGTGGCAGATGATATCCGCCTCGAGCTCGTCATAGCCCAGTCGTGAGCAAAGGGAGCGTCTGAAGCTGTTTTGCTGTTTGTTGGGATTTCTAGGAAGTACATCACTGTCCATGATGATGATTAATAATAAATGACTTTATATCGTTACTCCTCGATTCCGTCTTTCAGCGTTATAATGATATCCCGTTATCCCATTATCCGCAGTATCAACTCACATTTCTCGTTCCGTCGCAAGCCGGATAGTCGCTGCTGCTCCAGAACTCGAGGCCTGAGTTAATACCTTTCTTTGCCACACGCTTGATCATCGGCTTGCCGCACTGAGGGCAGGCGGGCGCATCCGATTGGACGCTTTGTTGTTTGCGGTAGGCGAGACGTTCGGCAGTAAGCCCCTCGGTAAAGCCGCCCTCGGTTCTGAACGTTTCTAACTAGCGCTCTATCTGCCGTCCCAGCATCAAGATGAGATAGTTGCAGAGAACCGGCAGGCAGTTGGCAACGGTGACGGAATCGCTGCTGTTGAGCCATAAATAGAATTTGTGCTTCTGCGCGATGATGTGGATGCTGCTTTTATGCAGCACGTCTGGCCAGCACCCACGTGTCAAGCCAAAAGTAACCGAATCGATTGATTTCAATCAAGTTGTTTTTCGTTATGTTGCTTTTCGTTATGATGTTATACCGTTATTCATTTATATCGTTATCTCGAGACATCTGACTCATAGGATGCTTGACAAGGCAAGGACGGCCACTGATGATTTTCCTTGTGCCAATGTTTCTTGTTTTTTATCCGTCCACCACATTCTTAATGCGTTTCTTCTTCGCCAAAGTCGAATGACAGTTGCTGGTGAGGTTTGGCGGGAGGCTTCTGTCCGATTCGCTTGAAGTGGTATCTGCGGAAGTCGTCCAGCTGGTTCTGCTTGGCTTGTGTCTCGCGGTACCATTTTGCGAGCTGAGGCTCTTCGGTATTTGTGGGTGGCCGATGCTGTCGTTGCCAGAAAGCATCTAGGGCATGGCAACGTTCCATGAAGATGGCCTCGCGCTCGTTGTGGGGATATTGATAGGGCGGTATGTCGGCCATGCCCTGACGGAATCTAGCAGCTGCCCCGTCAATAGCATGCTCGCGCTGAGAGTATTTGCGAAGTGTGTAGCTGAGACGAGCCTCGATGCCGTCGGAACTGGAGGCATAGGGCCAATGTCCGCGTTCTGTGATGAAACGGTGCATACTCGCTACGGCGTCATCCACCGTCATGGGCGACACCCAGAAGCGTGGTGGATAAATCTTGTCAGGTAGTCCGACGTAGGCAGCATAGGCATTGTTTTCTGCAGTGATGTAATATTGTAGTGCATTGACCGCTACAGTCTGGTAGATGGTACTTTCGCAGCTCTTTGCAGTAGTGTTGGTGCGTTGCGCCGTCATGCGGCCAATCAGTTCTGTCGCAGGCAGAGGTTCCGCTTCGTCCTTTGTCAGGTAAATTGCCAACTCTTGCAGGCTGCCGGCAAAATGTTGCCATTCACGGAGCTGATAGGTCGATTTGCGGCCGATTGCTTCGAAGCGTTCGTCCTGCAACATGTAGCTGCGGAGGAAGGAGCTGTCGGTGTGGTGATCTTCAGGGTATAGTTTCATGAACTCGGCATAGATTTCTTCTACAGTCATGGCTTCGCCGCGTCGGTTCAGAATCTGGTAGATCTCCTCGGGGTAGTTGATGTGGTTCTGTCGGAAGACAACCAGGTCTTCACGAACTTCCACACTGGGGAACATCGGTAATACCTCTCGGAGCATGACGAAGACTTTCTCTCTACGGCCTTCGTCGGCGTCGGGACAGAAGTATGGCTCGGCAATGGCGTGAAGGCTAATTGTCTTGTCCTCGATGCGTTGCAACATGGCTTTTTGTCCGACCTCTCTCATAAGATCTCTGACGCGGATGACACTCATGCTTTCATCGTAGGCGAAGAGTACATGTGGGTGTTCCCACACTACTTTCTTCCCACGACGGGCGTTGGCCTTGTAGCCATCGGCCCGTAGGGCAATGACTTCCATGTGGCGCAGGGCGGCGATGATGGTCAGTGCAGAGTAGAAGTTCATCTCTTCGATGTGTTCCAGTTTCTGCAATGTTTTCCAGTGGATAATAGCCTCTGTGAGCAGGGGCTGTCTGAAAAGATCCAGTGCCGACCATCGTCCGATGTCCCAGACAGGAAGGCTCTCGTCTATTCTCAGTTTCGACATCTGGCGGGTGCGTTCGAATGTCAGACCATATTCAACGGCCAATTCCTGGATAGATTCATATCTTCCCATCATGCCGTAGGCGCGTGCGAAGGTCTGTGTGGGACGGTCGGGGGCACGTTGCAGGTATCGCAGGGCTATGTAGAGCACTGGATAGCGCTTTTCCCCCTTCCAGAATGAGGCTACAAATTCTTGCTCGGCCACAGTCAGGAATGGATAATCCATGTCAGGAAGCGGCAGGGAAGCGTCATCTGATGTTTCTTCAGAAGGCTTTGCTTTTATGCTGTCGGTGATGTCCAGATAAGAAGCTCTGAAGTTTTCTAGAAACGTCAGGATATGATCCACTGTTCCTGTCCCTGCTCCATACCATTTCCATATTGCTGTTGCATCATTCATGTAAGGTTCTGTATCACGGTATTGTTTCCAGTGGCTGCGTATGAGGTTTCGTGCGCGCACGTTGCTGACAGCATCAGCCATCTTGTCGAACGCTGCTTGGATGCGGCGTTCCATATAGTAGCTCATGGCAGGAAAACGAAAAAGCTGCTGCTCCGACTGTGTATGAAGTATCGCTTCTGTATCCATAGATACATCATCTGTCACACTTTGCAGGATATGCTCATAGTAAGGACGTAGTTTTCTCAGCAACTCTTCTATCATTATCGAGGTCTGCGGACCGCATTGCGGAGTGCGTCGCACATCGGCGGTGCGGTTGATGAGCGGCAATAGTCTTGTCTCGACGTCCTTGGTCAGCCATGCTACAACGTTCAAGGCACGGACGTTCCAACCCTCTGTCAGTTGCTGGCACTTCGTGATGAGCCTTTCGCGAATGCTATCTTTCATGTCTTTCTTTATTGTTTTGACTTTAAGGTGGGTTCTATAAATTAGCCTTGGATAATTCATTAGCATACACCTTATGGTGCCATACTTTCATAGAAAGTGTTTCTGCCTACTTCCCAAAATGTCCTGACGCAGCACGGTAGCGGGTCTGGCAACCTGTCCCTTCGCGCAGGAGGCGTCCTTCGCTTACCAAGCGCTTTAGGAGTGCGGAGATGCGGTGTGCCGTCAGCGTGAGTTCGAAGGCATGGCGTACATCCTTGTGAGTTACCGTGTCGTGATTGGCAAACAGTGCGGTGAGGCGTTGGTTGATGTCATCATCCTCAGTATCGAATGCCTGACCGTAGGGTTCTTGGTTTAGGCTGAAGCTCATAGCCTTTGACCGGAGTTTGCGGTCGGGCTGGAAGTTGATGCCTGCCACGCGTACGTCGCAGCCATGGTAGCGGCCGTCTTTCATCTCTATCTCTCCTTTGAGCGAAAGGCGGAAGGTGCCGATGCCAGGCTGACAGACAGCTTTGCCCATCTCCATCTCATGTAGCATGACGCGTTGCAGGTCGTCAAGTGTATGTTCTAGCTCGCCGGCTGACAATGACGAGGGAAAGTGGAACTCACCACGTTGAAAGTCAATGATATTGATGGTTGGTTGCTGCTCCAGCCGGGGTTGCAGACGTACGTCTCCGTCCTCAGCGGGCGTGGCGGCGCGCTTTGCTATTGTGAATCTAATACCCATCTTTGAAATGGAATTTGGTAGTTTGACGCGACAAAGATAACTTTTCTGGCCGATAAAACCAAATGTTTCGTCATTAAAATACAGATGTCTCAGTCGTTCCAAGGCCATGGAATGATTATTCGGTGGCCTCGGAATAATCATTCCGTGACCACCGAATAATCGACAGATGTGGGTATGTCTGTCGTAAGGCCTTGGTGTCAGGTCTCTTCACTACAACTCTTCTCCGTATCGCTCCTTCGTGATTTGAGCGAGTGATTTGCCTCGCGTGTCGGGTGCTCCGAGGACGCCGACGATGAGCGAGATGACGAGCAGGGCTATCATGCACCATGCTGCCAGGGTGAAGCCTTCGCCGTTCTCACCGTAGATATAGGTGAAGACGAGGCCCCATGCGGCTGAGAGGCCGCGGACGAGGAAGAACATCAGGCCTTGTGCTCCGGCACGGAACCTCGCGGGGAATAGTTCGCTACCCCAGAGGGCGTAGAAAATCTGGACGCTAAGACCGCCCTCGATGCCCCACAGGATGGCAAAGGCCCAGAGTGAGGTTGTGCTGCCGATGCCGGTCGTGACGACCATTGCCCACGGTGCGATGGCGAAGAGCAGTCCGAGGATATACACAGCCTTGTGGCTCGTGCGGTCGATGAAGAACGAGAGGATGGCCGTCGTGGCCACGGTGCAGAACCACAGCACGCAGCTCAGCCAGTTGGCTTGCTCGTTGGTGACGCCGCCTGCTGTCTCGTAGATATGAGGCAGGAAGAAGCCCATCACTGAAGCCACGAGGTTCCATGTTAGGTAGATGACGGCGAGGTAGGTTGCGGTGCGTACGGCGATGCGGTTGGTGAATAGGGATCTGATGTTGTCAACGATGCTGTTCCCACCATTTGAACCCGAGGCCTCAACTCCATCGTGTGGTGTGGTGGGGGAGTTTCTCTTGAACTCCTTGCTCTCTTCCAACTGCCTCTGCAGGTTCCAGGCGATGAAGGCAATCACGAAAAGTGAGAAGAATACTACGCGCGAGCTGAAGACGTCGAGGGCATGGCCGCTGAGGTCGCTGCCGCCGATGGCATGGCCTATCGTCTCCACCCAACTGAACAGATAGCCGCCGGGGGCGAAGAGCATACCCAGGAACAGGATGACCATCGGGCCTATGCCCCATGACATCTGCGAGATGCAAATGTTGCGGCCGCGGTTGTTCACCTCGGAACTCTCGGAGATGTACGTCCATGAAGCCGGCACGCCGACACCCACGGAGATGCCCGTGATGAGGAAGCCGCACAGCAGCATGGGGAAGTTCGTGGAGAGCATGACTATGAGCACGCCCAGCATATAAACCAACAGGTTGTAGGTGAAGATGAACTTGCGCCCGAACTTGTCGGCCAGGAAGCCGCCGATGATGGCGCCGATGGCGGCACCCAGTGCGTTGGCGCTGATAGCGTTCAGCCATCCGAGATGCATCTCGCTCAGGTCCAGGTAATTCTTCCATAGCGTGATGCCGCTGGCGCCGGCGACGATGGCACCGGCGTCGAGGTAGTTGTTCAGAGACACCGCGATGGTGCTCTTCAGTGATGATGTCTTTTTACTCATTGGGTGTTGGATATTTGATTTTCGTAATGTCGTAATACCGTTATATCGTAATACCGTTATGTCGAAATTTCGTTATTTGAAACTTCGCTGTTCCGCTCATTCAATTTCCAATCTCCTTGGGAGTGTGTCCCTTAAGCATCCAGCGGGGCATAGCATTCATGTATGCCTGTAATGCTTTCATGCCCTCATTGATGACGGACAGCTGTGGCTTTTTCTTCGCTTCAGCGATGACCTTCTTGGTGAAGTAGTCGAGGTAGGTGCCGTGTGGGTTGTCGGGATCCTCTTCGTGCTGTGCGTGTAGCCATAGGTTGTGGCATATGAGCTGTGCAGAATCCTTGTCATAGCCGAGACGGGAGCAGAGGAAGTGTGTGAAGTCTTTCTGCTGCTCGTTAGGGATGACTGGTATAGTGGCTCCGGCCATAATGATCTCCTTCATGGTGAACGCGCGGCGGGCAGGAATCTTATCGTCGCGCTGGGCGATGGATTTGACAAGGTCCTGTGTTGAATCCCATCCGAAGCGTGAGGTGAAAGCCATATTTGTGTCGTAGGATGCTTTTATGGCTTCCGTGTCTTGTGTCATCGGATGGAGCAGGAAAGGCAGCAGAGCTGAGTGTCCTAAAACCATATCGAATAGTTCTTCAGCAGCTTCATGGGGCATTTCCATTATTTCAGCCAAGAGATGCTTGGTCTCTTTCAGGCTGATGCAACCATACAGATTGACGGCTCCCGTGATGATGCCTTCCACGGACAGACGAGCTTGATTGGCTTCCTCCTTCTCCACCTCTTTCAAGTGTGGGCGCACGGCTTTCCAGAAGTCCTCGGTCACCTGGTAATAAGTTCCGTCCGGCTCTTCGTCATCATATTCAATTAGACCGTAGTGGTACATCAGTGGCTCTAAGGTGTTATTCGGATACCATACTATGCGGTCTTCATCCGCATGGTCTGCCAGCTCCTCCAGCATCGCAAGGTCGTCGTTAGGTAGCCGCATGAGTGTCTCCGTCGGATCCTCTAAGATTCCTTTGATGTACTGCTTGCGCTGCTTTTCGATGCTGGCTGCGGGGTCTATCTCTATTCCCAGACCGAAAGCCATGCCCGTCAATTGCTCGGAATCTATATCTGCTATGCAGTCTTTAAGGAAGACGGGTCTGATATCTTCACCCTCGTAGTCCTCATCGTCGTCGAAGGGGTCTTCGTCGTGGTCGGCAATGATGTATTCAAAGTCATCGCCCAGGTGCTTCCGCAGCGTGGGCAGGTAGCGGCTGGCTTCGAGGTTGCTGTGGCAGACGAGGAAGTGCTTACCGTCCTTGCCATATTCATATTCTATGAGCGGTATGTCGTCGTTGTCCTCTTCCAGCATATATTGCGTGAGCCGGAAGTCCTTGTGCGGCTCTATGCCGGCTTCCTCGGCGAAGGCGATGGCGCCAAAGATGCGGTTGTGGGCTTCCTCGTAGCTGCACTCGTTCCATTCCAGCGGCTGCCGGTCCATGAGTTCCTCCAGTTCCTCTTCGTCCATGCGCAGACGATAGTAGGTGTCCTTGACGCCTAAACAGAGCATATCAACGAGGAATACGGCCATGCTGATGCGTCCGCCGGTGTGGGTTCTGGTGACAATGATCTGTGCCATGCTCGCCTCGTCGGCATCGTCGTTGATGTAGCACTTGCCGATGGGCAGCAAGCGCGCCCGCTCCTTCAGGTATCTTTCTGGCGAGAGGAACTGCTGCCCGCCACCCTGACTCTTTTTCTTCTTATTCTTTGCCATGAGGTTTGATTAATGACGTTATGTCGTTATTCTGGGATTCGGGAATTCGGCGTTATAACGTTATCCCGTTATCCCGTTATATCGTTATTCCGTCATATCGTTATTTCGGCATCATCGTTATCCCGCAGTTTTCAAATCACATTTCTCGTCCCATTGCAAGCAGGATAGTCGCTGCAGCTCCAGAACTCCCGGCCGGAGTTGATGCCTTTCTTTGCCACGCGCTTGATCATCGGCTTGCCGCATTGGGGGCAGGTGGGAGCATCTGTTTGGATACTTTGCTGAGTGCGGTAAGTGAGACGTTCGGCGGTAAGCCCTTCGGTAAAGCCACCCTCAGCCCTGAACGTTTCTAACTGGCGCTCTATCTGTCGTCCCAGCATCAGGATGAGACGGTTGCAGAGAACCAGCAGGCAGTTGGCTGCGGTTACGGAATCGCTACTGTTGAGCCATGTGTCGAATTTGTGTTTCTGCGCGAGGATGTGGATGCTGCTTTTGTGCAACACATCGTCCTTGTAATCAGGTCGGTCCAGGTGCACTCTGTTTACGACTTGGTACTCCGGCGAATTTACCGACCATGGAATACACTCTTGCCGCAGCAGCCAGTTAAGATAGTCGTTGGCCAGTTCGGAAAGTGTTGCACGAGCCACGTCCGTGAGCTTCATTTCCGTCTCCTTCGATGTGGAGTGCCGTGAGTTCCCTTCGGCGATGTTGGCAGGAGCCGAACGTGCCGCCTGCGTCATCTGGTCGAACTGTCGTCCACATGGGTCGTTAGTGTGGTTCAGATAGCGGATGCAGAAGTCCTGCGTCGCCAGTTGAATCACATTAGCCAGCACCCATGTGTCAAGCCAGAAGTAGCCGAATCGGTTGATTTCAATCATATTGGTTTTCGTTTCTTCGTTATACCGTTATCTCGTTATACCGTTATCTCGTTATACCGTTATTCTGTTGTTACAGAAATTACATTTTATTGAGGAGAATCGGGGAGCTATTCCACTGATCTCTATGTTTTTTTTCGTTTTATCTTTTTTCGCTTTCTCTATCTAATTAAGAACTCATATTCATAAATCTTTGGTTCTATATGTCTCCCCAGTTCCCTGTGAGTCTTGCGCAATTCCTCATGCAATTGATTATACTTCTCATTAGTACTCTTTGAGTTCAGTCTCCCCTTTTTATCACGCTTGCAGAAATACTCCCTGATATCGTAGTAGGATGCATTCAGATTAGCATCGGGTTGCGCGTGGTAGTATTGCCAAAGAGGGAGAGCTGCATCAAAGACAGCTTGGGCAGTATCACTGAAGGTGAGTTTTTTGTTGGCAAAGTGGCTGAACGGAGGAATGGAGAAACATTTTGCCTTTCCTGCCATGAAGTCTGTCATGAAATGACTGGGTAATGCCTGGGTCAGCCCTAGTTGTTTTTCAGTAAATGGTTGCCAATGGTTTGTTCCATCTGCCGAACGCACATTGTTCTTGGTATTGAAGATAGCGTAAGTTAGACAATCTGTTTGGAATAGTTCATCATCGGCCCATTCGTCCTTTGGCGCAAGGAACTGGTCGCGGTCGTTAATCCAATTGGCTTCAGGTATCAACCGGACGGCAACATAAACACAAGTAGCCAGAAAATTGTCGGAATACACCTGCCACTGGAATTGGTGATTCCATGGCCGATTGGGACGCTCGAAACGGACTGTTCGCTGGTTCTGAAAGTCATTACCTACACCAATAACCGTCGCTATTGTTGTTCCCTGAATGCCTTCTTCGCGGAAAGTCATTGCCCAGTCGTTAATCAACGGACGTCCGTCATAGCAGACAACTGTCTTCTGCCCTGCGGGCATCAGCGTCTTTCCCTCATAGACATCAGCCACGATCTGGTCGAAGTGTTGCTTAACGGAAGTGTCCCATATCTTGAAGCCTATAGGGAACTCACCATCTACATTGTCAAAGATGTAAGCAGGAACGATGAACATGGCTTTTGGCGAAGCCTCAAACGCGGCTCTGAACTGCCTGAACTTCGGTGCCTGCAGATTCTTTAGCTTGGAGAAGTCGGCAATGATAGCACCGGGAATCTGTTTGTAAATACGATATAGGAATTGGATGTACAACTCTCGTTTCGTATAACCTAAATCCTCGCCAAATTCCCTATAGACGAAAGTGTTGTCAGCGATTCCGCTGCGTCCTTCACCTCTACGGTTATCACCCTCCCCATAAGGTGGGTTTATGAAGATGACCAGCTTCTTTAGTTCTTCGGGGTTGCTGATGATGGCCTGCAGGTCATCTGGCACTTTCGATTTCATCACCTTGCCATTATCACCTATCTGATCGAGTAGGGCGTCATTGACAAAATCGAACTGAAATACATGGTTCTCAAAAAGATTTAAGCATCCTTGAATACGCTCTTTCATGATGTCAACATCACCTTTTTCAAGCGTTGAGGCCCATAAGTTGCGAGTGTTGATGAGTCCTGCCAGCAGATTGCCCGTGCCTGCGGCACAATCCCACACGTAATATTCTTCCTGCCAGTTTTCGCCCAGCACCTCAGCGATGTATTGTTGAGCCAGTTCAGCACATGCAGGAGGAGTGAAGAATGCGCCATGAGACTCACGCACGTCTTTAGGTTTTAATCTGTCAGCACGTTCGATGATGTAGTCTCTGTATTCTTCTTTAGGTGGTCGTTTATAGCGTTGCCAGAATTGTCGGTGTGCTTTTTGTCCGTCGTTGAAGCCAAAGTTTGCAAACAACGCACTTGACTTCATCTTGTCAACTACGACATTGTATATGTTATTCTTCAATAAGACGGATAACTTCTGTGGAATGGTTTTTCCGTTCTCACTGATTAAGTCAGCCAAGAAGAAGTCATGCTCATAAATACCAATTTCCCTCAGTGACTCCCAGTCAACGGCGAGCGTACCAAGTACTTCAGAATGCCATTTGCGATACACATGGGGGAAATTGTTCTTGTTAATGGCAACCTTGGGGATTTTGTGTTTCCCTAGCACGAAAGAAGAACGGATGAAGTATCGTAAGCTTTCAGCCTGCCTGTCGAAATCATAGACTTGGATGATGTCAGCTAATTGGTCATGCAGCATAGAATAGAGCTGAACAAATTCTTTGGTGTTGTGGTTACTTGGAGTGACATTCCAATTGAAGTCATTCTGTTCAAACACCTCGCTGATGCTGTCGTATAGCACAAAACCTATTTTTTCGGCATCGAAACTGCACAGATATGTAGGCAGTTGTTCTGCCTTACTATATGTCTTGGCCTTGCCAATGGTTAGTATAAGCTGCACAAAAGAAGTATAGATGTCCTTCTTCACACCCTTCTTTGCTTCACCCCATACATATGTTTGAGCATCTTTGCCGACATAGAAATCGATATCCCCAACGATGCGGGCTGTATCGTAACCTGCGAACCAGTCTTCTTTGACCAAGTTCTTCAGTTCTTCTTCTCTTATAGTTGTTGAGTAATGTGCCATGATTCAATTTGTCTTTTTCATTTTATATCAACGCCCTACATGAAACCTTGTGGAGATGGCCATTGCTATCTTTACGCATTCACTCTTCGCCAAAGTCGAAGGAAAGTTGCTGGTGGGGCTTGGCGGGTGGTTGCTGCCCGATGCGCCCGAAGTGGTATCTGCGGAATTCATCCAGCTGGTCCAGTTTGTTTCGTGTCTCGCGATACCATTTCGAAAGTAGAGGCCCTAGATGGGAGTGGCATCGTTCAGGTAAGGCTCTGTATCGCGGTACTGCTTGAAGTGCTTACGTATGAGGCGCTTTGCCCGTGCGTTGCATACAGAATCCACCATCTTTTCGAAGGTGGATTGGATGCGACGTTCCATGTGATAGCTATATGTGGGAAAACGGAACTGTGGTGCCCCAAATTGCACATAGAGCAAGCTGTCATCTGACTCGTCGCTGCCGTCCATTTGCATGAGTCGGTCATAATAGGGGCGTAGTCTTGTGAGCATCTCTTCAATCAGAATTGATGTTTGCGGACCACAGTTGGGTGTCCGCCGCACGTCGGTTGCACCATTGATGAGCGGTAGCAGTCTTCCTTCGACGTCTTTCGTCAGCCATGCCAGCACATTCAGGGCGCGGGCATTCCATCCCTCGGACAGTTGCTGACACTTGGTGATGAGACTTTCGCGAATACTATCGTCCATATATATATAGCTTGCGTAGTGGACATGTAAAACTGTATAACCCCTTCTCCGTTCCCATACACGTGAGGTCGTATATGGCGAAGGTGAAGGGGGGCAGTGGGCTAGCTTATCGCTTGCTGGTCACGTTCTTCTCGTACTCCTGAATGGCGGGGATGAATTCCTCGCCCACGGGCACGCCGTTCTTGAGGTTGAAGTAGTCGAAGACGGCGCCGAAGGGTAGCGACTTGGCTTCTTCGAGGAGGGCGAGGCGCTCGAAGTATTGTCCGTTGTCTTCGTAGTCACGCAGTTTGGCAAGGGGCTCAAGCAGGGCTTGGAGCACACACTTCTGTGTGGCACGAGTGCCGACGATGTAAGCGCCGATACGGTTGATACTGGCGTCGAAGTAGTCGAGGCCGATGTGTGCACGATGGAGGCCGTCGGCACGCACGAGTTCCTTGAAGAGATCGAGTGTCTGGTCGTTCATGATGGTCACGTGGTCGCTGTCCCAACGCACGGGGCGGCTGACATGCAACATCAGTTCCGGCACGTACATCAACAAAGTTGATACGAAGTCGGAGACGTTCTCCGTCTGTTCGTAGTGACCCGTGTCGAGGGTGTACATCTGCTTGCGGGTGGCGCAGTAGGCAGTGTAGAAGTCGTGGCTACCCACGGTGTAACTCTCGAGTCCGATGCCGAAGAGCTTGGCCTCGAAGCAAGCCTTCATGTCGGGCAGGTCTTCTTCCATAATCTTGTCGAGGCTGTCGACGAGAATCTCACGATACTTCTTGCGCTGTACGGTGAGGTCCTTAGAGCCGTCGTGCACCCAGATGTTCATGATGCAGGGGTCGCCTTGGGCTTTGCCCATGGCATCGGCTATGCGACGGCAACGCTTTGTATGCTCAATCCAGAACTCGCGGATGGCGGGGTCGGGGTTGGAGAGGGTGAGCTCGCCGCTCTTGGGGTGTGAGAAGCTGGTAGAGTTGAAATCCAGCTTCATGTTGTTCTCTTTGGCCCACTGCATCCAACTCTCGAAGTGCTTAACTTCCACTTGGTCGCGATCCACAAACTTGCCGCCGAAGTCGCCGTAGATCTCATGCAGATTCAGACGATGGTTGCCTGCCAGCAACGTCTTCACGAATTCGATGTCCTTGCGCACCTCATCGATGTTGCGGGCACGTCCGGGGTAGTTGCCAGTGGTCTGTATGCCGCCGCTGAGGGCATCGTTGCGTTCGAAGCCTACGACATCATCCGTCTGCCAGCAGTGCAGGGAAATCTGTGTCTTTTCCAGTTCGGTGATAGCCTTGTCGGTATCAACGCCGATGGCAGCATAGCGTTCACGTGCAATCTCGTAGGACTGCTGAATAAGTTGCTCTTTCATGTTCTTGATGTTTTTGTGAGTTTATAAAGATATTGATTGAGACAGGTGGAAGTCAGGTGAGATACCTACTGATTTGTTGAGATGATGGCGGCTGTGCAGAGCATACATCTTGATATCCGGCGACAAAGATAATGCATTTTCGCGTAAGTAGGGCTATGTTTTTTGACCTAAATTGTGAGCTTTTTGTTAAGGTCTTTCTTAAGGTATGTTTTAATAAATTCTCTTTGAATTATCTTTGTTTGCTCTTGCCTCTTTTGGATAATCTCGGCCTCGGCTCGGGGATTAAAGCAAGCTTTATTCCACTCACCTCGCACGAGGTTTCGGCATCTTTGCCTCCAACCCCTTGCGCTCGACCTTTGGTCGCTTCGACACTTCTTTGCTGTGCAAAGCGACCAAAGGTCGAGCGCGAAGAACCGTAGCCCGCTACGCTTCGGCGGGCTTGAAGTCCAACCTGCTCGAAAAAGCCTATGAGCAATCCAAAGCTAATTTGTAGAACGCACCTTAAAGGGACGTTTCATCAATAAACTTCACCGAAAGCCATGCTGCGCCACCCGTTGCGGGTGAGAGTCGTGCTGTAAGACCGGCACAGCGTAAGCACAGTCTCATAAAGTTTCTTAAAGAGAAACGAATCCTTGAGGAAAACTAATGCTTTGTCAGTATTAATATGTATCTTTGCACCGCAAAAGCTTAGCTGGACGCAGCCGATGATGCTCTCTACCCCTTAACATGCTAAACCGCATGTGGCGTTGTGATGAGACCTTCACGATTTCTGCGAATGGCAGATTGTAGTAAAAAAACACGAAAAAGAAATATTTAATTATGGACTTGAAAGTATTGGAGTTGAGCGAACAGGAGATAGTTCGCCGTCAGAATATGCAAACTTTGCGCGATATGGGCATTGAGCCTTATCCCGCTGCTGAATTCCCTGTGACAGCTTGGAGCACGGACATTGTCAATGACTTCGTTGACCTTCCCGTCGTCGGTAAGGACGATGAAGGCAATGATGTGCGTGAGACTGCAACAGCCGAGAACAGCCCTCTGGTGAGCATCGCCGGGCGCATCATGAGCAAGAGTATTATGGGCAAGGCCGGTTTTGCCAAGTTGCAGGATTCCAAGGGCCGCATTCAGATTTATGTGCAACGTGATGCCATCTGTCCGGGCGAAAACAAGGACATGTACAATGTTGTGTTCAAGAAGCTACTCGACCTTGGCGATTTCATAGGTGTTAAGGGCTATGTGTTCCGCACCAAGACGGGCGAGATTAGCGTCCATGTGATGGAAATGACCGTACTGAGCAAGTCTCTGAAACCCCTGCCCGTCGTCAAGACCGATGCCGACGGTAATGTCTATGACTCGTTTGACGACCCCGAACTGCGCTACCGTCAACGCTATGTCGATCTTGTGGTGAATGCCGGTGTGAAGGAGACCTTTGAGAAGCGTGCCATCATTGTCCGCACCATGCGTCGCATCCTCGATGAAGCAGGCTACACAGAGGTGGAGACACCTATACTGCAGAGTATCGCCGGAGGGGCATCGGCCCGTCCGTTCATCACCCATTTCAATGCCTTGAATCAGGATATGTACATGCGCATCGCCACGGAGCTTTATCTGAAACGTCTCATTGTAGGCGGCTTCGAGGGCGTCTATGAGATGGGCAAGAACTTCCGCAACGAGGGCATGGACAAGACCCACAACCCCGAGTTCACCTGCATGGAGCTCTATGTATCCTACAAGGACTACAACTGGATGATGTCGTTCACCGAGCGCATGCTTGAAGAGATCTGCACCGCCGTCAACGGCAAGCCTGAAGTTGAGATTGACGGCACCGTCATCAGTTTCAAGGCTCCCTATCGTCGTCTGCCCATCCTCGATGCCATCCGTGAGAAGACGGGCTTCGACTGCGATGGCAAGAGCGAGAACGAGATCCGCGCCTTCTGCCTCTCCAAGGGCATGGAGGTCGATGAGACGATGGGCAAGGGCAAGCTCATCGACGAACTCTTCGGCGAGTTCTGTGAGGGGACGTTCATCCAGCCCACCTTCATCACCGACTATCCCGTGGAGATGTCGCCGCTGACGAAGATGCATCGCTCAAAGCCAGGTCTCACCGAGCGCTTTGAACTGATGGTCAACGGCAAGGAGCTCGCCAATGCATACAGCGAGCTCAACGATCCCATCGATCAGGAATGGCGCTTCAAGGAGCAGATGCGTCTGGCCGAGAAAGGCGATGACGAGGCGATGATCATCGACCATGACTTCCTGCGTGCCCTTCAATATGGTATGCCGCCCACGAGCGGCATCGGCATCGGTATAGACCGCCTCACCATGCTCATGACGGGTAAGTTCGCCATCGGCGAGATTATGCTCTTCCCCCAGATGAAGCCCGAGCTGAAGGCTCCTCGCGACAAGGATGAGGCTTTCCTCGCTCTGGGTGTTCCCGCAGACATGATACCAATCTTGCGTAAGGCCGGCTATAACCTCATCTCTACCCTCAAGGGTGTGGCTCCTGCGAAGATTCAACAGCAGATTATTGAGATTGTAAAGAAATACAAGCTCGACGTGGAGCGTCCGTCACAAGATGCCATAACACAGTGGACAGCATAGGTAAGATAGCCATCCTCGGTAGCGGTAGCTGGGCAACGGCCATCGCCAAGATGATGCTGGAGAAGAACGACAGCATCTGGTGGTATATGCGCCGTGACGACCGCATTGAGGAATTCCGGCGCCTGAGCCACAACCCGGCTTACCTCACCGGAGTGCATTTCGACATCGAGCGCATTAATTTCTCATCCGACATCAATGAGGTAATCTCCAATTCTGACACGTTACTGTGGGTTACGCCGTCGCCCTACCTCAAGAGCCACCTTAAGAAGCTCAAGGTGCGTCTGCGCGACAAGTTCAACGTCACAGCCATTAAAGGCATTGTGCCAGAAGAGAATCTCTGCGTCTCAGAGTATTTCCATCAAGCCTACAATGTTCCCGATGAGAACCTTGCTGTGCTCGCCGGGCCGTCGCATGCCGAGGAGGTGGCGCTGGGTCGCCTGACATATCTTACTGTGGGCTGTTCTGACGAGGATAAGGCAGAGCAGTTTGCTGATATGATGGCTTCAGGCTACGTCAAGACCAAGACATCCCGCGATGTGATAGGCATCGAGTACGCCTCCGTGCTAAAGAACGTCTATGCCATCGCCGCCGGTATCTGTCGAGGTCTGAAGTACGGCGACAACTTTCAGGCTGTGCTCATGGCTAACGCGTTGCAGGAGATGAACCGTTTCCTGTCAACGGTGCATCCCATCCAGCGCAGCATCTTCGAGAGCTGTTATATGGGCGACCTCATTGTGACAGGCTATAGCCAGTTTTCGCGCAACCGTGTCTTTGGCCAGATGATAGGTCAGGGCTATAGCGTGAAGAGTGCACAGATAGAGATGGAGATGATTGCCGAGGGCTATTTCGGCACCAAATGCATGAAGGACATCAACCGCCATCTGCACGTGAACATGCCAATCCTCGATGCCGTATATAACATCCTCTACGAGCGTATCGCACCCACGATAGAGATAAAGTTGCTCACAGACAGTTTCAGATGACCTCATTCTTGCGCGCGCGCAAACATTAATTATAATACGAATGAAACGGTTACTGACAATCCTCATGCTGGCGCTCGGAGTGACATACCCCATGGCAGCCGACCCCATTGGCGACATGCTTGCCCGCATACTGCCCACGAATGGCGATGCGGCCAAATTTGAATACAGCATCACCGGCGAAGCCAAGCAGCAGTTCACCATCGGCTGCGATGGTTCGCGCGTGAGTGTCAGTGGCTCGGACGCCATCGCCGTGGCCACGGGCATCAACTGGTACCTTCAGCACTATGCAGGCATCGACATCTCGTGGAACTCGCCCACGGGTGTGTTGCCCGCCACGCTGCCCGTGTGTGCAGCGGAGACGCACACTGCCAGCGTCGATTGGCGCTACTACCTTAACTTCTGCACATACAGCTATTCCATGGCGTTCTGGGACTGGGAGCGCTGGCAGCGTGAGCTGGACTGGATGGCTCTCCACGGCGTGAACATGCCGCTGGCCATCACGGGCATGGAGTGCGTGTGGAAGCATGTCCTGATGGAGACCTACGGCTACACCCTCGACGAGGTGAACACCTTCGTCTCGGGCAGCGCCTACTACGGCTGGTTCTTCATGAACAACCTCACCGCCTGGGGCGGTCCGCAGCCCGAGAGCTGGTATGCGCAGCAGCAGACGCTGGCCCGCAACATCTTCCGGCGCATGAAGGACTTCGGCATGTCGCCCGTCATCCCCGGCTATGTGGGCATGATTCCCAAGGACTTCCTCTCGCAGGCCGATGCCGCCACCATCACGGGATGGACGTCCTCCGACATCGTCAACGGCGGCAACTGGTGCTCCTTCGTCCGTCCGTATTTCGTCAACAACACCCAGCGGCTGAAGGAGTTCGCCGCCAACTACTATTCTGCCTTTGAGGCGCTGTACGGCGACGTCTGTGCGACGCATTTCTATGCCATCGACCCCTTCCATGAGGGTGGCGTGCCAAGTGGCGTCACCAGCGCTTCAGCCTCCGTCACTGCCATGTGGGACGCACTGCAGGCGTATGACGCCGATGCCGTGTGGGTGGCGCAGCACTGGCAGGACAACCCCACTACCACGCTCACACATGCCATCCCTCGCGGACGGCTCATCATCCTGGACCTCCACGGCGACCAGTATGCCGACACCCAGTGCAGCGGCCAGCACACCACGTCCGGCGGCGAGAACCATGACTGGGTGTGGGGCCAGGTATCTAACTTCGGCGGCAACGTGGGTCTGTTCGGGCGCCTGGACCGCATCATCAGCTGCTTCTATGCTGCCCGCAACGGCAAGGCCGCGAACAAGCTCGTGGGCATCGGCGCCATCCCCGAGGGCATAGAGAACAACGCCGTGCTCTACGACCTGCTCTATGCCCTGCCGTGGACCACCACCGACTACACCCGCCAGACGTGGACGGCCGACTACGTCCACATGCGCTACGGCCTGACACCCTCCGACGACGCCTACGCTACCGTCCTTTCTGCCTGGACGCGCCTGGCAGCAGGCATATACCAGTGTCCCAACAACGCGCAGCAAGGCACCACGGAGAGCGTGTTCCTCATGCGACCCTCGCTCACCGCCGGCACCGTGAGCAGCTGGGCCAACTCCACGTGGTACTGGGACATCGCCGATGTGCGCACGGCCCTGTATGAGATGCTCTCCGTCAGCGACGCCCTCGCCGACAACGAGAACTACCGCTACGACCTCATCGACCTGGCCCGGCAGGCCATGGCCGACTACGGCAAGGAATTGCTGGCGCAGGTGCAGGCTGCCACCGGCGCACAGCGTCTGGCGCTGGCAGACCGCTTCCTGGAGCTCATCTTCGACCAGGACCGCCTCGTCGGCACGCGCCGTGAGCTGCGTCTGGGCCGATGGACGGAGGCCGCACGCGCCCTTGGCACCACCGTCGCCGAGAAGGCTCTCTATGAGCAGAACGCACGCATGCTGCTCACCACATGGGGCGACCGCGCCCAATGCGAGAACGGCGGTCTCCACGACTATGCCAACCGTGAGTGGCAAGGCCTGCTCTCATCCTACTATTATCCGCGATGGAAAGCCTTCTTCGATAACGGCTACACGTCGCAGAGCTGGTTCCAGGACTACGAATGGCCGTTTGCCACCGGCACCTCCGGCGCCATCAACACCTACCTCCCAGCCGAAGCGCCCTACGCCTTCGGCACCTTCAGCGCCACGCCCTCCGGCAACGAGATTGCCGTGGCTCAGGAACTCTACAACAAGTATTTCCGCAATTTTAAGCTCTAGGCCATGGACGCCCAAGACGTTCGATGTCTGGGACGATGACAGGAGCCAGCCATAGTATCACCAATTCACACCACACAGCGCATCATGATAAAGAAAATCCTCACCGCAGCACTGTTGCTGGGCACGACTCTCGCGGCCCGCGCCGAGGTGAATCCCCGGCCATTCACCATCCCTTCCATACGCGAGTGGCGCGGCGCCACAGGCACAATGTCCATCGGTGCGCACTCGCGCATCGTGTGTGCCGACGCGCGGCTGGCGGCCGCTGCCACATCGCTGGTCGCCGACCTGCGCACGCTGACATCTCACACGTTGCCCGTGGTGACCTCCGGCAAGGCCGCTGCCGGCGACATCCTCCTAGCCTACAAGCCGCAGCGCCGCCTCGGCGACGAGGGCTACACCATCGACATAGGCCGCCACACACGCATCCAGGCCACTGAGCGCGGAGCCATGCACGCCGTGCAGACGCTCCTGCAGATGGCGCGCCGCGATGCCCGTGCGCCGCTGTCGGCCTCGTCGCTCCTCACCCTCCCGTGCGGCCACATCGCCGACCGGCCCGACTATCCCATGCGTGGCATCATGCTCGACTGCGGCCGCAAGTACATCCCCCTGACATACCTGCGGCGGCTGGTGCGCACCATGGCCTACTACAAGATGAACACCCTCAGCGTGCATCTCAACGACAACGGTTTCCCGGCCTACTTCCACGACGACTGGGCGGAGACATACGCCGCCTTCCGCCTCGAGAGCGAGCGCTTCCCCGGCCTCACCGCCGAGGACGGCAGCTACACCAAGGCCGAGTTCCGGCAGTTCGTTCTTGACGCTGCCGCCATGGGCGTGGAGATAATCCCCGAGATCGACGTGCCGGCCCACAGCCTCGCCTTCACTCATTACCGTCCCTCGCTCGGCAGCAAGGAGTTTGGCATGGACCACCTCGACCTGAGCAACCCCGATGTCATCCCGTTCGTTGACAGCCTCTTTGCCGAATACATGGAGGGACCGTCACCCACCTTTGCCGGGCCGCGCGTACACATCGGCACCGACGAATACAGCAACCGCCGCAGCGAGACCGTGGAACAGTTCCGCGCGCTGACCGACCACCTCATCCACACCGTGGAGGCCCACGGCAAGCAGGCCGCGTTGTGGGGTTCGCTGACACATGCCCGCGGCACTACCCCCGTGAAGGTTGACAACGTGCTGATGTTCTGCTGGAGCAACGGCTATGCCGAGCCCGACTCCATGCACTCGCTGGGCTACCGTCTGCTGTCCATCCCCGACGGCATGACCTACATCGTGCCTGCCGCCGGCTACTACAGCGACTATCTCAACATCAAGCGGCTGTACTCGTCGTGGACGCCGGCACAGATTGGCAACAAGCGCCTTGCCGAGCGCGACCCGCAGCTGGAGGGCGGCATGTTTGCCGTGTGGAACGACATCGTGGGCAACGGCATAGCCGTGGCCGACATTCACCACCGTCTCTTCCCCGCCATGCAGGTGGTGGCCGAGAAGACATGGAGGGCCGACACGCTGCGCTCGTGCGACGAGTGGCAGCGCCTCGCGGCCGCCGTCGGCGAGGCACCCGGCATCGACGACCTCGGGCGCCACCCCGCCGGCACCGTGCTGCAGGAGCAGACCGTTGCACCGGCGTCGCACCGCGACATACCCCACATCGGCTGGCCCTACCGCGTGAGCTTCACCGTCGAGGGCAAAGCCGAGGCGCGCGGCACGGCCCTCTTCCGCAACGGCGACGCCGAGTTCTACATCTCCGACCCCGTCACCGGCCGCCTGGGCTTCTGCCGCGACGGCTACCTCTTCAGCTTCCGCCACGCCATACGCCCCGGGGCCACGGAGCACATAGCCATCGAGGGCGACAACCGCGAGACGCGTCTCTACGTCAACGGCCGTCTCACCGAGACGCTGGCCCCCGACGTGCGCCTCTTCCCCAAGAACAAACCCTTCAGGATGATTCGCACGCTGCGCTTCCCGCTCCAGAGCACCGACGCCGCCCTGCGCAGCCGCGTCACAGCCCTCAAGGTCGAAAGCCTATAACCCACTTTTATATATCTTTTATCACACACAATCACAATTATGCTTAAATTAGACATCAGCAAAGTGGCTCCCTTCGTGAGCACAGAGACCATCAACGGCCTCGCCACCCGCGTGGCAGAGGCACAGAAGACACTCGAGGACGGCACCTGCCCCGGCAACGATTTCCTGGGGTGGTTGCACCTGCCTAGCAGCATCACCCCTGAGTTCCTGGCCGACATCAAGGCCACGGCCCAGGTGCTGCGCTCGGAGTGTGAGGCCGTTGTGGTGGCTGGCATCGGCGGCAGCTACCTTGGTGCCAAGGCCGTCATCGAGGCCCTGTCGAACAGCTTCCAGTGGCTCGTGGGGGGCAATGGCCCCGTCATCCTCTTTGCCGGCAACAACATCGGCGAGGACTACCTCAGCGAGCTAACCACCTACCTCAAGGGCAAGAAGTTCGGCGTCATCAACATCAGCAAGAGCGGCACCACGACGGAGACGGCCCTCGCCTTCCGTCTGCTCAAGAAGCAGTGCGAGGAGCAGATGGGCAAGGACGTGGCCCGCAAGGTCATCGTGGCCATCACCGACGCCAAGCGCGGCGCTGCCCGCACCTGTGCCGACAAGGAGGGCTACAAGAGCTACATAATCCCCGACAACGTTGGCGGCCGCTTCTCGGTGCTCACACCCGTGGGTTTGCTGCCCATCGCCGTGGCAGGCATGGACATAGACCAGCTCGTCAAGGGCGCACAGGACATGGAACAGACGGCCTCAGCGCCCTTTGCCGAGAACCCCGCCGCCTGCTACGCCGCCACGCGCTATGCCCTCTATGAGGCCGGCAAGAAGATAGAGATCCTGGCCAACTACCAGCCCAAGCTCCACTTCATGTCCGAGTGGTGGAAGCAGCTCTTCGGCGAGAGCGAGGGCAAGGACAAGAAGGGCATCTACCCCGCCAGCGTGGATCTCACCACCGACCTCCACTCCATGGGCCAGTGGATCCAGGACGGCGAGCGCACCATCTTCGAGACCGTCGTCAGCGTGCAGACGCCCGAGCACACGCTGCTCTTCCCCAGCGACGACGAGAACCTCGACGGCCTCAACTTCCTGGCCGGCAAGCGCGTGGACGAGGTGAACAAGATGGCCGAGCTGGGCACACAGCTGGCCCACGTGGATGGCGGCGTGCCCAACATACGCATCGCCATAGACCGCCTCGATGCCTACCACCTGGGACAGCTCATCTACTTCTTCGAGCGCGCATGCGGCATCCACTGCCAGCTGCTCGGCGTCAACGCCTTCAACCAGCCTGGCGTGGAGGCATACAAGAAGAACATGTTCGCCCTGCTGGGCAAGCCAGGCTACGAGGCCGAAACGGCAGCCATCAAGCAGCGTCTCGGCTAATGACGAAGGCTTTCTTATTCGACATGGACGGCGTGCTGTTCGACAGCATGCCGGGCCATGCCTTTGCCTGGGTTAAGGCCGTCGGACGCTTCGGCCTTAGCATGACGGCAGAGGAGGTGTATATGAACGAGGGCCGCACCGGCGCCGGCACCATCAATGCGCTGGCTCAACGCACATGGGGCCGCAATGCCACTGAGGAGGAGATTCGTTCCATCTACGCTGCCAAGAGCGCCATCTTCAACGAGTATTTCCTGGCTCGTGGCGAGGCGCCCGTCATGCCCGGCGTGTGCGACGTGCTGGAGCGTGTGCGCGCCCGTGGCCTGCAGCGCGTCATCGTGACGGGTTCGGGCCAGCACTCGCTGCTCGACAACCTCAACCGCCACTTCCCCGGCATGTTCAGGCGCGAGCTGATGGTGACGGCCTTCGACGTCAAGCGCGGCAAACCCGACCCCGAACCCTATCTCATCGGCCTGCAGAAGGCCGGCATCAGTGCCGACGAGGCCGTGGTGGTGGAGAACGCGCCCCTTGGCGTGGAGGCGGCCCATGCGGCCGGCATCTTCACCATAGCGGTGAACACCGGCCCTCTGCCCGACGCCACGTTGTGGGCGGCCGGTGCCGACCGCGTCTATGCCGACATGCACGCCCTGGCAAAGGCGTTGGACAATTCTCTGAAAAAAAGGAATACAGCCTAGCCTAATACGTTCCTGACACACAGATAAATAGGTGTCACTCTCCGAACTTCACCACCACCGTCCTGAAGCCAAATGAGCGCATCAGGGCGGTGAGTTGTTCGGTGGCATTGGCCTCGGCACGAGCATAATTCTCGGATGTCAGCGAACGTGCCTTCATGATGCGTGCAGCACGGTGGTAGAGGGCATCCTTGTCGCGAGCCGACCATGACCCACTCTCATAGAATGCCACGACGCGAGCCTCGTCGATGAAATGTTCCGACAACAGCTGCACTCCTGGCACGGTGAGGCTTACGCTGTCACCGCTCGCCACCAGCCAGCCTTCGCTACACTTTGATAGGTCGATACCAAGGCGTAGTGTGCCACGGTAGATGCGTGCCAACTGGTCGTCGCTGCCCAACAGGCGCCGGCGTGTGGTGTCAACGAGTTCCTCGTCGGCAATGCTGAGGAACTCCCACTGCCCAATGCGCTCGATGCTGCGTATCTGTTGGGGAGTGATGTCTATTGACTTGTTCTCGTCTATGGTGAGCTCGACAAACTTTTCGCCGGAGTTGACGCAATCGCGGGCGCACAATGCTGCAACAACCACACAGGCTGCTATGAAGGCAATGAGCCAGAGTGGGCGTAACAGTTGCCGTGTGAGCCATGAGTCTTTTTGTTCGTTTGCCATATCTTGTGTTGCAAATGGAGCTAAGTGTGTTCTTGTCAGTCTCTGCTGCGGCGTTCGAGGATAGTGCCTAAGTCGCGGCGGGAGTAGTTGGCCTTACGGAATGTCACCACAATCTGGCTCTCGTCGTAGCCTAACGATGCTGCCATGGGAATCAGAGTCGCGGCGGCGTTCTGACGGGCCGTCTCAATGATTCCTATTTCCGGGATTGTCCTCAACACGGACTTCACACCTTGTTGAGTGAATGAGGCTATCTCTTCATCGCTATATGACGAGCGCAGGAAGTCGGCATATTGCCGCGTCCGGGCATGGTCAACGCGCGAGCCGGTGACGACGACTTTAGGGTCGGGCAGTATGATGTGGAGTGTCTGACCGTCGGCCGAGCGTTCGATGTTGGCCTCCGAAAATGTGGAGAAGTCAACGTATGCACGCAGGGTAACATCAATGGGGATGGCAATCTTGCGGTCGCCAAGCGTCAGCGGTGCCTCGAACTGATGTCCCAACAGGGAGCCACGCAGACGGCGCACATCGCGATGTGTTACTATTTTGTGAACGTGATACTCGGCAGTGTAGAGCCGCGATGTCTCGCGGACACGCATCACCAACGCTGCCGAGTCGGGAATGATGGGTGTCTCAGCGAGCATGGAGGACGGCGTTTCGGCATCGTCATGCATGGTACAGGCCGTGGGCATGGCGGCCAAAATGGTCATGGATAGCCAAAGAAGTGATGTTCTGTTCATATTTTTGCCACAAAGATACGTTTATTTCACAATTAATGCTTACATTTGCGGCGAAAAAGTTTTCAAAAACATGAAAAAAGCCCATTTCACACTGCTGACAGCCGCTGCACTCACCATCCTGACGGCATGTCGGAACACATCAAATGCCCCGGTAGAGGAAAGCCATCAGAACGAGTACGAGACTCCTGACGACCAGCCTACAGGCATTCAGCGCATGAATACTTACGACTTCACCGACACCGTCGTCATCAGCGGACACACCTATATTTATAATATACATCGCGAGGCTTCTGACAGCCTGCCAACGGTCTCCGATGATTTCGGGACTTCCTTCGCCGACAATATCTACCACATCAATATTCGCAGAGATGGCGGGCAGTTCTACAGCCATTCATTCACCAAGGCTGCATTTGTAAATATGCTCACGGCAGAGATGAAGAAACATGGTGTTCTCGATGGAATGCGTTGCGACACGACGCTCGACGGACTGTGCTTCGCAGCCAGTATCTCGCAGCCACAATCTGACCTCTATCAGCCTTTCATAATAACTGTCGCACCAGATGCCTCTACGGCAATCACACGCGACACGCGTGACGAGATGGACCTCAACACGCCGGCAGAATAGCTCTCACATTCTTGTCCAAAAGCACCTCACATGCAGACGCCAGCACACAGTTCCTACCTTGTACATGGAGACACGATGCCACAGAGTAAGTCCTTTTCTCTGTGCCATCGTGTCTCCGTGTGTAAAATGTCTTATCATATTATTAGTTGTTAATGACTTTCCTCACAACGCCCATTAAGGGTATTTTCATACTTGAACCACGCCTTTTCCGGGATGAGAGAGGCTATTTCATGGAGACATTCTCTCAGCGTGAGTTCGACGAGCACATAGGCCCCGTCCGCTTCGTGCAGGACAATGAGAGCCAATCTACACATGGTGTCATTCGTGGACTGCACTTTCAGCGCCCACCTTTCACACAGGCCAAGCTTGTACGTTGCACCCACGGCCGCGTCCTCGACGTGGCTGTTGACATACGGGTTGGGTCGCCGACATTCGGACAGCATGTCGCCGTGGAGCTCAGTGACGACAATTGTCGGCAACTGTTCATACCCCATGGCTTTGCTCACGGCTTCTCGGTTCTCTCAGAGACAGCTGTATTCCAATATAAATGCGACAATTTTTATCACCCCGAAGCAGAAGGCGGCCTACAGCTATGTGATTCAGCCCTCGCCATCGACTGGCAGGTGCCTGTGGCTGAGGCCATACTTAGCCCCAAGGACAGGTTGCATCCACTGCTTCGTGACTTCGAGAGTCCTTTTACCTATATTTCTTAATCTGTAATCTATTATTCGACATGCGTAGCATCATCATCACTGGCGGGGCTGGATTCATTGGCAGCCATGTTGTGCGCCTCTTCGTGAACAAGTATCCAGACTACCGAATCATCAATCTCGACAAGCTAACCTATGCCGGCAATTTGGCCAACCTCAGCGACATCGAGAATCGTCCCAACTACAAGTTCGTACGCATGGATATATGCGATTTCGACGGCGTGTTAAAGCTCATGCAGACGGAGCACGTTGACGGCATCATTCATCTTGCTGCCGAGAGTCATGTTGACCGTAGCATCAAGGATCCGTTCACCTTTGCACAGACAAATGTCATGGGCACGCTCTCACTACTTCAGGCTGCCAAGCTCTACTGGGAAAGTCTGCCCGAGCGTTATGAGGGCAAAAGATTCTATCATATCTCCACCGACGAGGTATATGGAGCACTCGAGATGACTCACCCAGAAGGCATCCCTGCCCCTTTCTCCACAAAATCATCGGCCGTGACACACCTCGCCTATGGAGAGAAGTTTTTCACCGAGGACCTGAAGTACCAGCCTCACTCTCCCTACAGCGCCTCGAAGGCCGGCAGCGACCACTTCGTGCGGGCTTTCCACGACACCTATGGTCTCCCCACCATCGTAACCAACTGCTCCAACAACTACGGCCCATATCAGTTCCCCGAGAAACTGATACCACTCTTCATCAATAACATACGCCACCGCAAGCCACTGCCTGTATATGGCAAGGGTGAGAACGTCCGCGACTGGCTCTATGTCGAGGACCATGCACGCGCCATCGACCTCATCTTCCATGCGGGGCGTGTGGCCGAGACCTACAATATCGGTGGCTTCAACGAGTGGAAGAACATTGACATCGTTCGTGTGCTCATCAAGACCACCGACCGTCTGCTCGACCGTCGCGAGGGTGAGGACATGGATCTCATCACATACGTCACCGACCGCGCCGGCCATGACCTACGCTACGCCATCGACAGCCGTAAGCTGCAGCGTGAACTCGGATGGGAGCCGTTGCTTCAGTTCGAGGAAGGCATCGAGAAGACCGTGCGCTGGTATCTCGACAACCAGGCATGGCTCGACAATGTCACCTCCGGCGACTATCAGCGCTACTACGAGCAGATGTACTCCAGTCGCTAAACACATGACATCCTGTGCGCTTCATGGCTATCTGAACACATACTGGACTTCAGAGATTGCAGCAAACGTTAATAAGCATTATAATGTGTTAACAAGCGCCACGTCGCGCGGCCTAATTTGCTACCTTTGTATCAAGATAGCGTGCACACGCATGTTATGACAACGGAATTATTAATCATTAAAACCATACAATCATGAAAAAATTTCTTTTCGGCCTGATTATGGCCTTGACAACCATCAACGCAAATGCTCAGTTCGAAGCAGGAAAAAAGTACATCGACGCATCCTTCTCAGGTCTCAGCCTCACCTATAGCAAGCAGGAAAAGCTGCGCTTTGACATTGACGCTACGGCCGGTGCATTCGTAGCACGCGACTTCCTGCTCTTCGGACGCGTAGGCTTCGACCAGAAGCGCATCACCCTCGAGAAGTACAACCAGGAGTACAGCAAGTTTGTCCACGAGATTACTATAGGTGTCGGCGGACGCTACTACATTGAGCAGAACGGCATTTATCTTGGACTCGGATTCGAGTACGGACATGCAAATAACGGCTTGCACAAATATGACAACTTCTACATCACGCCAGAGGTGGGCTACGCCTTCTTCGTCAACCAGTACTTGACGATACAGCCTGCCGTCTTCTATAACATGTGCCTCAACAACTTCTCTGATGCATCCAAGGTCGGACTCAGGATTGGGCTTGGCTTTTACTTCTGAGACATCGTAAACACGCCACCGTCACATCCCGCCACAAACGCAGGCACGCATGAATAAAAGGTGGAAGATGCCGAACAGTGTCTTCGGCATCATTCCACTACATTAAGACTAACACCTATATTATTATCGTATGAAAACAAACCTAAGTTCACAAATCACCCTCGACCGCGTGTCGCCGCGCTACTACCGTCCAGGAGGCAACATCGAGCGCTCTGTGCTGACACGTTTCGAGAAGCTTCCCACAGACATCTATGCCACCTCTGAGGAAGGTGCACAAGCCATAGCGCTCAAAATTGCTGCCACCATACGCCAGAAACAACGCGAAATACGCGCATGCACAATGGCATTCTCAGGAGGAGCCACCCTCACCGAAGTCTTCAACCAGCTCGTACGCATGCACGAAGAAGAGGGACTCAGCTTCCAGAACGTGGTCGTCTTTGTGACATATGAGTACTACCCTTTGCCGGCAGAATCGACAGCCAGTAACCTACAGCAACTGAAAGACCAGTTCTTCAGCCGCGTGGATATCCCCGTACAGAACATCTACCCGCTCGACGGCACAACGCCTCAGGAACGACTCACAGAGCATTGTATGGCCTACGAGAAGATGATTGAGGAGATGGGAGGCATCGACATCTGCCTGCTCGGCATCGGACGTATGGGCAACATTGCCATGAACGTAACAGGCTCTCAGCGCAACTCGCGCACACGACTCGTACTGCTTGACCCGTCGTGCCGCGCAGAGGCTGTCAAGGTATTCGGCTCAGAGCAGAACGTGCCCGTCTGCGCCATTACCATGGGCGTCAGCACAATACGTCAGGCCAAGAAAATCTACCTCATAGCATGGGGCGAGACAAAGGCCGACGTCATAAAGAACGCCGTCGAAGGCGAGATCAGCGACAAGCAGAGCGCAACATTCCTACAGATGCACAACAACGTGCAGGTCGTCACAGACCTCAGCTCTGCTGCCAACCTCACACGCATACGTCGCCCATGGCTCGTGACGTCATGCGACTGGACAGACAAGCTCATACGCTCCGCTATAGTATGGCTATGCCAAAAGACCGGAAAGCCCATCCTCAAGCTCACCAACAAAGACTACAACGAGCATGGGCTGGGCGAACTGCTGGCTATCTATGGATCGGCATACAACGTCAATATCAAGATCTTCAACGACCTACAGCACACCATCACAGGATGGCCCGGCGGCAAGCCCAATGCCGATGACAGCAACCGTCCTGAACGTGCCGAACCTGCACAGAAGCGCGTCATCATCTTCTCGCCACACCCCGATGACGATGTCATCTCGATGGGTGGCACCCTACAGCGACTCGTAGCACAGCACCATGAGGTACATGTGGCATACGAGACCAGCGGCAACATCGCCGTCGGCGACGAAGAGGTGTTCCGATTCATGCACTTCGCAAAGGGCTTCAACGAGCTCTTCGAAGGCGGCAAGAACGAGACCATCAAGGCACGCTACGATGAGTTCATCAACTTCATCAACAACAAGAAACCCGAGGATTTCGACACACGCGACATCCTCGAGGTGAAGGGACTCATACGCCGGGGCGAAGCTCGCATAGCATCAATGTACAGCGGCATACCACTCGAACGCGTACACTTCCTAAACCTGCCGTTCTATGAGACAGGCAAGATTCAGAAGAACCCCATCAGTGAAGCAGACATTGAGATCGTCCTCAACCTGCTTCGTGAGGTGAAGCCACATCAGATCTTCGTCGCAGGTGACCTTGCCGACCCGCACGGCACTCACCGTGTCTGCACAGATGCTGTGCTGGCCGCTATCGACATCGAGAAGGAAGCCGGTGCCGAGTGGCTCAAGAACTGCCGTATATGGATGTATCGCGGAGCATGGGCCGAGTGGGAGATCGAGCACATAGAGATGGCTGTACCCATCAGCCCCGAGGAGCTTCGGGCAAAGCGCAACGCCATACTCAAGCACGCCAGCCAGATGGAGTCGGCACCGTTCCTCGGAAACGACGAGCGCCTGTTCTGGCAGCGTGCCGAGGACCGCAACCACGCTACGGCAGAGCTCTACAACAATCTCGGCCTTGCAGCCTACGAGGCTATGGAGGCTTTCGTGCAGTATCACCCACTATAGCGAATAACACATGGAGACTTTCCTTGCCGTAGATCTGGGCGCGACGAGCGGTCGTACCGTGGTGGCTACCACCGACGGCCAGCGTATCGACATGCGCGAACTGACGCGCTTCGAGAACCCTCAGCTGCCCATTGGCAATCATTTGTTTTGGGACCTGCCGCATCTCTACAATGAGGTGCTGAAAGCCCTGCGACTCGTGGCGGCAGAAGGCATTGAACTGCGAAGCATCGGCATAGACACCTGGGGCTGCGACGTCGCGTTCATCGGTGCCGACGGACAGCTGTTGGGACTGCCATACTGCTATCGCGACCCGCATACCGACAACGCCATGGAGCTTTTCTTCTCCGAGCGCTTGCCGCGTGAAGAGGTCTATCAGCTCACTGGCATTCAGTTCATGCCTTTCAACACACTCTTCCAGCTTGACACGTTGAGGCGCGAGAAGTGCACAGCGTTGAGGGAGGCTGCCAAGGTGCTCTTCATCCCTGACGCCCTCATCTATATGCTCACAGGAGAAGCTGTATGCGAGCAGACCGTGGCTTCGACATCGCAGATGCTAAATCCCACCACCGGCGACCTTGACCCCGTCATCATACACTCTCTCGGCATGGTGAGACAACACTTCGGACGCCTCGTGAAGCCGGGTGAGAAGGTAGGATGCTTGACACCGCAGCTTCAGGTCGCCACAGGGGTCGGCCCTGTAAGGGTCGTTGCCGTGGGAAGCCACGACACAGCCTCGGCAGTGGCTGCCGTGCCGGCAACGGATGCCAACTTCGCATACCTCAGCTGTGGCACATGGTCGCTGCTCGGCGTCGAGACCGCAAAGCCCATCATCACAGCAGAGAGCTTGGCAGAAAACTTCACCAATGAGGGTGGCCTCGACGGTACGATACGTTTCCTGAAGAACATCACAGGCCTGTGGATCTTCGAGCAGTGTCGTAAAGAATGGAACGCCGACACGTCGCGATGGAACATACCCTCTGATGTCAACGAGCTGAATGCCCTCAGCCTGACTTCAGAGTGTCAGAGCATCATCAATCCCGACGACCCGCGCTTCGCTCATCCCGCCTCAATGACGGCTGCTATTTGCGACTATCTCACAGAGACTGCGCAACCGCTGCCCCAGACGCCTGCCGACTATGTGCGTGTCATCTTCCGGTCGTTGGCAGAGCGTTATGCACAGGTCATCGCCACCTTGCGACGACTCACCGACGTGGACATACAACGCCTGCACGTCATTGGCGGTGGCTCGCGCAATGAATTCCTCATGCAGTTTACGGCCGATGCCATTGGCATGCCCGTTATAGCGGGGCCGCAGGAAGGCACGGCTCTCGGCAACGTGCTCGCACAGATGCGAGCCTGCAGCCTTGTCGGCGACCTCACGCAGATGAGGGCCGTGGTGAGTAACAGCATAGACCTGCGCACCTACATGCCAGCATAACCCGCGTGACACGCTCACATGCTAACCGCCATAAACTTATTTGCCCCTCATGGCTGCCACACATGCCATGAGGGGCATTTTTTTGCAGTTTTCACGTCATAAAGGCTCATTATTTACGGAAAAGTTGTAACTTTGCACCGCTTCAACCTACGTCGGTTGTGGAGCACTGCATGGTGGAATGCGTTGCTG
The DNA here is from genome assembly GCA_947167455.1 of uncultured Prevotellaceae bacterium. Taxonomy (GTDB): domain Bacteria; phylum Bacteroidota; class Bacteroidia; order Bacteroidales; family Bacteroidaceae; genus Physcousia. The sequence goes on along the minus strand of CAMVIB010000016.1, from coordinate 29,609 downwards.
ATGCTTTGTTCATGGCTGTTCGGAATGACAAAACGCTCGTCTTCCGTTCGCTGGCCTTGGTACGTTTCGAGTTGCGTACAAGCAGAAGCCGGATACCCCGCTTTCCCCCTTGTTGTCAACGTAACATCAATCCTATCTGTCCGACCACGGGTGTCAGGCGGACCAGTCGTGAAGAAGATGAAAATAGCATACCTCGTGAAGCCGGATGCCTGCTACAACGGTAATGGCGACGGCACACGTAAGCAGGCCGAGATCTGGTGCAATGAATTGCGCCGCCAAGGGCATCAGGTGGATATGATAAGTCCCTGGGGCGACTATCAGTGGAAGACCTACGATATAGTGCATTTCTTCGGCTTTGGCCTCTGGAACTACGACATGATACGTTGGGGCAGCGGCATGAACCCCAATGTGGTGTTCTCGCCGGTGATAGACTCCAACACCCCTTTGTGGAAATATCGTCTGTTCTCGCACATAGGCTGCGGGCGTCTGCGTCTGTTCTCGCAGAACTATGCTGTCCGATGCTACAGAGACAATGTGAAGCTCTTTCTCGCCAGGACGCAGTATGAAGCCGGCTATATCCGTCAGTATGGTATGGCAGAGGATAAGATAAGGCTTGTGCCACTTTCCTTCACTGCCGACCGCTATGATGCTAGAGTCGCCAAGGAGCCGTTCTGCCTGTTCACAGGCACTATGACGCAGGAGCGCAAGAACGTTCCGCGCCTGATAGCTGCGGCCAAAAAGTTCGGCTTCCGTCTCGTGCTTGTAGGCAGTCTCGGCAATGCCGAGTCCGAATCGCGCCTCCGTGCGCTTATTGGCGATGCGCCCAATATCGAGGTGAAGGGGTTCGTGAGCGATGACGAGCTGTATGCCCTCTACAACCGTGCCAAAGTGTTCGCTCTGCCCAGCCTGAATGAGGGTGTCGGGCTGGTGGCGCTTGAGGCTGCCGTGCATGGCTGCAACATTGTCATCACACGTCTGGGCGGGCCTAAAGAGTATTACAGGGAGGGGTCTGTCTGGCTCGTTGACCCGTATGATGTTGACGATATCGGGGCCGCTGTCGTTCACGCACTTCAGGCTGACAACCTCCAGCCCGGGCTTCGCGATGAGGTCAGGGAGAACTATTCTGTGGAGCATTGCGTGAAGATGTTGCTGGAACAATATGCCGCCGTCGCGGGAGCAGGCGATGCACGCTAATCACGCCTCAGACGTGAAACGTAACTCCCTTTTTAGTGAGCTGCGTAACTCTCCTTTGTCGAGTTGCGCCACGCCCCTTTAGTGAGTGTCGTTAAGCCCCTTTAATGAGTGTCGTTAAGCCCCTAGGGGAGTTAGGTAACTCGCCTAGGGGAGTTATGTAACTCGCCTAGGCGAGTTTATCAACTCCCCTAGGGGGCGTCACGCACCCGTGTAGGGGCATGTGATGAATGCATGAGATGATAACCCTTCTACGTGTTGGAGGTGGCGCGGCTTCTTGAGGGCGTCATGAATAGAAGGTGTGTATGTAAAATGCTCGATGTAGTGCGCATTTCTACATTTTATTTTCAAAAAATGATGTCTTACATACACACCCCACATTTAATCTATTAAAAACCAATGTGTTTACCTGTGTATGTAAAATGTGCATGGTGTGTATGTAAAATGCGTTTTCAGCTTGTTATTATGCAATATTTGCGTTTTACATACACATCTGCATGACATAAATGTCCTGTAAACGAAGAGCGCAAGCTCCTGCCCCCGGAGTCTGGTTTATCACAGTCTGGGCTTTAGCTCCTGATAATCCCAAATCGGTCATTAGGACGGTCATTTTCGTGGTCGTCTTCATAACCGATTGATAACAGTCCTTTTGTAATTTGACTTTTCTAATGACCGCCATTAGAAATTCAACCATACAAAAGACGAAATTTCAACACGTTACAAACTTTACCACGGATTATTGCGCTTCTAATGACCGATTCGGGTTGAACTGTATCCTGATATAGAGATGGCATACAGCCTGACACACTCTCTGAGGATGGTCTTTGCCAAGAAGTGCGACAAGGAAGCCGGACGTAAGAGCATCAAGAAGTGGTATGCCAAAGTAGGCGACAGGTGACCTGGAAAATAGCCACTCGCGGGCAGAAAACACAAACATTATGCGCCGATGCGGCTTGTTTCTCAGAAATAAGTTGTACCTTTGCGCCAGAAGACAACAGTAATAAGTAAGAATAAGGTAATGATTAAGATGTTATCCCTGACGGGTTGGAACTCTCTGGTGGAGAGCTTCACCAATAACCTGATAGCGGAAGAGCGCTACAGGATGATTCTCGACGGTCTGCAGGTGACGCTGCTGATCACACTCTGCGCCGCCGTCTTAGGCACTTTGCTGGGCGGACTGGTGTGCTTCTGCAGAATGAGCCGTCGGGCATGGCTGCGCCAGGTTGCCCAGGTGTATGTAGAGCTGATGCGCGGCACCCCCGTGCTGGTGCTGCTCATGCTGATGTACTATGTGGTGCTGGCTCCGATGGATGCCTCGGGCATCGTGGTGGCCATCATCACCTTCGCCATGAACACGGCGGCCTACATCAGCGAGATGCTGCGCACCGCCATCCTGGGCATCGACCGCGGCCAGACGGAGGCCGGGCTGGCACTGGGCTTCACCGGCCGGCAGACGTTCCTCAAGATTGTGCTGCCGCAGGTGGTCAGGGCGGTGATGCCTGTCTATCAGGGCGAAATCATCAGCCTGCTGAAGGGCACGAGCATCGTGGGCTATATCGCCGTGGCCGACATGACGCGCGCCTCCGACCTGATACGCTCGCGCACCTTCGACGCCTTCTTCCCCCTGATCATGACGGCCATCATCTACTTCCTCATGGCATGGCTCATCGGACTGCTGCTGCGGTCGCTGGTGGAACGCCGGCACATGACGGCCATCGCTGCGGCTGTGGCACTACTGATTGGCGGAACGGTGTGCTACGTGCCTACGCTCGTGGCCGGCGCCTCTTCCGCCACCGTGGCTACCGCGGACGGGAATGTCTCCCCCGTCTTCAGGGCACTGAAGGGCAAGAACGTCGGTGTCATCATCGGCAGCATACAGGACATCGCCGTCACCAGCATGGCTCCCGATGCCAACATCCTGCGCATGACCAGCCAGACCGACGTCCTAGCAGCCTTGGATAACGGCAAGATTGATGTGGCGGGCAGCGAGAGCCTGACGCTGAATTTCTGCAGGGACATCGCTGTCAAGGTGGACTCGGTGGGTGCAGGACTGCCGAATATACCCATCGGTGCCATCTTCAGGCAGGACAATGCTGTCTTGCAGCAGGACTTCAACAGCTTCCTAAGCGACATCCGGCGCGACGGCACCTACCAGCAGATATACGACAAATGGCAGAAATCCGACGACCCCTCGGCGATGGCCATTCCTCAGCAGCGAGGCACCGGACGAACCCTGCGCGTGGCCACCTATCCCTCCATGCCGCCGTTCAACTTCATCAGCTCGGGAAAGCTGTCCGGGCTGGAACCGGCCCTCCTGACGGAGTGGGCCAACCGGCGCAACTGGCAACTGGAATTCCTCGTGATGGACTTCGCCGCGCAGATCCCGGCCGTGCAGACGGGCAAGGTTGACATGGCCATGGGCGCCATCAGCGTCACCGAGGAGCGGCAGAAGCAGGTGCTCTTCTCCGACGGATATATCGAATCGCACATCGTGCTCATCACCCGCAAGGGCGAGGCGGGAATACTGACAGACGGTGCCCTCCAGCCCCTTGACGACGACGGCGACACAGATATGCGCTACTGGACGATTCCTCTCCTTATTATAATAGGTGGTGCTGCGTGGCTCTTCGTCCGACGCCGCAAACGCAATGAGGAGTCGCGTCCGGCTCCCCGCGTCCACGGGGAAGCAGCGATGGAGGGACTCCATATCTCTCATCTCCGTAAGAGCTACGGCACCCTCGACGTGCTGCGCGACATCAACACCGACGTGCATCGCGGCGAAGTCATTTCCATCATCGGCCCGTCCGGCACGGGCAAGAGTACGTTACTGCGATGCCTGAACCTGCTGGAGCAACCCACCAGCGGCAGCATCGTCGTCGATGGAGAGGACATCCTCGCCAAGGGCTATCCCGTCAACCGCCTGCGCCAGAAGATGGGCATGGTGTTCCAGTCGTTCAACCTCTTTGAGCACAAGACCGTGCTGGAGAATGTCATCTTCGCACCCTGCCAGTTGCGCCATACGCCCAAGGAGACGGCGCGCGAGGAAGGCCTGGCACTGCTGCGCAAGGTGGGACTCGCAGAGAAGGCGGACGTCTATCCCTCCAGCCTCTCCGGAGGACAGAAACAACGCGTGGCCATCGCGAGGGCTCTGGCCATGAAGCCCGACGTCATCCTCTTCGACGAACCCACGTCGGCCCTCGACCCGACCATGGTGGGCGAGGTGCTCAGCGTCATCCGGCAACTGGCCAAGGAGGGCATGACCATGCTCATCGTCACCCACGAGATGAAGTTCGCCCGCGACGTCTCCACCCGCATCTTCTTCATGATGGGCGGCTATATCCACGAGGACGGCACGCCCGGGCAGATCTTCGAGGCACCCGTCCACAGCGCCACCAAGGCCTTCATCCAGCGCATACGCAAGGAGGTCTTCGAGATTGACGGCCCCGACTTCGACTTCCTGGGCATGCGCTCTGTCATCAATGCCTTCTGCCAGAAGTACAATATCACAGGGAAGCTGGAAACGGCGCTGCTGCTGACCGACAGAATGCTCAACGACATCATGGCGGCCTACCGACCCATCACCGTCCGCATCACCCACAGCGAGCAGTCGGCCGTCACCGCCCTCGACTTCATGGTGGAGCAGCTGACCGCCACGCCACTCAGCGATGTCCAGCGCAGCGAACTCGCCGCACAATGCCTGCAGGTAGTGGAGGAACCTACCAAACGAGGCTTCCGTGTGAAGCTGATTATTTAACGTACACAATCAACACCCGTCGTTATCCCGAAAAAGTTACGTTCAGCCAACCTCAAATCACTAAAAAATGTGCGTTTTCTGCCATCGTTTACGTTTTTTAAGCAAGTTCTTTTGGCCGTATGTTCATTTTGATATAATTTTGCGCCCACGTAAGAAGAATTGCAAATCACGCCCTGTAAGGGCAAAAGATTGAGATACAAGTTCTTTTGCCCTTACAGGGCGCGGGATAGACGTACGCCACTAACCTGGGGCGATGCTCTGGGCAAACATATCGTTGCCACTTTGGGGCGTGCTAACGTATAACGCTCTACTTTTTCTTGTGGACTCATTAAATATAAGGCATATAATGCATAAACGACAAGCCTATCAGAAACATAAAAGCTGAGGCCCACATCTTTCATAAAAGACAAAAACCATCACATTCATACAAGCTGAAACACATACAATTAAGGACAAACCCATATAATTCATAAGATAAACCCATAAAAGCAACTCAACAACAATGAGAAAGAAAATCGTGGCAGGCAACTGGAAGATGAACCTGAACCTGCAAGAAGGCGTGGCTCTGGCCACCGAACTTAAGGCTGCCCTGGCCGAAGACAAGCCCAACTGTGATGTTGTGATCTGCACACCTTTCATACATCTTGCCAAGGTGGCAGATATCGTTGCCGGAACTGTGATTGGCCTTGGTGCCGAGAACTGTGCCGACAAGGAGAAGGGCGCCTACACTGGCGAGGTCAGCGCCGCTCAGGTCAAGAGCACCGGTGCTCAGTATGTCATTCTGGGTCACAGCGAGCGTCGCGCCTACTACGGCGAGACAGCATCCATCCTGAAGGAGAAGGTGAATCTGGCTCTTGCCAACGGTCTGAAGGTCATCTTCTGCATCGGCGAGGTGCTCGAGGAGCGTGAGGCCGGCAAGCAGAACGAGGTCGTTGGCGCTCAGCTGGCCGACAGCCTCTTCGACCTCACCGAGGATCAGCTCTCCAACATCATCCTGGCCTACGAGCCCGTGTGGGCTATCGGCACCGGCAAGACCGCAAGCGCCGAGCAAGCCGAGGACATGCACGCCTTCATCCGCGGCTGCATAGCAGGTCGCTTCGGCGATGCTGCTGCCGAGAACATCAGCATCCTCTATGGCGGCTCGTGCAAGCCCGGCAATGCCAAGGAGATTTTCGCCAAGCCCGATGTCGATGGCGGTCTCATCGGCGGTGCTGCCCTGAAGTGTGCAGACTTCAAGGGTATCATCGATGCCTGGAAATAACGTCTTACGCCGAAAGCTCCAGACCGTCAGGCGAAGAGCACAGTGTTATTCGCCTGCGGTGACATGACATTACGAGCCCACTTGGAAAAGTCCGGCTGACAGCTTCTGCCTCTCCCGGGGCGAGGCACAGCACCCTGATTACGACTCAGGGCATGAAGTTCGCACAGGACTTTTTCAAGTGGGTTCTTCAAGTGGGTTTCTACTCACACGCCAGACGAAGTGACAAGAAACGTCAAATCACCTTGCACACAAAGTAAGTGTGTGTGCCGACAACAGAAATCATATCGATGAACAGAATCCGAATCCACAACACGGCGTGTAGCAGCGTGACTCATCTGAGTGCGCTGGTTGCCGTCTCTTGTTTCTTCTTGTATATGCCCCTTCGCGTAGCGGGTCAGGAGCGCTTCACCGACTATCTGACCCGTAAGAACGACGGTCAGGGCAAGGTCACCGTGCAGCAAGACCCCGATATTGAGCGCCTCGTCAATGGCACCCCACCCTCTCGCGGCAGCCAGACAGCCCCCCACGTCACTCGCAACGGCGAGAACATCGCTGCCTCAGACAGCGTCATGGGAGCCCGCGACAGCTCTCAGTTCGACTCCCGCCTTTTGGCTCGCCGTGCCCGCATGAATGGTTTCCGCATACAGGTCTATGCTGGCGGCAACAACCGCAAGTCCAAGACAGAGGCATTCCATGCCGCTGGGCTCGTCCGCAGCTATTTCGAAGATGTGCCCGTCTATACCCACTTCCTTAGTCCACGATGGATATGCCGTGTGGGTGATTTCCGCACCATCGAGGAGGCTCAGGAGATGTTGGGTCGCATGCGCGAGTCGGGTCAGTTCCCTGAGGCGACGATAGTGAAGACAAAGATTATCGTCTATCTATAGGCAACGTTGTCGCGCGCGCGTACATTATATTAATAATGGTGTGTTCTATTAATCAACAACCTTCCTACGCGCTCTGCCCAAGGCTAATATATAGCCCCACCTAAAGCGAGCTTTATGCCACTCACCTATAATGATTCTATCAAATCGTAAGCACCCACCTTTTTTCAGATGATTCAAGACTCCGAATGTGAAAGCTTAGCCCGCCACTATGAGGACATCCTGCGCCTGCTGGGCGAAGACCCACAGCGTGAAGGTCTGCGTAAGACACCGGTGCGTGTGGCACGTGCGTGGGCAGAGTTGACACGTGGCTACGATGAAGACCCTATAGCCATCCTACGCTCCGCCCTCTTCGCCGAGACCTACCATAACATGGTGGTTGTCCGCGACATTGAGTTCTATTCGCTCTGCGAGCATCATCTGCTGCCTTTCTTCGGCAAGGTGCACGTAGCCTACATTCCCAACGGACATATCACCGGCCTCTCCAAGCTGGCACGCATCGTCAACACCTTCAGCCACCGCCTTCAGGTTCAGGAGCGCATGACAGAGCAGATTGCTCATTGCATTCAGGATGCCCTCAACCCGCTCGGCGTGATGGTGGTTGTTGAGGCTCGCCATCTGTGTATGCAAATGCGCGGCGTAGGCAAACAGGGTGCCTACACCACCACAATGCACCACATCGGTGCTTTCAACGACCCTGCCACGCGTGCTGAGATGCTCGGACAGCTCAACAGCGTTGCGCCCCAGCAACACGACGGCGGTATGTAAGAACGTAGCCCGGCGGCCGCCAGGCTACGTAGGAGACGCTATCGTTGATGATGCAGCCCGCCACGCTTCGGCGGGCATGAAGCCAAATCTGCTAATAGCCTAAGAGCAATTCAAAGCCAATGTACTCAACTTTCGCAAACTGTGAGAGAACAGTTAATCAGCCCCGCATGGGTGGTTACTCCCGGAACTTGAATAATTTATAGGGCCCTCCATTAGGTGGTTCCACCTTTAGCGTGGAGCCACCTGCAAGGGCAGCTGGCATCGCACGTCGGCAGCCGATGCGCAGACGTAGGCGATGTAGTCGCCGGGTTCTGTCTGCCATGAGTGTGATGTCTCATCCCAGAAGGCGAGGTCGGCCTTGGCGATGTGCAGGCGCACGTTGACGGTCTCGCCCAGGCTATTTCCGAGCAGCTTTTGTTTCAAGGCCGCCGGGGCGTAGCGGGCCGCCCGGCGCTTGCGACGCTTTTTACTTGTTGATTCGCAGCACGGGAGCAATCTTGTTGCATGGCTGTGCCGGCAGTGTCACCTCAAGTCCCTGGTCTGTCTGCCGGGCCCGCAGCTTACCATATCCGAGCAGCCACACGCTGCCGATGGTACGCTTCATGTAGGGGTTGCCCTTTCGCAGAGAGCGTACCACGAGGCGTCCGTCCTCCGGCCATGCCAGTGCGGTGGCATAGAGGTGTTTCTTCGTCTGGTTGAATCGTATGTCGCGGCTGCCCACGCCGGCATATTGCCCGTCGTTGAAGCCTTGAGCGTTCATCTTGATGGTCTTCTCGGCCACGGGGCCTTCGCCGAAGATTGCCCAGGGGCGTGTGCCGAAGATGCTCTCACCGTTCTGCGTCATCCACGCCTCGAGGTCGTCGAGGACGGCAGCCTCCTTCTCATCGTAGGTACCGTCGGCGCGCAGGGGTATGTTCAGCAGCAGGTTGCCGTTCTTCGACACGATATCTACGAGCTGGCGCACCACCGTTGCCGCGCTCTTGTAGCCGCCGCCCTCGTAGATACTTGTATTGTAGTGCCAGCCGCCGATGCAGTTGCATGTCTGCCACGGCTCGGGCACAATCTCATTGGGGGCACCGCGCTCCACGTCCCACGTGATGGCCTTGCGCTGCTCCTCGCTGAGGATCTTGCCGAAGACCACGGCGCGCGGGTTCTTGTTGTAGAAGTGTGTCGTTATCTTCATGCCAGCATCGCTGATGGGGTAGAACGGCACCGCCGTGGCGTCGTAGTAGATGAGGTCGGGCTCATAGCGGTTGATGGCATCGAGGGTGCGGTCGTAGAAGTTGGTGACATATTCCTGCGACGGCAGGCATGCGCCTTCGCCCCATTCCCACTGTCCGTGTATGGAGCTGTTGGCCCATGAGCGCTCGCTCATGGGGTGGTTCTGTGCGTATAGCTGTTGTGGGTCAAGGCCTTCCCACCATTTGCCGACGCCGTCAGCCTTTGTGAGATGGCCGTCGTAGTATCTGCCGGCCTTGCCGCCATTCTGGTCATAGCGTTGTGCCGTCTCATAGAACAGCCACGCATGGTCGGCATGGAAGCTGATGCCCAGAGGCAGGCCGTGACGCTTTGCCGCCGCTGCCCATTCGGCCAGGATGTCGCGTTTGGGGCCTATGTTTTTCGAGTTCCATGGCTGGTATTTTGAGTCCCAAAGGTCGTAGTTGTCGTGATGGTTTCCCAGTACGAAGAAGTAGTGTGCCCCGCAGCGTTTGTAGCGCTCCACGAGGCGGTCGGGATCCCAGTGCTCGGCTTTGAAGAGGGGCAGGATGTCCTTGAAGCCCACCTCCGACGGGTGGCCATAGTGCTCGGCATGGTACTTATATTCGCGCGTACCTTCTATATACATAGAACGCGCCATCCAATCTCCGCTACCTTCAACGCACTGCGGACCCCAGTGCGCCCAGATGCCGAATTTGGCATCGCGGAACCACTCGGGCGTCTGGTGCCGGCTCAACGACTGCCATGTGGGTTCGTAGGTGCCGCGCAGCATGGTTTCGTGCGCCTCAGAGACGCTGATGCTGTAGTCTTGGGCCGGCACAGCGACGGTCAACACCGAAGCCACCGCTGCCATTAGGAATGTCTTGCTGTTCATAAGGTATGATTAAGAAACGTTTCGTGTGCTTGACGATGCAAAGGTAGTAAAAGCCTGCGACATGCCAAGCGTTTTTCGTAAAATTTCAACTTTTTGTTGCATTTAGGTGTGTTCTGTTAATTAATAAGGCTTGAAGTCAAAGCTGCTCGAAAATAGCCTATGAGCAAATCAAAGTATGATTATCCGCAATCGTACCACCAAGACGCTGGAAGCGTCTCCTATCAATAACCGGGGGTGCGCAGTACCCCCGGATAGGGACAAAAAGGTGAACATCGACCCTGAAGGGGTCGCCCATTACGCTGTTCGGGCACTCTTTCAGAGTGCTTGCCTCTATAGAGCTTGTTATCCGGGGGTGCTCGCTACGCTCGTACCCTCGGTTATTGAGCGAAGACCGCGTTGCGGTCTCTTTGGTGGTATGATTGCGGATAATCATTAATCAAAGCTAATGTATAGAACCGACCTTTGTTGAATCGCCTGCTCGGCAGATTTCGGCCAAAATGTCTGATTTCCCGACTATTTGGCCGTTTGACGCCGCCTCGCACGTCTTTTGCCGACATGGTGGTAAACGTAAAAACCCTAACAATAAATTGTAAACCACTATGACATTCGACAAGTTTACCATCAAAGCGCAGGAGGCCGTGCAAGAGGCCGTGCGCATCGCCGAGGCCCGCCGCCAGCAGGCCATCGAGCCGGAGCATCTGCTTGCCGCCGTCATGAAGACAGGGCAGCAGGTCACACAGTTTCTGTTCCGAAAGCTGTCGGTCAACGAACAGGCCGTCAGCCAGGCTCTCGAAGCCCAGCTGCAGAGCCTGCCGCGTGTTGAGGGCGGCGAGCCATACCTCAGCCGCGACGCCAACACCATTCTCTCGCGCGCCGAGGAACTCGCCGCCAAGCAGGGCGACGAGTTCGTGAGCCTGGAGCAGGTGCTCATGGCCATACTGTGCAGCAACACCGTTGCAGCCAAGATCCTCAAGGATGCCGGAGTGACGGAGAAAGAACTCGCCGCTGCCATAAGCGAGCTGCGCGGCGGCCAGCAGGTGAAGTCGCAGTCGAGCGAGGACACCTACCAGAGCCTCAGCAAATATGCCCGCAACCTCATCGAGGAGGCGCGCGCAGGAAAGCTCGACCCCGTCATCGGGCGCGACGAGGAGATACGCCGCGTGCTGCAGATCCTCTCGCGGCGCACCAAGAACAACCCCATCCTCATCGGCGAGCCGGGAACCGGTAAGACGGCCATCGTCGAGGGACTGGCACACCGCATTCTGCGCGGCGACGTGCCCGAGAACCTGCGACAGAAGCAGCTCTTCTCGCTCGACATGGGTGCCCTCATCGCCGGTGCCAAGTACAAGGGCGAGTTCGAGGAGCGTCTGAAGAGCGTCATCAACGAGGTGACGAAGAGCGACGGACGCATCATCCTCTTCATCGACGAGATACACACCCTCGTGGGCGCAGGCAAGAGCGAGGGCGCCATGGACGCCGCCAACATCCTGAAGCCAGCACTGGCGCGCGGCGAGCTGCGCGCCATCGGTGCCACCACGCTCGACGAGTACCAGAAATATTTCGAGAAGGACAAGGCTCTGGAGCGACGCTTCCAGACGGTGATGGTCGATGAGCCGGACACGCTGGCCAGCATCAGCATACTGCGCGGACTGAAGGAGCGCTATGAGAACCACCATCGCGTGCGCATTCAGGACGATGCCATCATTGCCGCCGTGGAACTCAGCCACCGCTACATCACCGACCGTTTCCTTCCCGACAAGGCCATCGACCTCATGGACGAGGCTGCCGCCAAGCTGCGCATGGAGCGCGACAGCGTGCCCGAGGAGCTCGATGAGATCACCCGGCGCCTCAAGCAACTGGAAATAGAGCGCGAAGCCATACGCCGCGAGGCAGAGGCCGCAGGAGCCGCCGACAGCCCCGCCGCCGACAAGCTCAACCAGCTCAACCGCGACATCGCCGACCTGCAGGAGCAGGAGCAGCAGATGCGGGCCAAATGGGAGGGCGAGAAGGGCCTGCTCTCAAAGATACAGGCCAACAAGCAGCAGATCGAACAGCTGAAGTTCGAGGCCGAGCGCGCCGAACGCGAGGGCAACTACGCCCGCGTGGCAGAGATACGCTACGGCCAGCTGCAGGCCTTGGAGGACGAGATACAGCGCATCCAGGAGCAGCTTCGCTCGGCACAGGGCACCGAGGCCATGGTCAAGGAGGAGGTGACGGCCGACGACATCGCCGAGGTGGTGAGCCGCTGGACGGGAATCCCCGTCACGAAGATGATGCAGAGCGAGCGCGACAAGCTGCTCAACCTCGAGGCAGAGCTGCACCGCCGCGTCATAGGTCAGGACGAGGCCATACGTGCCGTGGCCGATGCCGTGCGACGCTCGCGCGCCGGCCTGCAGGACCCCAAGCGACCCATTGGCTCGTTCATCTTCCTCGGCACCACCGGCGTGGGCAAGACCGAGCTGGCAAAGGCGCTGGCCGAGTTCCTCTTCGACGACGAGACCATGATGACACGTATCGACATGAGCGAGTACCAGGAGAAACACAGCGTCAGCCGACTCATCGGAGCACCTCCAGGATATGTAGGCTACGACGAGGGCGGACAGCTCACCGAGGCCGTGCGCCGCAAGCCATACAGCGTGGTGCTCTTCGACGAGATAGAGAAGGCTCACCCCGACGTGTTCAACACCCTGCTGCAGGTGCTCGACGACGGACGCCTCACCGACAACAAGGGCCGCACCGTCAACTTCAAGAACACCATCATCATCCTCACCTCAAACCTCGGCTCGGAATATATCCGCGAGCAGTTCGCAAAGCTCAACTCGCCGGCCAACGGCAGCGTAGAGGGTGGAGTGCCGGCCGTGAACCGTGAGCGCGTCATCGAGGAGACGAAACGCACCGTCATCGAACAGCTCAAGCGCACCATCCGCCCGGAGTTCCTCAACCGTATCGATGAGACCATCATGTTCGAGCCTCTGACACAGACGGAGATACGTCAGGTGGTGGAACTGCAGGTCTGCGCCGTGCAGAAGATGCTCGCACAGAACGGCATCACCCTGGAGCTGACGCCCGAGGCCATCGACCTGCTAGCACGCGAGGGCTACGACCCGGAGTTCGGAGCACGACCCGTGAAGCGTGCCATTCAGCGCCTCCTGCTCAACGACCTCTCGCGGGCCATATTGGCGGGAGATGTCAGCCGCGACCGTGCCATTCGCGTCACCGCAAACGCCGACGCAACGGCTCTCAGCTTCGCATAGACAGCGGGCGAGGCCGTGGATATCGGTGTGCTAACGCAAGATGTTGCAACCCCGTAGAGGTGGCTCGTCACATTGAAAAAGTGAATGAGTCACCTCTACGGGGTTCAAGAAGTCGTAGCTTTGTACGTTAGTATGCCCCAGAGGGGCAATGATATGTCAGCCCGGGGCAGCGCCACGGGTGAGCGATGCACATCCCCCCGCCCTGTAAGGGCAAAAGAGATGTCATGTTTTCTACGTTTTTGCATTAAATCTGCACAATTGTTTTGCAGGGTCGCTCATTTTGCGTACCTTTGCCGCCGAAATCAGACAACGGCTTGCGCACCACCGACGCAACCGCTCCCCTTTCAGCCACACCGCCGAAGAAGGGCAACACCCCCCTTTCGGACACACCGAGGACAAACAAAAACCAAAGCCTTATGCACAGCAGAGAAGAGAAACTTGAAGCTTTCGGGCGACTGCTCGACGTGATGGACACGCTGCGTGAGCGTTGCCCCTGGGATCGCAAGCAGACCAACGAGAGCTTGCGGCCCAACACCATCGAGGAGACCTACGAGCTTGCCGATGCCCTCATCAAGGGCGACAAGTCCGACATCTGCAAGGAACTCGGCGACGTGCTGCTCCACATCGTGTTCTACGCACGCATAGGCTCCGAGACGGGCGACTTCGACATCGCCGACGTCTGCGACAAGCTCTGCGACAAGCTCATCTACCGGCACCCGCACGTCTATGGCCCCGAGGCCGAACGCATCGAGCGTGGAGAGATCACCGTCGATGAGGTGCTGAGAAACTGGGAGCAGCTGAAGGTGAAGGAGAAGGACGGCAACCGCCGCGTCCTCAGCGGCGTGCCGGAGGCCCTGCCATCGCTCATCAAGGCCTACCGCATCCAGGACAAGGCGCGCGGCGTGGGCTTCGACTGGGAGCAGCGCGAGCAGGTGTGGGAGAAGGTGCGCGAGGAGCTCGGCGAGCTGGAAGCTGAGCTGCGCCGCGGCGACAAGGCCAAGAGCACACAGGAGCTCGGCGACTTCCTCTTCTCGGTCATCAATGCCGCACGCCTCTACAAGCTGAACCCCGACAACGCCCTGGAGCTGACGAACCGCAAGTTCATACGCCGCTTCACATACCTCGAGGAGCATAGCATCCGCGCAGGGCGGCCCCTCACAGAGATGACACTGGCCGAGATGGATGCTATATGGAACGAAGCCAAGGCCCTGGAACACGACACGTCAAACGACGAAGGCACAAATTGATTCACTCATGACGAAACGACTCACGACACTCACGCTTATCGCCGTGACAGCAGCAATGTTGATGGCAGGCTGCAGCTTCAGGCAAGACGACAGCTCGCAGCAACGCGGCATGCGCATGGTGGAGATAGCCCGCGACTCTATGTCATACGGCATATGCCTCGATGTCAGAGGCAGCGACAGCCTGCTCTTCCTCACCGACCAAGGCGACACGCTGTGGCACTCTCTGAGCCCCGACGTCAGCGTCATAGGGAAAATCACGCCCGGCGAGCAGCTCGCCATAATGCTCACACCGACATCGCGGCGCCAGGAGGTGTCTGTCGTCGTCAACACATCGATGCTCGTCGGCGAGTGGGTGGAGGCCGACCCTATCGCCGAGGGCAACGTCAAAGGCTATCAGATAGGCAACGGAGGTGCCGCAGAGGGCATCAACCTCACCGACGTCACCATCGAGGGATGGTCGATCTACAACGGCAAGCTTCTCATCACAGGCTCCTTCGGCGTCGAGCAGTTCACAGACACCTTCACCATCAGACGCCTCACCGCCGACACGCTGCGCCTCGCATCGGGACACGTGGATGCACACATCATGCATCGCCTCAGACCCGGCGAGGCCAACTACGAGAATGCCAACTACGACTACGAGGCCGACCCCACCTCTGGCAAAGACTTCAACCCCGAGAGCGAGGATGTCGAGGTGTCGCCCGAGATGCTCGACGGAGGACCCGTTTACTGAACCCACCACAACAACAACCATAAAGCGCCGCACACACGGCCCACACCCCCACACACAAGACATGGAATTAGCAAGCAAGTACAACCCCTCCGACGTGGAGGGTAAATGGTATCAGTACTGGTTAGACAACAAACTCTTCAGCTCAAAGCCCGACGGCCGCGAGCCATACACCGTCGTCATACCCCCGCCCAACGTGACGGGAGTCCTGCACATGGGGCACGTGCTCAACGAGACCATCCAGGACATCCTCGTGCGCCACGCACGGATGGAAGGCAAGAACGCCTGCTGGGTGCCGGGCACCGACCATGCCAGCATAGCCACCGAGGCCAAGGTCGTCAACAGACTCGCCGAGCAGGGCATCAAGAAGAGCGACCTCACACGCGAGGAGTTCCTCAAGCACGCATGGGCATGGACAGAGGAGCACGGAGGCATCATCCTCAAGCAGCTGCGACGACTCGGATGCTCGTGCGACTGGGACCGCACAGCATTCACCATGGACGCCACGCGCAGCGAGAGCGTCATCAAGGTCTTCGTAGATCTTTACCGCAAAGGCCTCATCTACCGAGGCGTGCGCATGGTGAACTGGGACCCCAAAGCCCTCACGGCACTCTCCGACGAGGAGGTGGTCTATAAGGAAGAGCACACCAAGCTCTACTACATGAAATACTACCTGGCCGACACAGTGCCGGCCGACGCCGTCGCCGCCGAAGGCAATGTGGTGCACAAGGATGAACGCGGCTACTACGCCGTCGTAGCCACCACACGCCCCGAGACCATCATGGGCGACGTGGCAATGTGCATCAACCCCGACGACCCCAAGAACCAGTGGCTCAAGGGCCACAAGGTCATAGTGCCGGTCGTCGGAAGGGTCATTCCCGTCATCGAGGACGATTATGTTGACATCGAGTTCGGAACAGGATGCCTCAAGGTGACACCCGCACACGACGTCAACGACTACATGCTCGGCGAGAAGTACAACCTCGAAGCCATAGACATCTTCAACGACGACGCCACACTAAGCCAACGCATAGCACAGGCACAGCAGAAAGCACTGGCAGAAGCCGAGGTGCCACAGCAGCTCGTCATTGCACTCGACAGATACGTGGGCATGGAACGCTTCGACTGCCGCCGACGCATAGCCGAGGACATGACCGCCGCAGGTCTCATGGAGAAAATCGAAGACTACGACAACAAGATAGGTTGCTCGGAGCGCACAGGAGTGCCCATAGAGCCCAAGCTCTCCATGCAGTGGTTCCTCAAGATGCAGCACATGGCCGACATTGCTCTGCCGCCCGTCATGAACGACGACATACAATTCTACCCCACAAAGTACAAGAACACCTACCGCCACTGGCTCGAGAACATCAAGGACTGGTGCATCAGCCGACAGCTGTGGTGGGGACACCGCATCCCGGCATGGTATCTGCCCACGGGAGGATTCGTAGTGGCCGAGAACGAGGCCGAGGCCCTGACACTGGCACGACAGAAGAGCGGCAACGCCGACCTCCAGCCCGCCGACCTCCGGCAGGACGAGGACGCCCTCGACACATGGTTCTCATCGTGGCTATGGCCCATAAGCCTCTTCGACGGCATACGCAACCCCGGCAACGAAGAGATCAGCTACTACTACCCCACCGCAGACCTCGTCACCGGGCCCGACATCATCTTCTTCTGGGTGGCACGCATGATAATGGCGGGCTACGAGTACCAGCAGCTGCCGCCTTTCCGACACGTGTATTTCACAGGCATCGTGCGCGACAAGCTCGGACGCAAGATGTCTAAGTCGCTCGGAAACAGCCCCGACCCTCTCGACCTCATAGACCGCTTCGGAGCCGACGGCGTGCGCATGGGCATGATGCTCAGCGCACCGGCCGGCAACGACATACTCTTCGACGAGAGCCTATGCGAGCAGGGACGCAACTTCAACAACAAGATATGGAATGCCTTCCGACTCGTAAAAGGGTGGGAAGTCGCCGACACAGCACAGCCCGAAGCAGCACAGCTCGCCACGGCATGGTTCGCCGCAAAACTCAGACTCGCCGACGAGGAGCTCGCCGACGACTTCGCCAAGTACCGCCTCTCCGAAGCCCTCATGACGATATATCGGCTCTTCTGGGACGAGTTCTCAGGATGGTACCTCGAGATGGTGAAACCCGCATACATCGACGGCAAGCCACAGCACATCGACCGCGCCACCTACGATGCCACACTCGCCTTCTTCGAGGTGCTGCTGAAGATGCTGCACCCCTTCATGCCTTTCATCACCGAGGAGCTGTGGCAGGCTCTCTACGACCGACAGCCAGGACAGAGCATCATGCGCGACGAGCTGCACATGCCACATGCCACCGACGACGACCGTAAGCTCTGCGCCGACATCGAAGGCATCAAGGAAATCGTCACCGCCGTGCGAGCCATCCGCAGCCAGAAGAACATAGCTCCCAAGCAGCAACTCACACTCGAAGTCGTGGCAGACGCCGACACGCCACAGCTGCCGCGAGGCGGAGTAGAAGCCCTCATGAAGATGGCCAACCTCGACGCCGTCAACACCGTGGCAGAGAAGTCGGCAGGAAGCGCATCATTCCTCATCGGTACGGCAGAGTACGACGTGCCACTGGGCGACCTCATAGACCTCGACGCCGAGCGCAAGAAGCTGCAGGCCGAGCTCGAACGCGTGGAGGGCTTCCTCGCCAGCGTGACGAAGAAGCTCCAGAACGAACGCTTCGTGCAGAACGCACCCGCAGCCGTAGTGGAGATGGAACGCAAGAAGCAGGCCGATGCCGAGCAGAAAATAGCAGCACTCAGAGACTCCATAGCAGCACTCTGAACAGCAGAACTCTGATAGGAAAGGACGCAAGGACACAAAGAGCAGTTTCTCTTTATGCCCTTGCGTCCTTTTTTTGTGTCTTTGCACCTTTCTTTGCACCTTTGCGTACACATCAAGAGCGCAAAAACGCACATGTCATCGGACGCCACGCAACAAAATCGCAGCAAAACGCCATCATTTTTATAAAAAAAATACTAAAAAGCTTGCGACATGACATAAAAATCAATAACTTTGTCGCGCGGTTCCTCATGCACACCAAGCAACAACACACAATATATAATTTACTAATTAACTTATTTTTAAACAAATGAAGAAAATCAAACTCTTCTTGGCCGCCGTGGCGGCCATGGTCGGGCTGAGTGCACAGGCACAAAGCTGGACAGCATCCGAGGTTGGAGCAGGTAACTTCATGCTCTACAATGTCGGGACAGGCGAATACCTAACAAGAGGTAATGGCTGGGGTACTCAGGCAAGTATCACTACTACCGGTACCACAGGCAATGGTATAGCTGTAACGCTGGAGGCTGTCGGTAGCAATTACAAAATCCGCACTGACATCAATGGCAGTGGTAAAGGCCTCGAAAACCTGTCTGGTGGAACGGTTTATCTCGATCAGTCTTCTGGAAAGAACTCTACTTGGACGTTCACGGAAGTTGCCACCGACAATGGCCCTGTCTATACGATTGTTTCTGCCGACAATCACGGCGGCGGTGCAGGTGCTTATCTTACGGCTGGCGCTGATGGCACCAAAGTAACTCCTGGCGCAGATGGCACCATTGCGGGTGCTCAGTGGAAACTGATGGCTATTCCTGCTGTACCTGTGGGTGTAGCTAACGCGTCGGTAGATAATCCTGTAGATGTAACGTCGTATATCGTCAACGCCAACTTCAGCTTCGATGCAATCCAAAAAGGTGCAGGCTGGACGATGAATTCTTCAAACTACAATGCATGCGGTGGAAACGTAAGTGGAGATAACGTCATTTATAATCCCAACGCTGAGTCATGGAGAGCTGCCTTTACTCTGAGCCAAGCACTCACCGTCCCCAATGGTAAGTATCAGCTCACCGCTCAGGCTGCCGTTACAGAATACACCGCTACTGGCGCAGACATGCCTGTGGTGTATGCAAACGATGTAACTGCTCCTTTCAAAGCTATGACTCATTCAGAGGGTAGCATGGGTGGTGTTGCCACTCAGTTCACTGCTGGTGAATACGTGGTTGGTCCCATAGAGGTGACTGTTACCAACGGTACGCTCACCATCGGTGTCCGTGGCACGCGCACAGATACGTGGTGCGTTTGGGATAACTTTAAGCTCACCTACCTTGGTCTTGACCTCTCTGAGCTGAAGACTGCTCTTCAGGCTCAGATAGACGCCGTACCTGCGCTCGAGGGCACAACTACCACAGCCGCTTATACCGCAGCCAAGGAATATGCTGACGGCATTGATGTGTCAAGTCTGAATACCGAGGAGGCTATCAGCAACGCATCTTCTGAGCTGGCAACGCGTGTTGATGCAGCCAAGGCTTTGCAGTCCGCTTATGCTGGCTATCTCACCTTCAGAGGTGCTGTAGATGCTCTGGACGACGATGCTACCGTTTATAGCGGTGATGCAACGTTGGACCTGACTACCATCGATGCAACTGTCAATGCCACAACAACACTTGATGCCCTCAACGCAGCCATTGAAACGGCAAAGCCTCAGCTGCGGGCAGCAGCTGCTGCGTTCATCAGCTCCGTCACCCTGAACGAAGGCAAGCGCTTCGATATCACCAACATCTATCTGACGAACCCGGACTTCGAGATTCCCACGGCCAACCAGGTTCTTCCTCCGGGTTGGACAATCACCATCACAGGCAAAAACTGCGGTCAGCAGAACCGTACAGACACGAACCCTGAGACAGGTCTGGCCATCACCAACTTCATCGAGGCTTGGCATCCCAGCCAGCTTGGCAACGGTGTCATCGCGCAGACCGTTAGCTCGCTGCCCGAAGGAACTTACGTTCTCGAATGTGACGCTTCCATCTGCCACGATCCCGCCGGTGCTGACGACATCACAGGCGCTAACCTCTACGTTCAGTCCAGTCTGAAGAAGGAGACGCAGGCTATCAGCAACGTCCGCCTCTACATCAACCACTATACTGTCAGCTTCTCACATGGCGGTAGCGGTTCCGTTACCTTCGGTCTTGAGGCCAACAACACCAATGCCAACTGGCTCAGTGCCGACAACTTCAAGGTGTATTATGCTGGTGGCGTTGATTTGTCTGTCTATGAGGAAGCTCTTGCAGAGGCTGTTGCAGCGTTCGAGGCTCTTGAGGCCAGCGCAGATGCTACAGACTATGCCACATACAAGGCTATTGTAGATGAGAACAATATCGAATGGAGCACTTCCGCAGAGTATCAGGCTGCTATCGACGCGGTAAATGGCGCTGCGAGCGACCTTTCGGCTCTGATAGCTGCCAAGGCGGCATTCAACGCTGCTGTGGCTGCTGCTAATGAGGCCAAGGCTGCCAATGCCAATGCCAATGTTACAGGTTCAGAGCTGACAGCTCTCGATGCCGCCATTGCAGCAACTCCGGGCACCACTGCCGAGTACACCGCAGCTACGGAAACCTTGACCGCTGCTACTACAACCTTCACCGCTGCTGCTCCTTCCTATAACAAGTATGTTGCTTACAAGGCTGAGACTATCGCTCTCTTCGGTGAAGAACTGGCAGCTACCGTTGCAGCTCCTAACACTGCTGCTGAAGCTGAAGTTGCTTTCCAGAACCTTAACATCGCACAGTACAACAAGGTGGCAGCTGACTACACCTACTCTCTCAATGGTCTGATTGGTGACTTCGGCTCATGGACAGGTACGGCTACCGTTGCTGGCGAGGCTGCAACACCTAACTACTATGACTGGGAACACTGGAGCGGCGACTACCATGCTTACTACGAGCAGGCTGCTGCTGGTTGGGGCAATGCCAACGGCTGGACTATCAAGTATGAGAAGACAACCACACTGCCCGCAGGTGAATATGTTATCAAAGTTGCTGCACGAACCTCTGCCGGGACAACCAGTTCTGTGAGCTGCTCCGCTACAGACGTTACAATCAGCCTTCCCAACTTCGCTTCTCCTGGACGTGGTATCAACACCTCTGGCGTTGCCAGCTGGAGCGACAGCGATACTTTCTCTAACGGTGACATCACTAAGGCAGAAAATGCACCTACCGTTGGTGGCAATGGTACGGGTTGGCAGTGGCGCTTCCTGCCCTTTACTCTCACGGAGGAGACCGAAGTAACGATGACGTTCTATGCAGAGGCTACTACTCAGTATCAGTGGATGTCCATTGCTGATGGCGAACTGCTGTCCGCTACAGACATTGCTACCGCTGTCGCTTTTGACGAGGATGATGACAACGACATCAAGGATGTACAGGTTGCTAACGTGACGATGACCCGCAACATTAAGAAAGGCTTCAACACAGTCGTTCTGCCCTTCACGCTGACTGCAAATCAGGTTACTGCCGCCTTCGGTGCTGGCACTGAGGTTTACAACTTCTCCGATAATAGCACTGATGCAAATGACATCACCATCAACTTCAACAAGGGTGATGGTTCTATCACCGCCAACGTTCCTGTCCTAGTGAAGGCAACAGTCGCCAGCACGGAGCAAGTTTTCAATGGCGTTCAGGTCGATGCTGCTACTGATGCTAAGGTCGCAGGCACGAATGCCAACTTCATCGGTGTCTTTGGTCCCACCACCGTCGTCGCAGGTGACTACTTCATCGGCAACGGTGCCGTGTATAAGAGCCAGGGCAAGACCAACATCAAGGCCTTCCGCGCTTACATCGACGTTGACAACGCGGTCGCAGGCGAGGTCAAGCTGTTCATCGACGGCATCACCACCGGCATCAGCGAGATCAACGGTGAGGCTCAGACTGAGCAGGGCGCCATCTACACCCTCTCTGGCCAGCGCGTCAGCCGTGCTCAGAAGGGCATCTACATCGTCAACGGCAAGAAGGTGGCCGTCAAGTAATGTGAAATGTATAATGTATAATGTAAAATACTCTATCAGACAATGAAAAAGACATATATGACACCTGCCCTCAGTGAGCATACTATCCAGACAGAGATGCTCATTGCCGCCAGCATCACCAGCGTAGGTGGTAACTCCGGCATCCAGATGGGCAATGAGGAAACGCCCACGGAGGCCGACGTCAAGGACGGCGGCAACTACTTCGGAGAGACCATCTTCGACTGATAGCACCTTGGGCAGCACGCGTTGCCGTGCTGCCCCAAGCTTATGACAATAGCGGCAGTGGTGACACCACTGCCGCTATTGTTTTATGAAAGGTGAGAGGAGCCCTAGGAAATCCCAGGAAGCCCTAGGAAAGCCTAGGAAAACCTAGGAAGCCCTATCAGCCATTTCCGCGGCTCCATGAGCGGCACATCCCTCGTTCACGGTAATCGTGCCACAACGCACGCTGATGTTGGTCACTACCCCCTCCCGCCCGCCAGGCACTTTTCGCCGCAAAGATACAATTTCTGTTGGAAATTGTATCGCCAAGTACACAATTACGTTTTTTTAACACCAAATGCCCGTCCCGCTTCTTACAAAAGTGGTACTTTTGTAGCCGAAATACACTCTCTAACGCATTTACTAATTAACACATTATATCAATTCACAAATGAAAGTAAAACAACTTCTCGCCGCAGCGCTGCTCTTCTGCACCGCTGGGGCTTCGGCACAGACTGACGTGACCAGCACGTACATCCAGAATGCCGACTTCTCGTCCACAGATGGGTGGACAGCAGTAACATCTACTCAGTACAAGGATTATGGAAATGGTCTTATTGGTACGTATGGTGTCCGTACAGCTGAGGGCCAAGCCGTTTCTACCGTAGATGCCACGCACTTAGCAACAGAGTACTGCTTTGGCTTCGAGGTGCGATGGTCAACAAGCTATGCAGCTTTCACGCAAACGACCTCTGAACTGCCCATCGGAGCATACACGCTCACTTATGATGTGGAGAACACAAATTCCAAAACAACTAAAGCTACTTACGACAATCGTTTCTTTGTTCAGATAGGCGACGTTAAGACCACGGACAAATCCACAGAGTGGATGGCTGGCGGCAACAGCTGGACGACCCATTCCATCTCCTTTAATGTTACCTCGCCCACCACTGCTACCATCAGTCTTGGTTACGGAACTGGCTCAAATAACATTGGTTCAGCAAACACTCCAACCCTTCACGTCAGTCACTTGAAGCTGACATGGACCGACCCCCTCAAGGCAGGTAAGGATGCTCTTCAGGCTGAGATAGACAGGGCTAAGCTGTGTGATGCCAAAGAAGGGCTGGCAGATGCAATCACTGCCGCAGAGAGCGCACTGACAAATGCAACCACGGCAGATGAACTTGCCAATGCCCTGGCTACTCTCCAGGCAGCCGACAAGGATGCTGTTCTCCGCTATGATAACGGCCTGGCCGATGCCACATTTGCAGCGCCTGTAGCCACCAGCTTCGTAGTGAACGGAACGTTTACTGACAACGTGGATGGTTGGAATCGAACAGGTGGCTTCCAGAATAGCGCAAAGGCATCAAACCAAGAAGGTGCTTTCACCAAACCTTTCTGGGAGAATTGGAACAGTTCAGCAAAGGCAAACAAGATGTACCAGACCATCAGCAACATTCCTAACGGCACATACCGTCTGGACATCGCTGCGTTCGTTAACACGCTGGCAGACCCCAACGAGAGCCAGTATGTGTTTGCTAACAACGATAAGACCTACCTGACAACAGGTGCGCCCACCGCATACGAGGTTTATACCGTCGTCACCAACAACCAAATTGAGATCGGTTTGGAGCAGACTACTGCCACCGCCAACTGGATGGGTATCGACAACGTGAGCCTACGCTACTATGGTGCTGGCGATGTCATCAACGATGCCAAGAATGCTTCTCACAAGCTGGCATGGGAGGAGGCTAAGGCTGCTGCCGAGGCTGCCGTTGCCAACACTGACTATCAGAATGTGACAGGTGCTGAGCTGACCGCAATCAATGCCGAAATAGCAAAGGATGAACCGTCAACAGCCGACGGCTACGACGAGGCTACTGCCGCCCTTCGTTCCGCAACCAGCGCATTTACTTCAGCCAAAGCTGCATATGACGACCTTGCAGAGCTCTTCGAAAACATACCACATTTGGCTTATGCTACTTCGGAAAAATACGTAGCAATTGGTGATGCGTATGGTATGGGAGTGGAAGTAGTGGATGCTGCAGATGCAGCTTCAAGAGCAGCAGCCATGCGAGTCGCTATCCGCGCTTACTATGAGAGCCACGCCATGGCCGAGGGTGTCGAGGGAGCCGTGAATATGACAAGCTCCATTACAAATGCCAACGATCCAAAAAACAACGACGGCTGGACATGGACTGGCAACAAGAACAACCCGGCCAACAAAGAGCCTTGGACGGATGCCGATGGCACAAATACTCACTCTTACTTCGATGGTGGTAACTGGAATGGCACTGCTTGGACAACAACCATGGAACAGAACGTGCAGATTCCAGCTGGTAAATATCTGCTGACCGCTAAGGGTCGTGCGGGCACGAACACCACTTTGACCATGGCTGTTGGCGAAGAGAGCGTAGAACTGCCTCATGTAGGTAACACTGGCAATGTGTTCGACCGCGGTTGGGGTGATGCTTCACTTGAATTCACTACCGATGGAAAAGGCATCACTATAAAGGTGACTGCAACTGCTAAGCCCGTCCATGAGTGGTTCTCTGTTGCTGATTTCCGCCTCGTGCAGCTCGAGCTGAATGAAGATGCTTACGCAGGCGAAGTTGAATATAACAACTTGAACACTGCCATCGCTGATGCAGAGGCCGTTCTCACCTACCTCGGTTTCGACGGAGGCGAATATGCTCCCTATAATAATGTGGCAGCACTGAAAGCTCTGGCTGCAGCCAAGGCTATTGACCAGACTGCAGAACTGACGAACTTCAAGGAAGATGTGATAGCTGCTACCGAAGCTCTCACAAACGCCACCTGGACTTCCAACGACAGTGAAGTGGATGCTATCTTTGACGGCCAGTTCGCCGAAACCGAGGCCAACACCACCAGCGGCGACATCACCCTGCCCGGCTGGACGAAGGTGGACGGCATCCGTCTGCTCGTGAAGGACGAGACCGTTGACCCAGGTCTAGCCTACACCGACGGCAAAGCCGCTGTCTTCTCTTGGGGCGGCACCACGCTCACTTATGGCGAGCAGACAGGCTACACCCTGCCGCTGAACAAGCACGAACAGTATGAAGTGACCTATAAGATTGCAGCCTGGCGTGATGGCGCTTATCCTACCAAAACCAGCGTGACATTGGATGGTGTTAAGCAGGAGAAGACCATCACCGTGCCCGGTAAAGTAAATGACGCAGAAGGCAATCCCTTCCTGACCATAAAGTTCTATGTTACCCCGACCGAGGATAACTCAATTCTTGAGATCTACGCAAATCAACACTTTGTCCTCGCCGATGTGAGCATGAAACTGGCAGTGGCAGAGGACATGGTCATCAGTGACGACGCAGAGTTCACCCAGGCCGAGGAGAAGTTTGCCAACGTGACACTGAACCGCAGCTTCAAGACTGGCTACAACAGCGTCGTGCTGCCCTTCGCCATGACAGCCGAGCAGGTGGCAGCGGCCTTCGGTCAGGATGCCAAGGTCTATGCCTACAGCGAGAGCAGCGAAGACCCCAACAACGCCACCATCAACTTCAACAGCAAAGACGAGAACACGATAGAGGCCAACGTGCCTGTGCTGCTCGGCGGCGTGACGGAAACAAACCAGATTACCGTCAGCTCAACGCTCGTGAAGACGGCCGAGGCCAAGGTCAGCGGCACCAACTTCGACTTCGTAGGCACCTACGCCCCCACAGATATCGCAGCAGGCGACTACTTCATCGGCAACGGAGCTGTCTATAAGAGCTCCGGCGCCACGAGCATGAACGCCTTCCGTGCCTACATCAAGGCCAAGGGCGCCAGCGGCGAGGTGAAGCTCTTCATCGACGGAGGTCTGGCAACAGGCATCGACGAGATCAACGGCGCCGCTGTTGAGAACGGCGCTATCTACAACCTCGCCGGCCAGCGCGTGAACAAGGCTCAGAAGGGCATCTACATCGTCAACGGCAAGAAGGTGGCCGTCAAGTAATGTGAAATGTATAATGTATAATGTAAAATACTCTATCAGACAATGAAAAAGACATATATGACACCTGCCCTCAGTGAGCATACTATCCAGACAGAGATGCTCATTGCCGCCAGCATCACCAGCGTAGGTGGTAACTCCGGCATCCAGATGGGCAATGAGGAAACGCCCACGGAGGCCGACGTCAAGGACGGCGGCAACTACTTCGGAGAGACCATCTTCGACTGATAGCACCTTGGGCAGCACGGCAACGCGTGCTGCCCAAGCGTATGACAGTAGCGGCAGTGGTGACACCACTGCCGCTACTGCTGTGAATCTAGGATGGCCTAGGACTGCCTAGGACTGCCTAGGACTACCTAGGAAAGCCTAGGAAAGCCTAGGAAGACCTAGGATGGCCTAGGACTGCCTAGGATGGCCTAGGAAATTCCAGGCCCTGCTGATCTGCGAGAAGAGTCTATGCCGCCGCAGGTGGAATTCCACGAGGAGACTTGCAGGCAGCATCTCCGGGATGCTGTCTGTCACAGCGGCCGCCATGTTCTCGGCACGCGAGGCTGCAAAGTCGGCACGCATGCTGCGGAAGGCGCGGCGTGCCCGCCACACGGCCATGAAGCTGCCGCCCTCGCCCTTGAGCAGGAAGACGAGCGACGCCAGCGCATCGAGCCAGCAGCGCACGAACATCACGCGGCGCAGCCGCCGTGCTGGCAAGTTCTTGTAGAGCAGCAACAGGTTGTTGCGGAAATTGAGGAAGGTCTTACGGGGGTTCTCCTTCGGCAGCGTGCCGCCGCCGACGTGATACACCACGCTGGCAGGCACACACACTATGCGATGTCCTCTGGCGCGCAGACGCCAGCACAGATCGATTTCCTCCTGATGGGCAAAGAAACGGCTGTCAAGGCCACCGGCATCCCAGTAGGCACGCGAGCGGATGAGCAGCGCGGCTCCCGTAGCCCAGAAGACATCTGCCACATCGTCATACTGCCCGCTGTCGTGCTCCACGACATCGAACACGCGCCCCCGGCAAAAAGGATAGCCAAGCGCGTCGATGTAGCCACCCGCCGCACCGGCATACTCGAAGCTGGCATGGTCGTGCTCGGCCATGAGCTTAGGCTGACAGGCTGCGACGTCGGGGTGGTGCCGGAGATAGTCGGTCATAGGCTGCAGCCAGCCTGGGGGTGTCATGACATCGGAGTTGAGCAGCAGGTAGTAGGCATACCCGTCACCAAGCTTCGCGAGCGCCACCTGATAGCCTCCGGCAAAGCCATGGTTGCGGTCGAGGGTGATGAGTTTCACGCCCGGAAAGTCGGCGAGCACGGTCAGCGAGTCGTCGGTGGAGGCGTTGTCGGCTACGATGATGTCGGCCAGCCCGGCAGGCGTGTTGGCAACGACAGAGGGCAGGAAGCGGCGCAACATGTCGGCGCCATTCCAGTTCAAGATCACCACGGCCACACGTCCTGCGGCCGTCGGAGAAGGTATGTTGTTTGTGTTCATCGGTCAAAATGAGTCTGTGAGGAGGGCATGACATCGCTGGCAACGAGGGCAGTGCCGTCGGCGTTCCACCCGTCGAGATGCAGGTTCAGGAGCTGATTGTCGAAGCCCGGGCCGTGATATTCCACACGGATATAGTTGTCGGTGAAGCCGTTGCACAGACCGGGGGTCCGTGAATGCTCAAGCAGCACAGGCCGGCAGGTGCCGACATATCTGTCGTAGAACTTATGCAACTTACGCTGGCTCACCGCCAACAGCCTCTGGCTGCGCTCGTGTTTCTGCTGCGGCGTCACGGCATACGGTATGCGCAGGGCTGCCGTGCCAGGGCGCTCACTGTAGCTGAACACATGGAGCTGTGACACCGGCAGCGAGCTTATGAAACTCTCGGCCTCGCTGAAGAGCGCGTCCGTCTCGCCGCGTGTACCGACTATGACATCGACTCCAATGAAAGCATCAGGCATCAACTCGCGCACGCGCGCGATCTTATTATAGAATAGCTCCGTGTCATAGCGACGGTGCATCAGCCTCAACACCTCGTCGGAGCCCGACTGCAGAGGTATGTGGAAGTGCGGCATGAAAGCCCGTGAGCCGGCACAGAACTGCAGCACCTCGTCGGTGAGCAGGTTGGGTTCTATGCTCGAAATGCGGTAGCGGTCTATGCCCCTCACGCCGTCGAGGGCACGTATGAGGTCTATGAAGCTCTCGCCTGTCGTGCGGCCGAAGTCGCCGATGTTGACACCGGTAATCACTATCTCGCGCCCCCCGGCCTCGGCAGCCTCTCGTGCCTGCGCCACGAGCGAGTCTATAGAGCCATTGCGGCTACGCCCCCGTGCGAAGGGTATGGTGCAGTAGGTGCAGTAGTAGTCACACCCATCCTGTACCTTAAGGAAATAGCGTGTGCGCTCACCCCGCGAGCATGAAGGCACGAAGGGCGTCGTGCGTGACGACAGAGGTTCGGCCGACGCCGCCTCCTGCCTGCGGCCGCTCATCAGCTCCGACAGTCGCTCCACCACCCTACCCTTCTCAGCCTGCGGCAACACGATATCCACGCCCTCTATCGCCGCCACGTCGGCGGGTCTGAGCTGGGCGTAACATCCTGTCACCACAACGACAGCCCCGGGGTTCTGGCGCACGAGCTTGTGAATGGCCTGACGACATTTGTGGTCGGCCACTTCGGTGACGCTGCACGTATTTACGATGCAGATGTCTGCCCTCTCGCCGCGACGCACACGCCTCACGCCGTGAGACTCGAGCTGCCGGGCCATAGTGGCCGTCTCAGCGAAATTCAGCTTGCAGCCAAGGGTGAAGAAGGCTGCGAGCTTGCCATCTAATAGGTTGACATTTTCCATAATTCCGCGCAAAGATAAGCATTTTTGACGTTGGATGGCACAAAGGGGCGTGTTTTTAACATTTCAACACACATTTGATAATTAGACGATTATAAGAAGAAAGCAAAAAAATGTTGAAAAAAGTTGAAAAAAAGTTGGCAAAAAATATACAACGTAACAGAAAAGTCCGTACCTTTGCGCCAGTTTAAGAAGCAAAATGATTGTTTTACAGAATTAAAAACTCAAAAAGACAAAAATGAAAAAGGTTGCATTTATGTTCGTTGCCGCTATGGCAATGTCTTTCGCTGCCTGCACGGGCAACCAGAAAGCTACAAACGAAACCGCCGATAGCCTCGATCAGGCTCTCGACCAGGCTGTAGAGGAAGTTGCTCAGGAGATTGACACCACCGCTCAGGCTGGTGCCGATTCTGTCGCTCAGGCTGTTCAGGCTGTTGCTGATTCAGTTCAGGCTCAGTAAGCCAAAGACATTCATGCGCTGACGGACATCAGCACACGAACAGAAAAGAGAGCTCACGAGAGCTCCCTTTTTTTTATGATTATCCGCAATCATACCACCAAAGAGACCGCAACGCGGTCTTCGC
>CAMVIB010000015.1 GCA_947167455.1 uncultured Prevotellaceae bacterium | reverse complement strand
GAGCGAAGACCGCGTTGCGGTCTCTTTGGTGGTATGATTGCGGATAATCATATAATTGTATCACTGGGTGGTGGTGTCTGCTGACGTCCCTAAAACACAGTCCGCCAGCTGAGATGTCTCAGTTGGCGGACTTTATGTTCAGGCGTCATGTCGTAACGGCGTTACGGCCACGCGGCGCGGCTTACTCGGCACGGAGCGTGAAACGCTTGAAGTCGGTGACGGTGAGATCCTTATCGACCTCCTTGAGGAACTGTGCGATGGTCTTCGTCTTGTCCCAGATGTACTCCTGGTCGAGGAGGCAGTTCTCCTTGAAGAACTTCTTCAGACGACCCTGGGCGATGTTCTGAATCATCTGCTCGGGGAGGTTGGCAGCCTTCTCCTCGGCAACCTTGACCTTGAGCTCGCGCACCATGGCAGCCTGCTCGGGTGTGATCCAGCCCTTAGCCATGTTGCTCTCGATGTGGTCGTCGCTGTCAACGTGTGCGGGGTTGACGCCAGCCTTGCGTATAGCGGCCTCTACAGCCTTGGCAATCTGCTCCTCCTTGGTCTTCTCGATGGCGACGCGGAGCTCGCTGTCGATGACCTCCTGAGGCACGCTCTTCTCGTCGATGGCGACGGGAGCGGCGCTTGCCACCTGCATGGCAACGTTCTTGCCCACGGTGGCGTCATCGATAGCCTTGTTGAGAGCCACCATAGTGCAGAGAGTGTGCTTGCTCTGGTGGTCGTAGGTGGCGATGCACTCGCCCTCGATGACGCTGTAGCCGTCGAGTTCCATCTTCTCGCCCGTGATGCCACTGCGTGCCACGACGGCATCCTGCACGGTGCCTTCGCCCATGGGCAGAGCCTTCACCTCGTCGAGGGTCTTGCAGCGTGCTGCCACGGCGGCATCGATGATGTCTTGTGTGAGCTTTACGAAGTCAGCATTGTTGGCCACGAAGTCGGTCTCGCACTTCAGGGCAATCATAGCGGCGAAGTTGCCATCGACCTTCACGAGGACACATCCTTCAGCAGCCTCGCGGTCGCTGCGCTTGGCAGCTACGGCCTGACCCTTCTTGCGGATAATCTCTATGGCGGCATCGATGTTGCCATCGGTCTCGGTGAGTGCCTTCTTGCAGTCGGCAAGTCCTGCGCCTGTCATCTCGCGCAGCTTCTGTATGTCTTTGATAGATACAGCCATGTGTGTAAAATTATGAAATCGTGTGAATAATGGGTCAGCTTATGCCTCGGCGGGAGCTTCCTCCTCGGCCTCGTCGGCCTCGTCCTCCACGCGGGCGCTCTTGCGTGTGCCGCGCTCGCCCTTCTCGCCTGCGGCCTCAGCGTCAACGCGCTCGGCCTTGCGCTCCTCGATGCCCTCGGCGATGGCAGCGCAGCATGCGTCGAGGATCACCTCGATGCTCTTGCTGGCATCATCGTTGGCGGGTATCACGAAGTCGATGTTGTCGGGGTTGGAGTTGGTGTCCACGATGCCGAAGACGGGGATGCCCAGACGGTTGGCCTCGCGGACGGCGATCTGCTCCTTCAGCACATCGACGACGAAGAGAGCTGCCGGCAGGCGTGTGAGGTCCACGATGCTGCCGAGGTTCTTCTCGAGCTTGGCACGCTGGCGGCTGATCTGCAGCACCTCGCGCTTGGAGAGGTTGGAGTATGTGCCGTCGGCGGTGAGCTTGTCGATGCTGGCCATCTTCTTGACAGCCTTACGGATGGTGGGGAAGTTGGTGAGCATGCCACCGGGCCAGCGCTCGATGACATACGGCATATTTACCGACGTGGCCTTCTCGGCGACGACGGGCTTGGCCTGTTTCTTAGTAGCAACGAAGAGGATCTTGCGGCCGGTCTTGGCGATGTTCTTCAGAGCCTCGGCGGCCTCGTCGATCTTCACGACCGTCTTGTGGAGGTCGAGGATATGGATGCCATTCTTCTCCATGAAGATGTACGGAGCCATGGCGGGGTTCCACTTGCGCTTGAGGTGGCCGAAGTGTGCACCGGCCTCAAGCAGTGTGTCGAAATTTGTACGTGACATAGATGTTGGTTGATAATGTGTTGTTTACTTTCTTTTGGGTTAATTGTCAGGTGGGCCTTTATGCCCCACCCTAACCAATCGCAGGGTAGCTTGATGGAGCTGTCGTCGTGTCGTGCCACCGTC
This sequence comes from uncultured Prevotellaceae bacterium, assembly GCA_947167455.1. Lineage (GTDB taxonomy): Bacteria > Bacteroidota > Bacteroidia > Bacteroidales > Bacteroidaceae > Physcousia. Next base: position 58,887 of record CAMVIB010000015.1, on the reverse strand, counting down.
ACTGCGGGCGCTTCGCGGGCCTCGCCGTGCCGTGCAGGTTGCGAGCGTGTCAGGGTCTCTGCGATTTAGATACTAAACACTGTCATATTTACGATTCAGCAACTTACGTTCTACGCTATTGCCTGCCCTGTCCTTGGGATGCCGAAATCCGCTGACGGCGACAGGTCAAGATGGTAAACAGTAAATTCGTAAGGTGGGTTCCATGAGACAGAACGCACCGCAAATAGTAAATCGAATCAGCGTTTGCTGAACTGGAAGCGACGGCGTGCCTTGGGCTGACCCGGCTTCTTGCGCTCCACGGCACGTGGGTCGCGCGTCATGAAGCCTTCTGCGCGGAGGGCCTTCTTGTCGTCAGCGTTAATCTTCACGAGGGCGCGAGCTATGGCGAGGCGCAGAGCCTGGCTCTGGCCGGTATAGCCGCCGCCGAAGAGGTTCACCTTGATGTCATACTTCTCGGCGACGTCGAGGAGCACCAGCGGCTGCTTCACCACGAACTGGAGGATCGAGCTGGGGAAATACTCTGTGAGGTCGCGCTTGTTGATGGTAATCTTACCAGTGCCCTCTGTAACATAAACTCGGGCTACGGCGCACTTGCGGCGTCCTAATGCATTTACAACTGCCATTTCTGTTTACTTTAAGAGGTTAATATCAATTGCCTTGGGCTCCTGTGCCTCGTGCTTGTGGTCGGGACCGGCATAGACGTAGAGATTGGTGATGAGGCGGTTGGCGAGGCGGTTCTTGGGCAGCATACCCTTGATGACCTTGTGGAGCAGACGGTCTGCGCCGTTGGGCTTGGCAAGGATGTCGGCCGGAGTGCTCTTCTTCTGTCCGCCGGGGTATCCGCTGAAGCGCAGATATACGCGGTCGGTCATCTTCTGGCCGGTGAGCACGATCTTGTCGGCATTGATGATGATGACGTTGTCTCCGCAGTCCACATTGGGAGTGAACGAGGGCTTGTACTTGCCACGGAGCAACTTTGCCACCTTCGTGGCGAGGCGACCCAGAACCTGGTCGGTTGCGTCAACAACGACCCATTCCTTCTGCACTGTAGCCTTGTTGGCAGAAATGGTCTTGTAGCTGAGTGTGTTCATTCTTCGTTGTTTCTTAACTAAGTTGTTTTTTACTACTGATTGTTGTTTGCTGCCGCCCATGGGGGCGGCGATGGTGTGCATTTGCGATTCACTAACCACGCTCCCAGGCCATCGGAAAACGCTATTAACACGCAGAATGCGAGCCCATTACGGGCTTCCTTGATAATAATCGGCGTGCAAAGGTACGACTTTTATGCCATTCAGCAAGCGTTTTGCGTAACTTTTTTTATGTGAAAAAAGCTTAAACACATGCCCTTACCGTGCCAACTCTGAAGTTTTTGACCTACCTTTGCAGCCGCTAACGCCGGGCATGCCCGGCCTAAGCACACATCAACAACCGCACACACTCACTATGCTCACCAACAAACACCCCCTGCGCCTGGCGCTCTGCATCCTGGCCGCCGCCGTCATCTGCGGCGCGTGCAGCAAAAACGAGACCTACGCCCAGCAGAAAGAGAAGGAACGCAAGGCCATCAACTCATTCCTCGACCGCGACATCGCCATCCTCGACAACGAGGGCGACACCGTGGTGCACGTAGGACGCATCAACACCATCAGCGAACAGCAGTTCTACGAGCAGGACAGCACCACCGATGTCTCGAAGAACGAGTACGTGCTCTTCGGCAACACCGGCGTGTATATGCAGATCGTGCGCAAGGGTGCCGGCAGCAAGCTCGCCTCGGGAGAGTCGAAGCGCGTCATCACGCGCTATGTGGAGTTCAACATCCTGCGCGACAGCATACAGTCGCGCAATGACGTGTTCTACTACCACACCAGCCCCGACATCATAGAGATTGCCAATACCTACGGCACGTTCACGGCATCGTTCAGCACCGAGAACGGCGGCGGAGCCATGTACCGCATCTACGGCCGCACGGAAGTGCCGGCGGGATGGCTCGTGCCTTTTACATATATTAATATAGGTCGTCAGGTCGAGGCCGACGACCGCATCGCCAAGGTGCGGCTCATCGTGCCGCATTCGTCAGGGACCTACGAGGCGCGCCAGAGCGTATATCCCTGTTTCTACGAGCTCACCTTCCAGCAGATGAGGGAGTGACGCAACGGCACTGACACCACATACCGCCATGACACCCACAGGTCGAGTCCTTCTGATATATACCGGCGGCACCATCGGCATGGGCCTCAACGCCAAGAGCGGTGCGCTGGAGCCTCTCGACTTCAACCACCTCGTGCAGCGGATGCCCGAGTTCGATGCCATACCCGCAGGCATCGACGTCCACCAGTTTGCCGAACCGATAGACAGCAGCGACATGAACCCACGCCTGTGGGGACGCATCGTGGAGATCATCGTGGGAAACTACGACAGCTACGACGGCTTCGTGATCCTGCACGGCACCGACACGATGGCCTTCACGGCATCGGCGCTGAGCTTCATGCTCGAGAACCTCACGAAGCCCGTCATCCTCACCGGCTCGCAGCTGCCCATCAACCAGCTGCGCACCGACGGCAAGGAGAACCTCATCACCAGCATAGAGCTTGCCGCAGCACGCCATGCCGACGGCACACCGCGCGTCCCCGAGGTGTGCATATACTTCAGCGGCAAGCTGCTGCGCGGCAACCGCAGCACGAAGATCAACAGCGAGGGCTTCAACGCCTTCGACAGCTTCAACTTCCCGCCCCTGGCCGAGGCCGGGGTGAACATCAACTACCGCTACGACCTCATACTGCGCCCAGACTTCGCACGGCCTATGACGCCCCACTTCGTGATGGACACCAACGTCGTGGTCTTCACGCTCTTCCCAGGCATTCAGGAGGCCATGGTGCGCCATCTGCTCAGCGCCCCAGGCCTGCGCGGCATCGTGATGCGCACCTACGGCAGCGGCAACGCGCCCCAGCAGCCATGGCTCATGGATGCCCTCAGCGAAGCCACGGGGCGCGGCATCGTCATCGTCAACGTAACACAATGTGCTGCCGGCCCCGTGGAGATGGCACGCTACGGCGGAGGCTACCTGTTGCAGAACGCCGGGGTGATAAGCGGCCACGACGGCACCGTGGAGTGCGCCATAGCGAAGCTCATGCATCTCCTGGGCCACAGCCGCGACACGGCTCTCATACGCGCACGGATGAACAGCCCTCTCTGCGGCGAAATCACACTCACGGCATAAAAACACGCCCGTCTTTGAATATTTTGCACGAAACAGGAACACCGTTTCGGAGATTCTCCGTAACTTTGCCAACACTATGAAGACAAGAGGAATAATGCTTGCTGCCGTGCTGGCCTTGAGCGCCACGGGCAGCCTACAGGCCCAGAGTGGCGTCGGAGGCCACATCAAGGCAGACATAGTAAGCCAATACATCTGGCGCGGCATGGATCTCGGCCACGTGTCGATACAGCCGGAGCTCTCCGTGGGCTGGAAAGGCCTGAGCCTCACGGCATGGGGCAGTGTGGGGCTGACGCATTTCAAGGACGACATGCGCGAGATAGACCTTACGCTGGCCTACGAGCGGGGAGGCTTATCACTGGGCATAGTGGACTACTGGAACGACGATCACGACAAGCGCTACTTCTACTACAGGACTCACGACACCGGCCATTCCTTCGAGGGCTTTGTGGCCTACGACTTCGGCTTCCTGAGTGCCTCGTGGCAGACCTTCTTTGCCGGCAGCGACCTACAGCAGGCCAGCGGCAAGCGGGCCTTCAGCTCATACCTTGAGCTGTCGGCACCATTCCGCCTCATCACGTGCGAATGGGAGGCCGCCGTCGGCGTGGTGCCATGGCGTTCCGACTACTACGAGGTGAACCGCTTCAACGTCACCAACGTGTCGCTGCGGGCCACGAAGGACATCCCGCTCAGCAAGTCCTTCACGTTGCCGCTGTTCGCACAGCTCACGGCGAATCCCGCCAGCGGACATTTCCATTTCGTCATAGGACTCACGGTTAACGCACTCACAAGATAACCTGTCTGGCGGGAGGCCGAGCCATGGGTGTGCCCCCCCCGGCAGTGACGGGACACCACCTTACGGGTTCCGCCATTCAGCGTTGTTTCCACACCGACTCATCATGCACGCCAAAGCCCCTAGGGGAGTTACATAACTCGCCTAGGCGAGTTACAATACTCCCCTAGGCGAGTTATGTAACTCCCCTAGGGGCTTATCAGCCTTCGCCGACAGGCATGACAGCCTTCGCCGACAGGCATGACAGCATACGCCGACAGGCACAGGCGCAACGGCTGAAACGGAGCCGCCGGAGCACGAGAGGAAGCGGGCAGAAGGCTCCGCAACCCCGAACTCGTAAAAAAACATAATTTTGAAACATCATGCGGAAGATGTTGCCGAGGTTTGGAAAATAGTCACTACCTTTGTAGCATCTTTGCGCAGACGACACGCCGCGGCATGTATGCCGGAAGGCAGCGGAGAGCGCACAGACACAACCACCCACACTATGGCAAGACATCAGACACAACTCAGAGAACGGCAGCGGACAGACCAGAGGGAGCCGCGGCGATATAAGGTAGTCATACACAACGACGACGTCACGACGATGGAGTTCGTCGTGATGATACTCGTACAGGTGTTCATGAAAAGCCGCGAGGACGCCGTGGCACTGATGCTGCAGGTACACAACTCCGGCAAAGGCGTGGCGGGCATCTACAGCTACGACATAGCACTGTCGAAGGCTCGCAAGGCCACCAACATGGCACGCGAGCAGGGCTTTCCGCTGCTGCTGACGGTGGAGCCCGAAGGCGACGACTGAGCCCGAGAGAAGCACAGGCCCGCCTATGCCTCTACGGGCGTGGGCAGACACGACGTGAAACATCAAGACAGACAAACGACATGGCAGAAGAGATACGACAGAAGGAACGAGTGACTCAGATAATGAGCGACGCATACAACAAAGCCAAGGAGAACAGGCACGAGTTTGTCACGCCGGAGCACCTGCTGTATGCTATGACATTCAACATAAGCTTCGCATACACCCTCGAAAGGTACAGCAAAGTGAGGTCGCTGCAAAAACACCTGACAGACAGGCTGAAGACCCTGGAAAAGATGCCGCGGGACGTAGAATACGAGCCCATGCCATCGATGCAGATGGACATGGTCATTAACGTCGCGAAGAGCCAGATGACCGACAGCAACGCCACGGAGATGGACGTCCCGCATCTGCTGAGAGGCATATTGCAGCTCGAGGAGTCGTGGGCATGCCACCTGCTGAAGCAAGCCACCGACGACGACCCGGAACCTTTCATAGATGAGCTGACGACAATCTACGAGATGGACGACTTCATGGAGCGGGACATGGACATGGACGAGACGGACTTTGACGACTTCGAATTCGAAGACGCCGAAGAGGCCCTGCCGCAGGGAGAGGAGCAGGAGCTGGAAGCGTGGCGGCAGCTCGTCACATGCATGAACGACCTCTATGAGCAGCAGAACCCGCTGATAGGCAGGGAGCACGAGCTGCGCCGCACCATACAGGTGCTGTGCCGTCGCGACAAGAACAACCCCCTGCACGTAGGTGAGCCCGGCGTGGGAAAGACGGCCCTCGTATGGGGGCTGGCACGCCTCATCGAAGAGGGGGAGGTGCCACGACGCCTCATTGGCAGCCGCATCTACCAGCTCGACATGGGGACGCTGCTGGCAGGGACGCAGTTCCGCGGCGACTTCGAGAACCGCATCAAGCAGATCATGGACGGCGTGGCGGCAGAGGGCGACAACAACATCGTGTATATCGACGAGATACACACCCTCGTGGGGGCTGGCGCCACAGGCGAAGGAGCCATGGATGCGTCCAACATGCTGAAGCCATACCTGGAGTCGGGAGCCATACGCTTCATAGGCTCCACGACATACGAGGAGTACAACCGCTACTTCTCGCGCTCGAAGGGACTGATGCGACGTTTCCAGCAGATAGACATCCCTGAGCCGGACATCGACGAGGCAAAGCATATCCTGCGGCAGCTGAAGCCCAGGTATGAGGAGTTCCACGACGTGAGGTACGCCGACGAGGCCATAGACTTCGCCGTGGAGGCCAGCGCAAAGCATATCAACGACCGCTACCTGCCCGACAAGGCCATAGACCTCATCGACGAGGCTGGAGCTGCGGCAGAGGCCGACGCCACCACGCTGCCGACGCCACGGACAGCGACAGGCAAAGTGGGCGCGAGACGACGCCACGCCATCGGCAAGAAGGAGATAGCCGACGTGCTGTCGAAGACGTGCAAGGTTGACACCCTGACGATAGCTCAGAACGACGACTACAAGAAGCTGAAGACGCTGTCGGAACGCATGCTGTCGCAGATCTACGGACAGGACGAGGCCATACGCCAGGTGGTGGAGGCGGTGCAGATGTCACGCGCAGGACTCCTCGACGACGACAAGCCGCTGGCATCGCTGCTCTTCGTGGGACCCACGGGCGTCGGCAAGACGGAGGTGGCAAGGGTCCTGGCCAAGGAGCTGGGCATCGAGCTAATACGCTTCGACATGAGCGAATATACCGAGAAACATGCCGTGGCAAAGCTTATCGGCTCGCCGGCGGGATATGTGGGCTATGAGGACGGAGGGCTGCTGACGGATGCCATCCGCAAGTCGCCCAACAGCGTACTGCTGCTCGACGAGATAGAGAAGGCGCACCAGGACATCTACAACATTCTGCTGCAGGTGATGGACTATGCACGGCTGACGGACAACAAAGGGCGCAAGGCCGACTTCCGCAACGTGGTGGTAATCATGACATCGAATGCCGGAGCGCAGTTTGCAGGACAAAGCATAGGCTTCGGCAGCAGCGTCAGGCGCGGGGATGCCATGATGAAGCAGGTGAAGAGAACGTTCAAGCCGGAATTTCTCAACCGCCTGTCGGGGACAGTGGTGTTCAACGACATGGACAAGGCGATGGCGACGCTCATCCTGAAGAAGAAGCTCCGTGAACTCAAGGCCAAGCTCGACGCCAGGCAGGTGAAGATGACGCTCGCGCCGGAGGCCTTCGCCCACCTGCTCGCCGAAGGGTTCACGGCCGAATACGGGGCTCGCGAGATGGACCGTGTCATAGCGCAGCAGCTGAAGCCGCTGCTCATGCACGAGATCCTCTTCGGCAACCTAAGGAAAGGCGGCAGTGTCACCATAGCCTGCAAGGACGGCAGGCTCATCGTAAGTAAGTGACCGCCGGCGCCCGCCACCCACTCCGCCGAGACCCGAGCCCCCGGAAAGCCCCCGTAAGGCCAGCGCCATCCCCCACCCCCAAAAAAGAATATGATTATCCGCAATCGTACCACCAAGACGCTGGAAGCGTCTCCTCTCAATAACCGGGGGTGCGCAGTACCCCCGGATAGGGACAAAAAGGGGAACATCGACCCTGAAGGGGTCGCCCATTACGCTGTTCGGGCACTCTTTCAGAGTGCTTGCCTCTATAGAGCTTGTTATCCGGGGGTGCTCGCTACGCTCGTACCCTCGGTTATTGAGCGAAGACCGCGTTGCGGTCTCTTTGGTGGTATGATTGCGGATAATCATAAAAAGAACCTAAAACCCACCCCCTATGATATGGCATTTAAATGACGAGCTGTGGTTCCCCGACCCCAGGACGGGCGAGGACGACGGGCTGGTGGCCATCGGCGGCGACCTGTCGGCACAGCGCCTGCTGCTGGCCTACGCCAACGGCTTCTTCCCATGGTACGCCTTCAGCTTGACGAGCAAGCCGCGCTGGTACTGTCCCCTCGACAGGTATGTCATCTTCCCCAGCGAGATACACGTCAGCCACACCATGCGCCAGCTGCTGCGCCAGCAGCAGTACGAGGTGACGATCGACGAGGACTTCGAGGGAGTGATACGCGGCTGCTCCACGGCACAGGGGCGCTACACAGAATGCGGGGCATGGCTCGGACCCGACATCATAAGGGCATACTCCCGCCTGCACCGTATGGGCTACGCCTCGAGCGTGGAAGTGTGGCAACCGGCAGCCGGCACCGAGGGCCGGAGGCTCGTCGGAGGACTCTACGGCGTCACCCGGCGAAGGACAACGCCACCCGGCACGACATCACCACCCACCGCCGACGGGGCACGGCCGGCACTCCCCCACCCCATCATAGCCTTCTTCGGCGAGAGCATGTTCTCCCTGGTGCCCAACGCATCGAAGCTGGCACTCATACACCTGGCACGAGCCATGGAGGCGGCGGGCGGACTCTTCATAGACTGCCAGTTTGAGACATCACTCTTCAGGGCCATGGGCGGCAGGCACATCACCTACGACGACTACATGGAGATACTGAACGGGGGAGCACTCACACCTCAAGTCTGAGCATGGCACTTTTTTAGGCCGCAAGCCTCTGTTTTTTGCCAAAATGTTTGGCCGTGAAACATAAATGCGCTACCTTTGCAGCCGTCAAACCAATCCTTTCATCCACAGACATGGACGACTATCATCAACGTACCAACAACTGAGGGACTGGGGGCGTAAGCATGAGCAGCGAGCCTCCCGTACCCGCTGTAAACCACACTCTGCTTATGCGAACATTCTGGAACACAAAGCGTGGCCTGCACACGCTGGAGACATGGCAACCCAATTGCTGGGTGCAGGTGACATGTACCACGAAGGACGATGCCGCCTTTCTGCAGGACGAGCTACACATACCCGACTACTTCCTCGACGACATCGCCGATACCGACGAGCGCGCACGCTACGACTACGACGACGGATGGGTGCTCATCATCCTGCGCATACCATACGTCAAGGAGGTGCGCTCACGCACACCATACACCACCATACCCTTGGGCATAATACTCAAGGGAGACGTGTGCATCACCGTATGCAACTTCGAGACGAACCTGATGATAGACTTCGTCACCTACCAGCAAAAACGCGGAGTGGGATTCACCGACTCCGTAGATATGGTGTTCAGGCTCTTCCTCTCATCGGCAGTGTGGTACCTCAAACGACTCAAGCAAATCAACACACGCATCGAGGCGGCAAAGCAGCACCTCGACCGCAAGGTGGACAACGCAGACCTCATCTCACTCTCGCGACTGCAGGACTCGCTGACATACTTCGCCACATCAATACGCGGCAACGAGACATTGCTCTCCAAGCTGAAGTTCAAGCTGCCCGTCGATGAACTCGACGCAGACCTCATCGAGGACGTCAGCATCGAGATGAACCAGGCACGCGAGACGACAGGCATATACTCCAACATCCTCGACTCCACGATGGACACCTATGCCAACATCATCAACAACAACATGTCAACGGTGATGAAGACACTGACGCTCGTCTCAATGTTCCTCATGGTGCCGACCCTCGTGGCAAGCTTCTTCGGCATGAACCTCATCAACGGACTCGAGGATAAGGTGCTCGGATTTCCCTTCGCCATCGTGCTGTCGGTAGCCCTCACAGCACTGTTTTGGTGGTATTCACGCAGGAAATCGTGGATTTAGTGGTTTTTTTCCGCTATTTATTAGGAAGAAAACGAAATTTTGCGTTAATTTGCACCGCGATTAGGCTCCATAGCGAGCCTATATCAATGATTTGAGCATTACACAACGTACTTTTATTAACACAACAAGCAATGAACGAGACCAACGAACTGCAGCCCACTCCCGAGGTGGAGAACGTGGCCGCAGCAGTACCCACAGAGCCTGCGCCAGCACAAGAGACGCCGGCTGAAGAGAACATTGCCAACGACGAGGCGCAGACAACCGCCGACGAGGCTGACGCTGCCACCGGCGAGGCACAGGCAGACATTGTGGCAGGAAACGAGGAACCTGCCCAGACACAGTACCAGACCAAGGAGGAGGTCGTGGCGCGGGCACAAGCCATCGATGCCGAAGGGCAGGGTGGCGACAAGAGCGAGCTCGACTACCTCAAACAGGCTTTCTACCGCCTACACCGCGCAGCACAGGTGGCTGCACGCAACGCATTCATTGAGGCAGGAGGAGCACCCGAGGACTGGAGACCCGAAATCGACGCCGCAGAGGAGAACTTCAAGGCTGCCATGCAGAGCATCAGGCAGAGAAGGGCAGAGATAGCTGAGGAGATGGAGCGTCAGAAGACAGAAAACCTCGAACGGAAGCTCGCTATCATTGAGCGTATCAAGGAGCTCGCAACATCGCCCGAAGAGGCCAACCAGCACTTCGACGAGTTCAAACAGTTGCAGGCTGCATGGAAAGAGATAAAGGCCGTTCCAGCCGAACGAGCCACAGAGATATGGAAGACCTACCAGCACCACGTCGAGCAGTTCTACGACCTGCTCAAACTCAACATCGAGGCGCGCGAGTATGACTTCAGAAAGAACCTGGAGGCCAAAGAGCGGCTCTGCGAGCAGGCTGAGGCTCTCGCCAACGAGGCCGAGGAAGACATCGTCTCGGCATTCCAGAAGCTGCAGGCACTCCACGCCGAGTACAAGGAGATAGGTCCCGTGGCAAAAGACCAGCGCGAAGCCATCTGGGAGCGCTTCAAGGCAGCAAGCACCGTCATCAACAAACGCCACCAGGAGCACTTCGAGGGCATCAAGGCACGCGAGGAGGAGAACCTCGCAGCAAAGACAGCGCTCTGCGAGAAGATCGACGAGCTGAATGCCAACATCGACAGCCTGAAGACGTTCGCCGACTGGGACGAACGCACAAAGCAGGTCCTCGAGCTACAGGCTCAGTGGCGCACAATAGGCTACGCCAACCACCGCCAGAACGCCATCATCTTCGACCGCTTCCGCACCTCGTGCGACCAGTTCTTCACCGCGAAGGCAGAATTCTTCAGGACCGTGAAGGACGAGCAGGCACAGAACCTCGAGAAGAAACGTAGCCTCGTGGAAGAAGCCGAAGCCCTGAAGGACAGCACCGAATGGCGCAAGACAACCGACAAGCTCATACAGCTGCAGAAGCAGTGGAAGACCATCGGAGCCGTGCCGCGCAAGTACAGCGAACAGCTCTGGCAACGATTCACCAGCGCCTGCGACCACTTCTTCGAGGCCAAGAACGCCGCCGGAGCCGACCAGCGTGCCGAGGAACGACAGAACCTCGAGGCCAAGCGAGGCATCATCGAAGAGCTGCGACAGCTGGCAGAGGACAAGGCCAATGCCACCATCGAGGCCGTGCGCGAGCTGCAGGCCAAGTGGAACACTATAGGTCACGTGCCATTCCGCGAGAAGGATGCCCTCTACAAGCAGTACCGCGCCGTGGCCGACGAGCTCTATCAGGCCTTCGGACAGAACCAGGCCCGCAGACGCCTCGAAGGATTCCAGAAGAGCGTACGACAGGCCGTGGCTAAGGGCGAGAGCACGCTCTCAAGAGAGATGGAACGCCTGCAGCGCGTCTTCGAGAACAGAAAGGCTGAGCTGCAGACCTACGAGAACAACCTCAACTTCCTCAACGCGACAAGCCGCAGCGGCAACAGCCTCGTGGCAGAGATGAACCGCAAGGTGGAGAAACTCAGAGAGGAGCTCGGACTCATGGAGCAGAAAATCAAGGCTCTGCGCACAGAGATGATCCAGCAGCAACAGGCCAAGAACGACGCTAAGACTGCCGACACCAAGCCCGCCGACACAAAGAGCGACGCCAAGCCCGCCGACACAAAGGACGGGCAGGAAGAGGCTTAACAGCTACGTCACACACACTATGGAATGGCGTGTCCGGCAATGGGCACGCCCTTCTCTTTTCACAGCCATGCAGACCAACAACGACGACCATGCACCGACACACAGCGTGCCGCAGCAACTGCTGAGACGATACAGGCAGTACCTCAGACTCGAAAGGGCATTCTCCGACAACACCCTCGATGCATACATGCGCGACCTCGACAAGCTGCTGGGCTACTACGCCGCAGAGGGCATAGACTACAGAGACGTGACACTCGACCAGCTGCACAACTTCGTGGCGACACTCATGGATGTCGGCATAGCGTCGAGAAGCATATCACGAATCCTCTCCGGAGTGCACGCCTTCTACCGTTTCCTCGAACTCGAGAACGAACTGCCGGCAGACCCCACAGAACTCCTCGAGTCGCCGGCACGCGGAGAGCATCTGCCCGACATGCTCTCGGTGGAGGAGATAGACATGATGGAGGCGGCAACAGACCTCGACAAGCCCGAGGGACAGCGAGACCGTGCCATCGTGGAGACGCTGTACTCGTGCGGACTGCGAGTGAGCGAGCTCTGCGCACTGCGCATGGGCGACCTCTTCCTCGACGAGGGATTCATACGCGTTCACGGTAAGGGGAAGAAGGAGCGCCTCGTGCCAATCTCCACATGCGCCATAGCAGAACTCAACGCATGGTTTGCCGACCGCGACGCCATCAGCATAAAGCCGGGACACGAGGACTACGTCTTCCTAAGCCTGCGACGGGGGTCACGACTGTCCAGAATCACAATATTCCACATCATAAAGACTCTCGCGGCAGCAGCAGGAGTGCGGACGACGGTATCGCCACACACCTTCCGGCACAGCTTCGCCACACACCTGCTCGAAGGAGGTGCCAACCTGAGAGCCATACAGGAGATGCTCGGACACGAGAACATCGACACCACACAAATCTACATGCACCTCGACCGCTCACACCTGCGAGAAGAGATACTAAGACATCACCCGCGCAACATCGCGGCCAACGCCCCACAGTAGCACCACATGCCACACATACGTGCCGACATCATGAGGCTGCCAAAGCTCTTCGCACTTTGGCTCGCCGTCTGCGCCATCGCAAAGATGGCTTTCATCATCGTCTGCGCCAACGAACATGTGTCCGTGACCGACGCAATCGACGTATGGCGGCACGGACTGCCCATGGATGCCGCCACGGCGGCATACCTCCTCGCACTGCCTGCCGTGGCAGGACTCATCACCGCCGTGGCGGCAGCGGCAGGCTGGCATGCCGCAGACACGCGGCGACGTGCCGGACGGACCCTCATGGCGGCATATCAGGTCATGGCAGCGGCAATACTCGTCGTGGCCATACTGGCTGACATGGCACTCTACCCCTTCTGGGGCTTCAAGCTCGATGCCACCGTGCTCAACTACATCGACTCGCCACGAGATGCCATCGCCAGCGTGCCTATATGCTTTGTGGCAACTTACATCGTGGCGGCAGCGGCACTCACGGCACTCACGGCACTCGCGGCAATAAGGATTTGCAACAGCAGACAGGACGGCACACCGGCACACAGCACCACCGACGGCAGACGCAACGCCGCCACACGGCACAGGCTGATGCCCGTGGCAGGACACATCGCTGCAGTGGCACTGCTCGCCGTGGTGATGCGCGGAGGCGTCAAGGAATCGACGATGAACGTGGGAAATGCTTACTTCAGCCAACGCACTTTCCTCAACCACGCTGCCGTCAACCCGCTGTTCTCATTCATCTCGTCGCTCGGCAAGGCCGACGACTTCAGACAACTCTACCGCGCCATGCCCGACGACGAGGCACATGCCATCGTAGAGACGCTCTACCCCACCCCACAACCTGCAACACAACAGGCGACACACGACGCACCCCGGCCATCAGTGCTGCTCATCATCTGGGAGGGATGCGCGGCTTATCTCACGGCACAGGGAGCCGTACTGCCACACGACACATGCATCACCGGCAACAGCGACATCGTGCAGGCTGCCCTCAAAGGCTACACATACCCAAACTCCGTGACACCATGCCTCGACAGCCTGGCGGCAACAGGTGTATGCTTCACCCAGCTGAGGGCCAACAGCTTCCGCACCGACCGAGGTGTGCTGTCCATACTATCCGGACATATCTCATACCCTACACACTCACTCATGAAGATGGCAGCACGGGCCGGAAAGCTGCCGTCGCTGGCACGAACGCTACACGATGCCGGCTACGACACCGACTTTGCCTACGGCGGCGACATCAACTTCACGAACATGAAAGGCTACCTCCTATCCACAGGATTCGAGAGCGTGACGGCCGACATGGACTTCAACGCCGAAGCACGCCACACGGCAAAATGGGGGGTGTGCGACAGCATCCTCTTCGAACACATCTACTCTCGGCTTACAGCCCCAACCCCTACGACCAACACACGAGGCCACAAGCCGCTGTTACAGGTGGCGCTGACGCTGAGCAGCCATGAGCCCTGGGACGTGCCCGGAGCCGATGCCATCACCGACGACAACGACCGGCGACGCAACGCCTTCGCCTACACCGACCGACAGATAGGACGGCTCGTGAGACGACTGCGGCAGACACCGCTGTGGGACAACCTCCTCGTCATCATCTTGCCCGACCACGGCGTGAACATCGACGCCATTCAGCAACGCGAAAACCCACTCTTCTTCTACATCCCAATGGTATGGACGGGAGGCGCGCTGACACAATTGGACTTCGGCGCGCACCACACACCAATGGCTGTGACAGCAGACACAGAGTCAGACACGGCGAAGCTGGCACACTTTCCCATTACCATTGACCGGCTGATGTCGCAGAGCGACCTCGCCGCAACGTTGCTGGCACGGCTGCGACTGCCGCACCATGACTTCACATGGAGCCGTGACATCCTCAGCGACACATACACACACCGCTTCACCTACTCGGCATTCAACGACGGATTCACGCTCACAGACTCAACAGGCATCACCGTCTTCGACAACAAGGCACGACGCCCCGTCTTCCTCCTCGGCACAGACCCCGACTCCGTACGACAGCACACAGGGCAGGCTATCCTGCAAGTGAGCTACGACCGCCTCGGCTCTGACTCGCCGACACATCAATAATGCCACATCTGCCATATTGCGCACAGAAGCCCCCTGTCATCACGACAGAGGGCTTCACAATTCTAAAACAATTAATTAACTAACTATCCTGCAGGAAGCAGGATCTGGTGTGAGCGGAGCACCACGCACAATGGGCATGCCGTCATGAACGGCGCTCCGCCGTGAGTGAACGTCAGGACTTACTCCCAGCCATCCCAGACGACGGCATTGCCACCGCTATACTTGACGTCGTTGTTATAGGAACCTTCGCTATTCTTGGTAGCCATGTCTGTGGAAAGCGTGGTACCTTCTGATGCACTCAGGAGATGCTGTTCCATTGCTATCATGCAGCTGAAGAGAGCTGGCTTTATATATGTCTTTTTCATTGTCTTATTTGATTATAATTGTTATGTTATTCTCTTATTAGGGATATGCCTTACTTCACGAGTACCTTCTTGCCGTTGACGATGACGATACCCTTCTGTGCATCGCTGACACGCTGGCCGGCAAGGTTGTAGCGGACGGTCGTCTCGCCTGCGGCACGCATTGCCTTGATGGCATCGGCGATGTCACCCATGCTGACGGTGAACATCTTGACACTGTTCTGTGACGCCGGTGCTGTCACATACGCGCGATAAGCTGACGACGTACCCTCGCCATCGGCCTTGTAGAATGCTGGAAGCGTCTCCGCTCAATAGCCGTGGGTACGCCGTAAGGCACACTTTCAGTGTGCAATCCCTCATGCCCACCTGTCCGAGGGACGTACACGCCCCACGACTATTGAGAGGAGACGGTTTTACCGTCTTGGTGACGTGATTGCGGATAATCATTACTTTTTTGCCGAATGACTTGCTCGTTCGGCGAATAAGGGCTATCTTTGCGGCATCATCATAAAGCGACACTTCATGGGACGATTCATCAATCCATTCACCGACACGGGCTTCAAGCGGCTCTTCGGACAGGAGTTCTCAAAGCCCATCCTCATCAGCTTCCTCAACGAGCTGCTGCACGATGAGCGCGCCATCGTCGATCTGCACTACCTCGACAAGGAGCAGATCGGTGTCTATGACGGCCAGCGCTCGCTCATCTACGACGTGCTGTGCGAGACGGACACTGGCGAGAAGATCATCGTTGAGATGCAGAACCGCTACCAGCCCTTCTTCCGCGAGCGCAGCATCTACTACGCCGCGCGCGCCATCGTGGAGCAGGGACAGCACGGGCGGCAGTGGGAGTACGACCTGAAGGCCGTATATCTCGTGGCATTCATGGACTTCCAGCTCAGCGACGGCAGCCGTGACTTCCGCATCGACGTGGCGCTGATGGACATGGAGCGCCACACGCTATTCTCCGACAAGGTGCGGATGGTGTATCTCCAGCTGCCGTTCTTCACGAAGGAGGAGGACGCTTGCGTCAGTACCTTCGACCGTATGATATATGTGTTGAAGCACATGGACGTGTTCGACCGCATGCCGTGGGCGGCGAAGAACTCGGTGTTCGAGCGCATGGCAGAGATAGCCGAGGTGGCCAAGCTCGGCCATGACGAGCGCATACAGTATGAGGCGGACCTGAAAAGCTACCGCGACACGATGGCGGTGATGCACGGCCAGTTCCTGCAGGGTGAGGAGAAGGGTAAGCAGCAGGGTTTCGAGCAGGGACTTGAGCAGGGCATCGCGCAGGGCATTGAGCAAGGGCTTGCTCAGGGTCGTGAGCAAGGGCTTGCGCAAGGGCTTGCACAGGGTCGAGAGCAGGGGCTTGCGCAGGGTATAGCGCAGGGTCGTGAGCAAGGTAGCCGTCAGGCGTCGTATGCCATTGCCCGCAACCTCAAGTCACTTGGAATGCCTGCTGCGAGCATCGTCGAGGCAACGGGTCTCACGTCAGAAGAGGTTGCGCTGTTATAGCTAAAGACGTTTTTTTCGAGGTTCGCTGTCGCTCATCGCGGCTGCCGTGCCGATACAAGTAAGAAGCCCCCTGTCATCACGACAGAGGGCTTCCAAATTTACTAATTAACTTATTACAGACCTGCCAATCGGCAGGCTGCTCGTGCAACGGGGCAGTAAGGCTGTCGGAGGTCGGCAGCCGACCTGCCCCGTTATGAATCGTGCATCAAAAGATGGAGACTACCATTCGAAGTCGAACGGACCGGACTTGACATCGGCCTCCTCGCCGTCACTACCGACTTCAGCATCGCCGAAGTTGTTAGTGCTGCTGCCGGTTATTACACTTCCCGATGCCGCGAGCAAAGAAGTGGGCATCAACGTCGTCATGAAGAGCGAGGGAATGATATATTCTTTCTTTTTCATTGTCATGTGTGAGGTTAAGAGTTATCTTATTGAGTGATTTCCATCTGTAGTACTTACTTTACCAGCACCTTCTTGCCATTGATGATGAAGATACCCTTCTGAGCCTTCTCGACGCGCTGGCCGGCGAGGTTGTAGATGGCGCCGTTGCTGACGTTCTCGGCATCGATGCCGGAGATTCCCGTTGCGAAGTCGCCGCCCTCGAAGAAGGCCTTGATACCTGCGGGAGCATCAGCAGCCACTGAGAAGTAAGCGCGGAAGCCCTTGATGGTCTGTGTGCCAGTGGACTTCTTGAGCTTATTGCTTGCGATGTAGTAGTAATTAGCATCAGTGGTGGCGGGGATGTCAATGCTGCCAGAGTAGTTGCCTACGATGCTTACGCCGGTAGCAAGCTCCTTGGTAGGTGTTGCGGCCACGATGTTGACGTTCTCGAAGGTGTAGCTGTTGGCTGTGTTGCTGACCTTGATGAGGACGGGCTCGTTGGCAGTGATGGCAGGTGTCTGCATGGGAGAGAATGTCACGCCGCTGTTGTCGGCAGAGATTGTGCTCACCTGGACGTCGTCGCCGAACTGAGCTTTCAGCGTAGCGTTGTCAATGTCGAAGGGCACCACGAATGTTGACCATGTATCGGCCTTGAAGGTGCGCTTGAGGGTGACGTTGACGCCATCGCAAGCCACGGGTGTGTAGGCCACATCCTCATCGAGAGCCGGAGCGTAGCGCTTCACCTCAACGTTGGAGATTAAGATGTTGTGTGTGTTGGAGTCTGCACCCGGTGTCTGGAAATTGATGACGTAGTTGCCAGCGACGGTAGCTGTGAACACGATGTAGAACTGCTGAGGAGCGTTGTCTGCAATGTCTGCACGAACATTGGTGTCGAACTGTTGACCCTGAGCACTGAACCCTTCGGGACCAGTGACGTTCATGCGGATGGGCTTGCCAGTGCTACCCCAACCTGCGAAGTCAACCTTAGCATAGTAGGTCACGCCAGCCTTGAGAGGCATGGTGTAGCCCTCGGTGTCGCCATAGTAGTACATGGAACCACGGTTGCTGTTTGTGCCGTCGAAGCGGAGGAAGAATCCAGACTTAGTGTCATTGAATTCAGTAATACGGTCATCACCAACGAAAGCGCGTGAGTGATAATCGCCACCCAGAGTGTTGTTGCTCATGCGCCAGCCCTTCGGTGCACCGTTATTCTCGGCAGCAGCGAAGGTGCCGTCATAGACAGCATTCACCTCCTCGGCATTCTCATTCCAAGTAGCGCCAGTCAGAGCAGCCGTTGCAGCCTGCACATCTTCCTGTTCATTCTCTGTCTGCTGATCGATAGCCTTGGCAGTAGCGAGGGCAGCGAGAGCGGCAGCGTTATTGTAAGGAGCGTAGTCGCCGGCATCGAAGCCAATAGTCTTTTCCTCGGCAGCTGCGATAGCCTCGTTAAGGGCTGCATAGTCCTCAGCGGTGGCATAGTGGATTGCCTCTTCTGGAGTGAGGTCGCGAACCTTCGTGTACTTGATGTTCTTGAATGCGAGCCAGCTGATATTTGCATCAGCAGCGATGTTGAAGTTCAGCGTAAGC
Organism: uncultured Prevotellaceae bacterium; assembly: GCA_947167455.1. GTDB lineage: Bacteria > Bacteroidota > Bacteroidia > Bacteroidales > Bacteroidaceae > Physcousia. The sequence continues at coordinate 40,292 of CAMVIB010000015.1, read as the reverse complement.
TTGCCGTCCTTAACAAGACCTTCAGCTTCGTATGTTTTAATTGAGCGTTGAGTCTCACCTATTACATCACCTTCGGTAACGTCAACAACTGTACCATTATTAACATCCATGGTGATGCCTGCTGCATTAGTCGCAGCGACACCCGTCTTAGCAGCTACGCGTACCCAGACGCTTACGTTATAGAGGCCATTGGGCAGGTCACTGATCGTACCAGTCAGTTTGCTTTCGGGCAGGCTGTTGGCATCAGCAGTCCAACTCTCATAGAAGGGAACAGAGAAGTTAGAGCCATCGGTGTCACCTTCGTTTGACCATGTGTTCACGTGCAGAGCGGGGTCTGCCTCGAAATCTCCGAGTGCAAAGCCATCACGCAGATAAACGGCAGCGGGAGTGTTGTTACCTCCGTGCCAACCTGTAGCAATCATACCCAGATTTCCACCTGCATTAGCATCTGCATCCGTGAGTGTGCCTTCGTCATACTTTGTCTGGATGGCAGCAATAGCCTCTGCGAAGGTCGTAGTGGCAGCCTCGCTTGCGAAGTTGTGAGCATCCTTCAAGGCATTGGCGTCTGCAATGGCCGTAGCAGCCTTTGCATAAGCATTCTTGGAAACCTGAGCTGCAGTAATGGCGGCTATGAGTGCATTATAGTTAGCCACTGTCTTATCGCTCAAATAGGTTGACTCTGCACTACTCTGTGCTGACGAAGCAGTGGAACTCATCTTGCCATCTACAAGAGAATAAGCGGGGAAGTCACTGCCAACGTATGTCAGTTGAACATCATCACAGGAAATCCAGTTACCTGTGCAACCCTCAAGAGCAAACTTGATGATGAGTTCAGACTTGTCTTCCACAACAACGTAGGTGGAGTAACGTGCTGGAGCACCCATCTCTACCCTTTCGCTATTTGCACAGAGGAAGTAGCCACCACCTGTCGTTCCGTTTTTCTGCTCTTGAACCTGCCCAGTAGCTGAAATCTGATAGACACCAGCAGGAAGGACAATGGCATCATGTGTGAGCGTTCCGTCTGAAAGTTTAACTTGGCTGTCACCATTAGCTTGCCAGCGTTCAACAAAGTATGTACCTACTTTTTGTGAGAAATTGTTGTTGCTTGCAATACCACCAGCATTCGCCGATGTCCATCCGTTTAGATTACCTTGTTCAAAGCCTGCATTTACAACATAAGATGTCAGATCAACATTTGTACCACCAGCTACTGCAGAAGCGATGTTTGCATACTGTTGACAAGCAGCAACCTGAGCAGCAACTGCTGCTGTAGCCTTTTCAAGAGCAGTTGTAGCAGCGGTCAAAGCAGAACGACTATTTAAATCATCACCTGTAAGCGTATTGTTTGAAATCACATCATCAAGAGTGGACTTCTGTGTAGCATATACAGAGAAACCGTCCAATGCTTCAGAGGCATCCTGCGCAGCTTGAAGAGCTTCTTCATAGACAGAACGGAAAGCGCTGAAACTAACATATTCCAACTTGACATTGTCAATAGCAATCCAAGTAGAAGTAGAAGATTCTGTTGACTCAATACCTATCTGCACGTCAGAGGATTCCGATTCTATATCAAAGTTGATAGTCGAAAGAATAGGACTTCCATTACCAGTGGCTGCCGTTATCTTTTCTGCATCGCCCACTTTTGCAAAGAACGTAACGCCGTTACCGCCAATGGTATAAGCAGAGAGTGTATAGCTACCAGCAGGGAGAGACGTGATTGTATTAGTTGCAGAACGACTAGTTAAGGGAGAGCCATTCCAACACTCCAACCAAGGTTTTGTAAAGCCTGTAGGGCTTGCATTATTCTGACCTTTCCAGTCGGTCCCTGTTGTAGTCCAAGGATACATTTTCTGGTAATTACCTAGACTATTACCACTAATCATGCACTGAGCACCATGCACGAGTATGGATACATCCATTTTTGAAGTACTGGAGGACATGGAAGAACGCAAAGCACTGGCTGAAATGAAACGCCACTTACGGAGGTTTTCATTAGATGCGTTGTATTGTACATTTGCAAAGATGGCACTACTTGCGGCTGTCAAATACGAACTTGCATTATAACGACCTTGGCTAGTAGCCAACTGAAGCGAAAACGTATTATCACCATTAGAAGTAATTGTCCAGAAGTTATTACCCTGATTATTCATATCACAGTAAAGAGAACTTCCATCATCAGCATTCACAAAGAGACCATTACCAAGAGACCACTTAATTGTATAGCCGTCATTTTCAGAGGTAACAGTAGCTGGTCCACAGGATGATTGGTCCAGTGTCGCACGTGTTCCGTAATCATTACCAGGGGTGAGGAAAAGCCCCGTAGCATCATTCACGATGTAGTACTTTTCACCACTCGTGATTTCAGAGACTCCTGTAAGCGTTGTTTGCGCTTGTACAGACGTCAGCCAGACCATGGCGGCAAAGGCCGCCAAGAAGAGTTTGATTTTCTTCATTGTTAGAAAGAGTTAGTTAAATATAAAAGTATATAATAGGTTGCAAATATTATAATATAATGGTGTACACGCGTGCGCGAGGGAATGGACGTGATGCACCAATCCGGCGCAAAGGTACTAAGAATCATTAAATTCACCCCCCGATTAGTTAAATTAGGTTAAATGATAGAAATAAGATGTATTTTTAACACTTGGAGAGGGTTTAAGAGGGGGCGACAGCCCCCGGGGGAGTGCAGGTGACAGGTAATAATGAGCGCCGCTGGGCGGCTCAGCAAAAGACGAATTTATGAGCCATATATGAGGGGTCTGACACCCGCTGACATGGCATTGGCATATTGCGAAAAGGATGATGCCCTCAGGCATCGTGGCATGAGGTCTGAGGTAGAGGGATGATGCCCTCAGGCATCGTGGCAGGTCGTCCAGGGGTGGGGTATGAAGCCCCTAGGGGAGTTATGTAACTCGCCTAGGGGAGTTATAATACTCGCCTAGGGGAGTTACATAACTCCCCTAGGGGGTGTTTCAGGGGTATGCAGGGGATGGTGCGTACGGCACCGAGAATGGATAAAAAAAAGCCGGAGGGGTGGCTCATCACATTGACAATGTTGATGAGTCACCCCTCCGGGATTCGTGGGGAGCGTCGTGGCGGCTACCTTACTCGGCAGCGTCCTCCTTGATCTTGCGACCCATGACGATGTAAGCCATTGGAGCGGCGATGAACATTGACGTCAGCGTGCCGATGCATACTCCGAGGATCATTGCGAAGGCGAAGCTACGTATGCTGGCACCTCCGAAGATGAAGATGAAGAGCAGCACGATGAGTGTTGACACCGACGTGTTGATGGTACGTGTCAGCGTGGCGTTGAGCGACTGGTTGAAGAGCTGCTGGCGGTCGCGCTTGGGATATAGTCCGAGGTTCTCGCGTATGCGGTCGAACACCACCACCTTGTCGTTGATGGAGTAACCGATACATGTCAGCAGAGCTCCGATGAATGTCTGGTCGATCTCGAGTGAGAATGGCATCCATCCCCAGCATGCGCTATATACACCGAGTATGAAGACGGTATCTACTGCGAGTGCCACGATGGCTCCTACTGAGAATGCCACGTTGCGGAAGCGCACGAGGATATATACGAAGATGACGATGAGAGCGAGTATGACGCTGATGATGGCTCCGCGTGTGATGTTCTCTGCGATGGACGGTCCCACCTTCTGCGAGCTGATGATGGAGCCTCCTGCGCGCTCGTCGCGGTTGATGAAGCTCTCGAGTGAGAGGTTTCCGCTGAGGAGGTTGCCGCCCTTGAGTGCGTTGTAGAGTTTCTGCTCTATCTCGGAGTCAACCTCCACGCCGTCCTCGTCGATGCGGTAGTTGGTGGAGATGCGCACCGTCTTGCCCTCTGTGCCGAGAGCAATGACGCTGGTGTTGCTCTCGGGGAAGGCCTCTGCGAGGAGCGGACGTACTGCCTCGGGCTGCACGTTGTTCTCGAAGAGCACCACGAAGTTGCGTCCTCCCGTGAAGTCGATGGAGCGTGAGAAGCCGCGTGCTGCCCAGAACACTGCGCTTGCCAGCACGATGGCTCCGAAGATGGCGAATGAGGTCTTGTAGGACGACATGAACTTGAAGTTGGTGTTCTGGAGGAACTTCTTGGAGAGTCCAGTCTGGAATGTCAGTCCGAGCCACTTGTCCTTGGCCATCACCGTCTCATAGACGACACGTGTGAGGAAGACGGCAGTGAAGAACGAGATGATGATACCTATAATATAAGTAGTGGCGAAGCCGCGGATGGGTCCTGTGCCGAAGTAGTAGAGGATGATACCTGTGAGGATGCTGGTGACGTTGGAGTCGATGATGGCGCTGAAGGCGTTGCTGTAGCCTGCTGAGAGGGCCTGGCGCACGTTCTTGCCGGTGCGCATCTCCTCCTTGGTGCGCTCGTAGATGAGCACGTTGGCATCGACGGCCATACCGAGTGTGAGCACCATACCTGCGATACCGCTCATGGTGAGTGCTGCCTGGAAGCTGGTGAGGATGCCGAGTGTGAAGAACAGGTTGAGCAGCAGTGCGCAGTTGGCCACCATGCCCGGTGTGAAGCCGTACATGGCAACCATGTAGAGCATGAGGGCTATGAAGGCGAGGAGCATGGAGATCATGCCCTGATTGATGGACTCCTGTCCGAGTGTAGGCCCTACGATTTCCTCGCTGACGATCTTGGCGGGGGCGGGCATCTTACCCGACTTGAGCACGTTTGCCAGGTCGCGGGTTTCCTCGGGAGTGAATGAGCCAGTGATCTGGGTGTTGCCGCCGTTGATCTCGCCCATGACGTTAGGTGCGCTATAGACGTAGTTGTCGAGCACGATGGCCACGCAGCGGTTGACGTTGTTCTTCGTCATGGTGGCCCAGCGGCGTGCGCCATCGACGTTCATCGACATGGTGACGCAGGGGCGTCCGTTCTGGTCGAACTCGTCCTTCGAGTCGGTGACGACGTCGCCCTCTATGGGTGCGCGTCCGTTGCGCTCTGTCACCTTTATGGCGAAGAGTTCATAGATCTCGTCGTTCTTGTCGATGCCCTTCACGCCCCACAGCAGCTTGAGTTCTGCGGGCAGTATTGCCTTGGCCTCGGGTGTCTGGAGCAGCGAGTCGATGACGGCCATGTCGCGCTTGTTGGCATAGCCCACGACACATCCGTTGTTCTGGTTGGGGATCTGGAGTCGTGCTGCGAGGGGGTGGGCCTTGAGCAGTGCGGCGTCGGCCTCAGCGCTGGCCTTGGGTGTGGCGTCGGCCTCGGTGTCGGCGCCCTTGGCGATGGCGGCGAGTCCGGCATCGTCGGCCTTTGCTGCGGTGTCGGCAGCGGCCTCTGCCACGGGCTGTGCGGCCTCGTCAGCCTGCGCTGCCACGGTGTCGGCGGCAGCGGTGTCGGCGGCATCGTCGGTCTTCTCGTTGGAAGCCACTGCGGCGAGCTTGCTGTCGAGCTGCATGAGGTATGGTGCTGCCTCGGAGGTCATGTATGTCTCCCAAAATTCGAGGTTCGCAGAGCCTTGCAGGAGCTTACGTACGCGTTCCGGCTCCTTGATGCCCGGCATCTCCACCATGATACGTCCCTCCTGCCCTTCGAGGGCCTGGATGTTAGGCTGCACGACTCCGAAGCGGTCGATACGTGTGCGCAGGACGTTGTAGGAGTTGTCGATGGCGGCCTTCACCTCCTCGCGCAGCACGGCCTCGACCTCGCGGTCGGTGCTCTTGGTGGTCACCTTGCCGCGCAGCTGCTGTGTGGCGAAGAGTTCGGCGAGGTTGCTGTTGGGAGCGATCTGCTTGTAGGCGCGTACGAAGAGTGTGATGAAGTCTGTGGTGCTCTCCTTGGCCTCCTTGGCGGCCTGCTCTACGGCCTTGTTGAAGTTGGCATCTTCCTTGTGGTCGGCGAGGGCCTTGACGACGTCGGGCACGCTGACTTCGAGAATGACGTTCATGCCACCCTTAAGGTCGAGTCCGAGCCCGATGCCCATCTCGCGGCATTCCTTGAGCGACCATACGCCCATGTAAACGGGTTCATTCAGTAGAGAGTCCAGATAGTGCTGTCCGGCGGCCTCGCCCTGAGCGGCTGCTATCTCCTCGGCCTTTGCCTCGTAGTGTCTGGTGACGAACGAGAAGCTGAGATAGAAGATGCAGACAAGGGCCAGCAGGATAGCAAAAAGCTTTACGAAACCTTTGTTTTGCATTGTTGTTTTTGATGTTTTTTATTGTTGTTTTTGTTATTATAGGCGCAAAATAGCGTGCAAATGTAGCGTTTTTTTCAATACGTTGGTTGCTTTTGGCCAAATATTTAGCATTTTAGCCTCATTTTGTTGGTTTTTCCTTGTTCTTTGTCAAGAAAGTGACTAAGGGGAAGTGGTCGGAGGCTGTGAGTGAGCGGTCAACGTGGGTGTCGTAGCTACGGAAGTGCTCGTCGGAGAAGAGTATGTGGTCGATGCGCACGGGGAAGCCTCTGTCGTGGTAGGTGACGCCGAGTCCCTGTCCGCTCTGCGTGTAGGCGCTGGTGAGTCGCGAGGTGAGTCGCCGGTGCACGTAGGAGATGGGTGTGTCGTTGAAGTCGCCGCAGAGGATCACGGGTCTTGGCAGCCAGTGGTCCACGACGGCCATGACGGAGTCTGCCTGCTGGCTGCGCATGGGTGCCGCGCGTGTCAGCAGGTCGAACATGGGTGCCAGCTCGCGCATGATGGAGTCGCTCTCGTAGTGGCGCACAGCGTCCTTGTAGTCCTTCTTCACCTCGGGTGTGAGGTGGTTGCTCTCGAAATGGTTGTTGATGAGCATTATGGTGTCGGTGCCGTCGGTGAGCAGGGCGCTGAAGCCACCGTTGGAGCGTGTGGGATATACGAGCGTATCGCTGGAGATGATGTGCAGCCTCGTGCAGAGTATCTGGTTTTTGTGCTGGGCCATCTCGTAGCCCTGCCCCGTCAGGATCTTGCGCAGAGCCTCGACGTAGGTTTTCCCAAAGGCCTCCTGCAGGCAGATGATGTCGGCGTTGGACTCAGCGAGATAGCGCACCACACTGTTCTGCCCGTCGGCATCGGTGGCGGCCTTGCCGCCGAAGGCGCGGGTGTTGTAGGTGATGACCTTCCACGAGTCGGCCGGTGGCGGCGACGGCATGTTGACGGGGTAGTAGTCGCGCACGAAGAAGGCGCAGGCCGCTATGCCTGCCAGCGGCAGCCACACGCGGCGCACCTTGAAGATGAGCCAGAAGACCACGAAGGCGATGTTTGCGACGAGGAAGACGGGGAATGCCAGTGTGACGAGGCTGAGCCTTGGCATCACGCTGGGCGGGACGTATGTGACGAGACAACACCCCCACAGCAGCAACAGTGTGGCGATGTTGGCTCCGGTGAAGATCTGTACGGCTATGGTCTTGAGTATCTTCATCGTTGGCTCGCATCGAAGAGCGTGCGCTTCTCCTCCGCCGTCAGGCTCTCATAGCCTCCTTTTTTCACTTTCTCGAGAATGCGGTCTATCTCCTGCTCGCGGGCATTGTTGCGTTGTCGCCAGTCCATGTCGTCGGCGTGCTTGCCCCCGGAGTGCACTCTCATCTTCGGCTTGCGACGGCTGCGCCACCACGTCTGTGCTCTCTGCCAGAGCGACGGGCCTTTGGGTGTGGCGTTGGTGACGTCCTCATAGCGGGTGTAGTAGCTGTCGCCGCCGCCATAGTTGCCGCCGCCGCCGAAGAAGCGTCCGCCGCCCATGCCTCCGCCCATGCCTCCGCCACGGCGCCAGTACATGATGAGAGCCCAGCCGAAGAGCATACCTCCGAGGTGCGCCATGTGTGCCACGCCGTCGCCGGAGTTGCCCAGGGCACTCATAAGCTCTATGACGGCATAGCCGAGTACGAACCACTTGGCCTTGATGGGGAACGGTATGGGAATGATGAACATACGCTCCTCGGGGAACGTCATGCCGAAGCTCAGCAGCACGCCATAGACGGAGCCTGAGGCGCCCACCGTGGTCCAGCGGTTGAGGTAGGCATCCATGGACACCACCATGCCGCCGAGGTCAACGGTGTCGTAGGCGTCGAGTCCGGCATATAGGTACTCAACATACTGCGCCACCTCCTGTACGATACCGGCTCCGAGTCCGCAAACGATGTAGTATATGAGGAACCTTCGCGACCCCATCACCTGCTCCATGATGCGCCCGAACATCCACACGGCGAACATGTTGAAGAAGAGGTGCATGAAGTTGGCATGGGCGAACATGTAGGTGAAGAGCTGATGGAGCCTGAAGTCCGACGCCATGAAGAAATGCAGTCCGAAGAGGTCGTCGAAGTCAATGCCGTAGCGTTCGGCAACGACTTTGGCCAGCAACATCAGCAGATTGATGATGAGCAAATGCTTGGTTACGGGGGGCATATTGAAGTTCATAATGTACGAATTAGATGTTTGAGGCCGCAAAAGTAGGCATTTTATAGCGTAAAAGAGGCATATAAAGCATTTTTTTAATTAAAAATAAATCTTTTTTGACTAAAAGTTTGGCTAATCGACAAAGAAGCACTACATTTGCGTCATGTTTGCACACATAATCAACCTAGTTTTTAACGCATAATCATTCAGAAACATGAACAAGACAGATCTCACAGCCGCAATTTCCGAGAAGACCGGTCTGTCAAAGGCAGACTCCAAGAAGGCTCTCGATGCAGTCCTTGAGGCCATCACAGATGCCATGAAGGGCGGCGACAAGGTTGCCATCGTAGGCTTTGGCACATTCTCCGTATCAGAGCGTCCGGCTCGCGAAGGCATCAATCCTCGTTCGATGGAGAAGATCACCATTGCAGCCAAGAAGCTCGCCAAGTTCAAGGCCGGAGCAGAACTTGAGAAAGCTATTCAGTAAAGCATCGGCGTAAGCTCAGGCTTCACCTACATACGGCACCGCACTCGCTATGCAGCGAGCTGCGGTGCCGTGATTTCAGGTGTTAGTTAATCAGCCCCGCAGTGGCGGCACTTCCGCCGGCACTGTTATAGAGCGCACTTTATCAAGAATTTGGGGTCGAGCCGTAAAAACTTTGGGTTGCAGGCGCTGAGGTTGGAACTTTTTCACTACCTTTGCAGCCACATTCACAACGAACATAATATAAAGGTATGCAAATCGAACAGAAACTCACCTCCGGCATCATCGCTGCCGTGAAGGCATTATACGGTCAGGACGTCACCGGGAACATGATTCAGCTCGGCACCACGAAGAAGGAATTCGAGGGTCACCTGACGCTCGTCGTCTTCCCCTTCCTCAAGATGAGCCGCAAGCGCCCCGAGGATACGGCTCAGGAGATAGGCCAGTACCTCGTGGAGAGCATGCCCGAGGTGGTGGCTCGTTTCAACGTCATCAAGGGCTTCCTGAACATGGTGATTGCCGACCCGTGCTGGCTGTCCCTCCTGGACGAGATAAAGGCCGACGCGCGGTGGGGCCTTAAGGCCGCTACGCCGGAGTCACCGCTCGTGATGATAGAGTACTCGAGCCCCAACACCAACAAGCCCCTCCACCTGGGTCACGTGCGCAACAACCTGCTGGGCTGGGCTCTGGCACAGGTGATGGAGGCCAACGGCTGGCGCGTGGTGAAGACCAACATCGTCAACGACCGCGGCATACACATCTGCAAGTCGATGCTCGCATGGCTCAAATGGGGCGACGGCGCCACGCCGGAGAGCACCGGCAAGAAGGGCGACCACCTCATCGGCGACTACTACGTGGCCTTCGACAAGCACTACCGTGCCGAGGTGAAGGAGCTGACGGACCGGTTTGTGGGCGAGGGCATGACGGAAGAGGACGCCAAGGAGCGTGCCGAGAAGGAGAGCCCCCTGATGCAGGAGGCCCGCGCCATGCTGGTGAAGTGGGAGGAGAACGACCCCGAGGTCCGCGCCCTGTGGAAGCGCATGAACGCCTGGGTGTATGCCGGCTTCGACCAGACGTACAAGGCCCTTGGCGTGGCTTTCGACAAGATCTACTACGAGAGCCAGACCTACCTCGAGGGCAAGGAGAAGGTGATGGAAGGCCTGGAGAAGGGCTTCTTCTACCGCCGTGCCGACGGCAGCGTGTGGGCCGACCTCACCAAGGAGGGCCTCGACGAGAAGCTCCTGCTGCGCGCCGACGGCACCAGTGTGTATATGACCCAGGACATCGGCACCGCCAAGCTGCGTTTCCAGGACTTCCCCATCGACAAGATGATATACGTCGTTGGCAACGAGCAGAACTACCACTTCCAGGTGCTCAGCATCCTCCTCGACAAGCTCGGCTTCAAGTGGGGCAAGGACCTCGTGCACTTCTCCTACGGCATGGTGGAGCTGCCCAACGGCAAGATGAAGAGCCGCGAGGGCACGGTGGTGGATGCCGACGAGCTCATCGAGAAGATGATCGACGAGGCCAGGACGATGAGCCAGGACAAGGTGAACAAGCTCGAGGGCATCAGCGATGCCGAGGCTCGCGAGATAGCCCGCATCGTGGGGCTCGGGGCGCTGAAGTACTTCATCCTCAAGGTGGATGCCCGCAAGAACATGCTCTTCAACCCCGAGGAGTCCATAGACTTCAACGGCAACACCGGCCCGTTCATCCAATACACGTACGCACGCATACGCAGCATACTGAGGAAGCAGGCACCCTCCGCACTGCCCCTTCATGGCGAAGAGGGTCTGCTCTCGGAGAAGGAGATCACGCTCATACAGCGTCTGGCAGCCTTCGGCCTCTCGGTGGCCCAGGCCGGCGCGGACTATAACGTCAGCGTCATTGCCAACTACTGCTACGACCTGGCCAAGGAGTTCAACGGCTTCTACCACGACTTCCAGATCCTGAAGGAGTCGGACGACAGTAAGCGCGCCGTGCGCCTCGCCATCTGCGAGAGTGTGGCCAAGGTGTTGCGTCTCGGCATGTCGCTCCTGGGCATCGAGATGCCCGAGAGAATGTGAGGTCCATTTTACATTCTCCATTTCACATTCTCCATTTCACATTATAGCCCATGTCTCTTGTCAATCCCCCCGACTACCGCCACGACACCGTACTCCCGCTGCCCATGGAAGTGCCCGCCGAGGCCATCGCCGTTGATGCCGCCTGCAGCGGCAACCCCGGCCCGATGGAGTACCGTGGCATCTACCTCAAGACGGGGCAGGAGATTTTCCACTACGGCCCCGTGCACGGCACCAACAACATCGGCGAGTTCCTGGCCATCGTCCACGCCATGGCCCTGCTGAAGCAGAAAGGCCTCTCCATGCCCATCTACAGCGACAGCCGCACGGCCATGATATGGGTGCAGAAACACAAGGCGAAGACCACGCTGGCCCCGACCGCCAAGAACGCCCCTCTGCTGGCCATCGTGGCGCGCGCCGAGGCATGGCTGCGTCAGAACGGCACGCCGTTCCCCCTCCGCAAGTGGGACACCGACAGCTGGGGCGAAGTGCCTGCCGACTTCGGCCGCAAGTAGCGCCATGGCCGCCTCCACAGGACGAGGGGTCCAGACATCTCAAGACAGACCTATGAAGAAAGACAGACAAGCCACAGAGCCATCCGCCACGGGGCCTCGCAAGGAGAGACACGGCAGCGGGTCACTCGCAGCTTTCCTCTCCGTGCTGCGGCGCTTCGCCATGCCCTACAAGGGCTACATGGCAGCCGCCGTGGGTGCCAACCTCATGTCGGCACTGCTCAACGTGTTCTCGTTCATGAGCATCATGCCCATGCTCAACATGCTCTTCGGCATGGACACACAGGCCTACCACTTCCAGCCGTGGCAGTGGGATGGCATCAAGGACATCGCCATCAACAACATATACTATTACACCACGGTGCTCATAGCGCGCTACGGCCATCAGACGACGCTCCTGCTCATCGGCATCTTCCTTGCCACGACGACATTCCTCAAGACGTCGTGCTACTTCCTCTCGTCGGCAGTGATGGTGCCGCTGCGCACAGGCATCGTGCGCGACATACGCATCATGGTGTTCGACAAGGTGCTGCACCTGCCCCTGGCTTTCGTCAGTGCCGAGCGTCGCGGCGACATCATAGCCCGCATGAGCGGCGACGTCACCGAGGTGGAGAACAGCGTCACCTCGTCGCTCGACATGCTCATCAAGAACCCCATCCTCATCGTCTTCTACTTCACCACGCTCATCATCGTGTCGTGGCAGCTCACGCTCTTCACCCTCGTCACCATACCCGCCCTGGGCTGGGCCATGGGCGCCATAGGCCGCAAGCTCAAGGCGCAGAGCCTCACGGCGCAGCAACGCTGGAGCGACACCATGTCGCAGCTCGACGAGATGCTTGGCGGCCTGCGCATCATCAAGGCCTTCATTGCCGAGGACAAGATCCTCGAACGCTTCCGCCGCGCCAGCAACGACTTCCGCGACGCCACCAACCGCGTGGCCATACGTCAGGCGTCGGCACACCCCGTGAGCGAGTTCCTCGGCACGTGCATCATCGTCATCGTGCTGTGGTTCGGCGGCACGCTAATCTTCTCCGACCACTCACCCATCGACGCACCCACGTTCATCTTCTACATGGTGATACTCTACAGCGTCATCAACCCCCTCAAGGAGCTGTCCAAGGCCAGCTACGCCATCCCCAAGGGCCTTGCCAGCATGGAGCGCATCGACAAGATCCTCAATGCCGAGAACCCCATCAGGGAGCCCGCCGTGCCCAAGCCCCTCAGCCCCGGGCAGCCACGTCAGGGCATAGAGTTCCACGACGTGCATTTCGCCTACGAGAACTCGCCGCAGGAGATCATCAGGGGCGTGTCGCTCAGCGTGCCCCACGGCAAGACGATAGCCCTCGTGGGGCAGTCGGGCTCCGGCAAGTCAACGCTCGTAGATCTGCTGCCACGCTACCACGACGTATGCTCGGGCAGCATAACCATCGACGGCACCGACGTGCGCGACGTGCGCCTGCACGACCTGCGCTCGCTCATCGGCAATGTCAACCAGGAGGCCATCCTCTTCAACGACACCTTCTTCAACAACATCGCCTTCGGCGTGCCGGAGGCCACCATGGAGCAGGTCGTCGAGGCGGCGAAGATTGCCAATGCCCACGACTTCATCTGCGCCTCCGAGCATGGCTACGACACGATGATCGGCGACCGCGGCTGCCTCCTCAGCGGCGGACAGCGCCAGCGCATCAGCATAGCACGTGCCATACTGAAGAACCCGCCGATACTCATCCTCGACGAGGCCACGAGTGCCCTCGACACCGAGAGCGAGCGCCTCGTGCAGGAGGCCCTGGAACGCCTCATGCGCTCGCGCACCACGATTGCCATCGCCCACCGTCTCTCCACGATACGCAACGCCGACGAGATATGCGTCCTGCACGATGGGCGCATCGTGGAACGCGGCACGCACGACGAGCTCATGGCCCTCGGCGGCTACTACAAACGCCTCACCGACATGCAGCAGGCGTAGGTTTCACAAGTCATTTCTTGATAACGGCGCGCACGACAAACCATGCGTGCGCCGCCAGTGCGCGCCACCATCCGAAGTGGCGGGCCATGATGCGCAGGCGCTCCATGAGCGAGCGCCGGTGGTTGCGCGTCGTCATACCCTCGGCGAGATAGTCGGTGAGTATGAGCCGCGTGTTGAGCATCGCCAGCTGACGGCGTTCGGCCACGGCCATGACACGGATGCACCAGTCATAGTCGGCCGAGAAGCGCCAGCGCAGGTCGTAGGGCAGACGGCCGGCGATGTCGGTGCGGACGTAGAAACTCTGGTGGCACACCAGCATGCCTCCGACGAAGCTGCTGCGCGTGAGACGCTCGGGAGCCGCCAGCCTGCGGTGGCGCACGAAGCGCCCCTCATCGTCCACCAAGTCCGTCTCGCCATACACCACCGCCGGGCGGCGCGACGGGTCGTAGGCGCCGAGCTGTGCGGCGACGGACGTCAGCACGTCGGCATCATGGAACTTGTCGCCGGCGTTGAGGAAGACGATGTAGTCGCCACGCGCCTGTGCCAAGGCCTTGTTCATGGCATCGTAGATACCGCTGTCGGGCTCGCGCACGAGCACGATGCTGTGTGGATGGCGCAAGTCGGTGTTGCGCTCCACGTAGTGATGTATCTCCACCATCGTGTCGTCTGTCGAACAGCCGTCCACGATGAGGTGTTCCACGGCGTCGTAGGTCTGCGATGCCACGCTCTGCAGCGTGCGCCCGATGGTGGCTCCGGCGTTATAGCACACCGTGGCCACGGTGAAAGAGAGTCTGCTACCCGATGCCATTGCTATAGACATTTATGTATTGCGTGGCCACACGCTCCTCGCTCCAGCGCTCCACGGCCGAAGCAGCCGCCTCGGCCGACAGCCGCTCGCGGTTGTCGGCATCCAGCACATAGCCTATGCCACGCGCCAGGTCGGGCACGTCGCCACAACCGGCGACATAGCCGTTGCGCCCGTGGATGATCATCTCCGGGATGCCGCCGACGCGGAAGCCCACGCACGGCGTGCCGCAGGCCATGGCCTCCATGATGGTGTTGGGCAGGTTATCCTCCAGCGACGGCGTCACGAAGGCGTCGGCGGCACGATAGACGTCGGACATCGCCGCATCGCCGCGGACATATCCCAGCGGATGAACGGGAAAGGGGATGGCATCGGCGACGCTCTCTGCCAGGTCGCCGGCCACCATGACATGCAAGTCCTGCGCCACTGCCGGCAGGCTGCGCAGGGCCTCCACGAGCAGGTGCATGCCCTTGCGGGGGTCCGTCACCTTCTGGCATGCGAAGAGCAGCATGGGTGCCGCCGTGTCGGGCAGGCCGAGGCGGCGGCGTGCCTCCCGACGCGAGCCGGGGTGGAAGTGGCCGGCGGGATAGGTATTTGGTATCGACACCACGTCGTGGCCCGCGGCCAGACGGCTGCTGCGCGCCTCGCCGGCAAGCCACTGGCTGCACCCGACGAACGTCATGTGCCCACGGGCGTAGGCCTCGGCCTTACGGTCGAAGACGCGGCAGGCGAGGTCGCGGGGCGCAGGACGCCTCAGGCTCGGGCAGTCGTGGCAGTGAGTGCGGAACAGCTGGCACGTGCGGGCATAGTGGCACACGCCGGTGAACGGCCACATGTCGTGCATCGTCCACACCACACGCTTGCCGCTGCCGATGATGCGCGCCAGCACAGACAGCGAGAGGTAGCCCTGGTTGACCCAGTGCAGGTGAATGACATCGGCGCGGCGGAAAGCCTCGGTGGCGGTGACATCGACCCCGGCATTGGCCACATCGACCTGCCACAGCCCCTCGCGGCTGAAGCCGTTGGCGGCAAACACCGTGAGACGCTCGGCAAGGAATGCCCAGCGGCGGCGCATGGCGCTGCCCGCCACAAGCGTCGTGGCGTCGGCCACCGGAGAAGCGGCCACCATCATGCGGGCCTCCACGCCATGACGGTTCAGGGCGGCCACGAGACGTCGGGCGGCAATGGCAGCACCGCCGGCACTCTCTGACGTGTTTAGGTGAAGTATTCGCATATCGTGGCCGCAAAGATACGCCAAAAGTAGGTGAAAACCGCTAAAAAGCCTAAAAAATATGCCGACGACAGCAAAAAAAACATGATACATGGCTGCTGAGTCCGACTTTTTACTTATCTTTGCACCCACAATGCAGCTCGAATGGTGGAATTGGTAGACACGAGGGACTTAAAATCCCTTAGCCAGAAACGGCTGTACGGGTTCGATTCCCGTTTCGAGCACATCATTACAACTAACATTTCACCACCATGAAGAGACTGCGACTTACCCACGTTTGCAAAGCATGGCTTTGCACGTTTGTTATCATAACGTTAGCAGCCGCCACCCATGCACAGACAGCCCCAGTGTTCTCCACCGGTGACAACCCCAAGTGGTATGTCATCAGGTTCTGCCGTGGCGAGGCAGCACTGGCCGACAAGGGCGAGGGTGCCAGCCTCGCCACCGCCGACCTCGACAAGAGCTCTGACGCACAGCTGTGGCGCCTCGAAGGCTCGACGGGTGCCTGCGAGATTGTCAGCAAGCTCGGCAGACACATATATTATAACAGCAGCACGAGCCGCTATGCCGCATCGGCATCGGCCAAGGGTCAGCTGCGCATAGCTGCCACCACCAACAGCACCTACGCCCCGGCGTGGGAGATACAGCGCACGGCCGATGCCACGACGAGCATGAACCAGTGGGGCGGCTACGGCCCGGGCCGCGAGCTCGGGGCATGGAATGCCGGCGACCCCAACAACCCACTGCTCTTCATAGACCCCGCCACGCTGCCCGACACCGACCCGCATCCCGCCAAGCTCGCCGAGTGGAACATAGCACCGTGGAACACGTTCCGCCCCGAGCATAAGCTCACACTCTGGTACACCACGCCCGTCACCAAGGCCACCGTGGCCAACCCGTGGATGGAGTATGCCCTGCCCATCGGCAACGGCCAGCTCGGTGCCATGGTGTATGGCGGCATACGCCAGGACATCGTGCAGTTCAACGAGAAGACACTCGTCACCGGCTCGTCGGACAACTACGACCGCGGCGCCGGCTACCAGAACTTCGGCGAGCTCATCATCGAAGACCTCGCCGATATGTTCGGCACCGCCTCGGCCCAGGGCGCCAAGGAGTATGTGCGCACCCTCGACCTCGAGACCGCCGTGGCCACGGCAGAGTGGAAGAGCCCCGACAAGGCCGTCACCTTCCGACGCGAGTACATCGCCTCGGCACCCGACCAGGTCGTGGCAATACACCTCACCGCCTCGGCTCCCGGACAGCTCAGCCAGCGTTTCCGCCTCTGGAACGCACACAACGAGCGCGGCACCTGCTCCGACGGCAAGGCCGCCTTCTCGGGCAAGCTGCAGACAGTGACCTACAACGCCGCCATGCAGGTGGTGCCCACCGGCGGCACCCTCACCACCACCGACGGAGCCGTCGAGGTGCACGGTGCCGACGAGATCCTCGTCATCCTCAGCGCCGGCACCGACTACGACCCCGTTGCCGCCGGCTTCGTGGCCGGCACACAGCAGCTGCCGCAACGCATCATGAGCACCGTGGAGACCGCCGCCGACAAGGGTTGGCAGGCACTGCTCGACGCACATGTGGCCGACTACACGGCACTCTTCGACCGCTGCCGCCTCGACCTCGACGGAGCCGCCAACGCCAAGGCCACCAACAAGCTCATCGACACCTATGCCACCCTCACCACGAAGTCGGCCATCACACGCTCGGCCGACGCACGAATGCTCGAACAGCTGTACTTCGCCTACGGCAGATACATGCTCATCGCCAGCTCCAGGGGCATAGACCTCCCCAACAACCTGCAGGGCATCTGGAACAACAGCAACAGTCCGGCATGGAACGCCGACATACACGCCAACATCAACATACAGATGAACTATTGGCCAGCCGAGACGACCGGCCTGCCGGAGATGCACGAGAAGTACCTCAACTACCTCTACAACATGGCCATCGTGCAACCCGTATGGCAGCGCTACGCCCGCACGTGGCTCGGCCACACCAAGGGGTGGGCATGCTTCACCGAGAACAACATCTTCGGCAACTGCACCGACTGGATGGCACGGCAGTACCCCGAGGCCGGCGCATGGAGCTGCGACCACCTCTGGCAGCACTACCGCTACACCCTCGACCGCGAGTTCCTGCGCACCAAGGCTCTGCCCGTCATGCTCTCTGCCGTGGAGATGTGGATGCAGCGTCTGAAGAGGGCCTCTGACGGCACGTGGGAATGCCCCGACGAGTGGAGCCCCGAGCACGGCCCCACCGAGAATGCCACGGCACACTCGCAGCAGATAGTGTGGAACCTCTTCGACGCCACCATCAAGGCCATCGAGACTCTCGGCGACGAGAGCGGCGTCAGCGCCTCGCAGCTCACGCAGATCAAGAACAAGTTCAGCAAGCTCGACAACGGCCTCCACACCGAGGTCTATAGCAGCGGCAACCGCAACGGCGTGCGCAACGGCGAGACCATCCTGCGCGAGTGGAAATACACCACCTACGCACAGGCCGCCGCCAGCGAGCCCGGCCACCGCCACCTCTCACACATGATGGCACTCTACCCCTTCGGCAACCTCCCGGCCTCAAACCCCTACTACGAAGCCGCCGTGCGGAGCCTCATCCTGCGCGGGCTGCCATCCACGGGGTGGAGCATGGGGTGGAAGATGAACCTCTACGCCCGCGCCCTGATGCCCGACCAGTGTGTCGAACTCTTCCGCACGGCCTTCAAGCACAGCGAGAGCTACGGCACCGACCAGTCTAAGGGCGGAGTCTATTACAACCTCTTCGACTCGCACGCACCGTTCCAGATAGACGGCAACTTCGGCATCACCGCCGGCATGGCAGAGATGCTGCTGCAGAGCCACACCGACACCCTCAACCTGCTGCCTGCCCTGCCCTACACCTGGAAGGGCGGCACCATCCGCGGCCTGCGCGCCGTAGGCGGCTTCGAGGTCGATATGACGTGGGCCAACAGCATCCTCACCACGGCCACCATACGCAGCCATGCCGGACAGCAGCTGCCCATAGCCGCACCCGGCATCGCCAGATACATCGTCAGTGACGCCTCGGGCAATACCGTCACGCCCACCGTCATACGCACGGACTGCATCGTCATCCCCGCCACGACAGCCGGACAGGTGTTCACCATCACGGCACCCGACGGACTCCTGCACGTCTCCGACCCTGAGGCCGGCCCCACGGCCGCCGACGGCGCCGTCTATGACCTCTCCGGCCGGCCCGCCGCCGACCCCAGCCGCAACGGCCTCTACGTGAAGCACGGACGCAAGGTGGCAGTGCGCTGAAAACAATGACAGCAATGGCAGAAACATCACTCTATCCATCACCCATCTTCGGACCCGTACACAGCCGCAGGCTCGGCCTGTCGCTCGGCATAAACCTCATGCCTGCCGACGGCAAGATGTGCTCGTTCGACTGCATCTACTGCGAGTGCGGCTTCAACGCCGAGCGTCGCCCGGCAAGCCCGCGCCCCACAGCGGCACAGGTGGCCGAAGCCCTGGAGGCACGCCTGCAGGCCATGACAGCCGAGGGGCGGCTGCCCGACGTGCTCACCTTCGCCGGCAACGGCGAGCCCACCCTGCACCCTGACTTCCCCGATATCATAGCCCGGACACGCCGCCTGCGCGACACCTACTGCCCCGAGGCGCGCATCAGCGTGCTCAGCAACGCCACACAGGTCGCCAAGCCGGCCGTGCACGCCGCGCTGATGCTCGTTGACAACAACATACAGAAGCTCGACACCGTTGACATAGGCATCATACGCAGCATAGACCGCCCGGCACCGGGCTACGACCTCGACGCCGTCATGGACGCCCTGACGCGCTTCGACGGACATGTCATCATACAGACCATGTTCCTCACAGGCAGCATCGACAACACCGCCGAGCGCTACGTGGCGCCGTGGCTCGAAGCCCTGCAACGCATACGCCCCGAGAGCGTCATGGTATATACCATCGACCGCCCGACGCCCGACAGCAGCCTCGCCAAAGCCAGCCACGACACCCTCGACGCCATAGCGGCACGCGTACGCAGCCTGGGCATAGGCTGCACAGTGGCTTATTAGGTGGGTGCAGCGTCAATGCCTTCGCACGGCCCACATCAACGCTTAACGACAATGAAAAGACCCACGATACTACTTGCGGCATTGCTCGCCGGCACGATAATGACAGCACAGACGCTGAAGAGCTTCACGCTCAACGACCTCATGTCGGGAGGTTCCACATTCTGGAACCTGCAACCCGAGTACATCTTCACCGAGTGGTGGGGCGACACAGCCGTGCGCCTCACCGTTGACGAGGCCAAGGCCGTCAACGGCACCACGGAGACGACGCTCTTCACCACCGACGACATCAACGCCATCATCGGCGAGACGACGCTGCGCGCCGCCACACAGGCACAGTTCCCCTATCCCGGCAAACCCATCGTCAAGGTGCAGACGCCACGCCGCATCGTGCTCGTGGATTTCCGCGCCAAGACCGTGGTGTGGCAGGCCGACATCGCCGAGGGTGCCGACGAGCTGACATGGAACGCCGCGAGCCGCAACCTGGCCTACTGCATAGGCTCTGACGTGTATGTGCAGCTGGCCGACGGCACACGCCGCCGCCTCACCGACGACGGCTCCGACGACATTGTCTATGGCCACAGCGTGAGCCGCGACGAGTTCGGCATCACCAACGGACTCTTCTGGAGCGACGACGGCACGCGCCTGGCATTCTACCGCAAGGACCAAAGCCGCATACCGTCATACCCTCAGGTGGATATCACAAAGCGCATCGCACAGACATACGTCGATAAGTACCCCATGGCGGGCTGCGAGAGCGAGGACGTCAGCGTGGCCGTGTATGACGTCGCCGCCGACCGCACCCTTTGGCTGCAGAACCCCAAGCCTAAGACCGACTACATGACCAACCTCTCGTGGTCGCCCGACGCACAGACACTCTACGTCTTCGAGCTCAACCGCAGCCAGGACCACATGCAGCTCTTCGCCTACGATGCCGCCACGGGCACGAAGGGCCGTCAGCCCATCCTCGAGGAGCGCCATCCCAAGTACGTGGAGCCTCTGCACACGCTGGCCTTCCTGCCATGGGACAAGAGCAAGGCCGTCATGCAGAGCCGTCGCGACAACTGGAACCACCTATACCTCATAGACCTCGCACGCCCGATGTACCCCGAATGGCGCAATGCCGGCGGCGGAGGCACGGTGTGCGACCACTATGCCGTAACCCTTCTCACTCCCGGCGACTTCGAGGTCCGCGACTTCGTGGGCTTCAACCGCAAGTCCAAGACAGCCATCTTCACCGGCAACGTCACCCACCCGCTGCACCACACCGTGTGGGCCGCCGCCGTTGCTGCCAAGCCACGCCTGCAGCTCATCAGCGCCGGCGAGGGAGTACACACGGCGACACTCTCGGCCCAAGGCACACAGCTCATCGACACATACTCGTCGCCAACGGTGACGCGCCGTGTCACACTCCTGCCCACCGGCAAGGGCGCCACGGCCGACCCCTCGGCACTGATGGGCTACGACCCCCTGTCCCGCAGCAAGGACGCCGGGGCCAAGCTGCTGCTCGACGCCGCCGACCCATGGGCAGGCTATGCCGTGCCGGAGATCACCTCCGGCACCATCAAGGCTGCCGACGGACAGACCGACCTCTACTACCGCCTCATCAAGCCCGTGGGCTTCGACCCCGCCAAGAAATACCCCACGGTGGTATATGTCTATGGCGGCCCACACGCCCACAACGTCCAGGCCTCCCGCGGCTATTACTTCCGCGGATGGGAGATATACATGGCACAGCGCGGCTACGTCATCTTCGTGCTCGACAACCGTGGCTCGCAGTACCGCGGCCTGGAATTCGAGCAGGCCACCTTCCGCCACCTCGGCGACCAGGAGATGGCCGACCAGATGCGTGGCGTGGACTTCCTGCGTACGCTGCCCTACGTCGATGCCGACCGCCTCGGCGTGCATGGCTGGAGCTTCGGAGGCTTCATGACCACCAACCTCATGTGCACGTACCCCGACGTCTTCAAGGTCGGGGTGGCAGGCGGCCCCGTCATCGACTGGCGCTACTATGAGGTGATGTACGGCGAGCGCTACATGGACACCCCCGAGGAGAACTCCGAGGGCTATGCCTCCAGCAGCCTGCTGCCCAAGGCCAAGAACCTCAAGGGCCGTCTGCAAATCATACTCGGCTACAACGACCCGACATGCGTGCCGCAGCACACATTATCATTCATACGCGCGAGCATCGATGCCGGCACACAGCCCGACCTCTTCCTCTACCCCGGCGACGGACACAACATGTTCGGCACAGACCAGGTGCACCTTCACGAGCGCATCACGCGCTATTTCGACGATTACCTACGCTAATCCACATAACCCTCTACAACACACACATCATGACAGCCAACGAACACTGGGAGCGCGTCTATGCACAAATCATGAACTTCATGAACGCCAACATGCACCGTCCCTCCCGCAGGAAGGCCTCCGAGCTCTCGATGTTTAACTGGATGAAGTTCAACAAGCGGCAGTACTATCGCGGCCTGATGCCCGAGTATCGCAGGCCCATGTTCGAAGAACTCCTCCTGCTCAGCGAGAAGCTGAAGCGCATCAACCAGTATGCCTATGCCGAAACGCCAGCGGCCGACCTGGACACGGTGCTGTCACGACAAGAGCACAAGATTCCCAACAAGAAACTTATGAAGATACTACTACTCGGCGGCGGCGGCCGCGAACACGCCCTGGCGTGGAAGCTCGCACAGTCGCCGCTCCTCAAGGCGCTATACGTCGCCCCCGGCAATGCCGGCACATCACTGCTGAAGCTGTACAACGGCACTAAGGCACAGAACGTCAGCCTCGCCGTGAACGACTTCGAGGCCATCGGCCGCTTTGCCATCGACAACGGCATCGGCATGGTCGTCGTGGGCCCCGAGGACCCGCTCGTCAACGGCATCTACGACTACTTCGCCGCCACGCCCGCCCTTAAGGACATTCCCGTCATAGGCCCGTCGAAAGCCGGGGCTCAGCTCGAAGGCTCTAAGGACTTCGCCAAGGGCTTCATGCAACGCCACGGCATACCCACGGCAGCATACCGCACCTTCACCCCCGAGACGCTGGAGGAGGGCTTCGCCTTCCTCGAGACACTGCGTCCGCCCTACGTCCTCAAGGCCGACGGCCTCTGTGCCGGCAAGGGCGTGCTCATCGTGCCCACCCTCGACGATGCCCGTCGCGAGCTCCGCGAGATGCTCGGCGGCATGTTCGGCCAGGCATCGGCACGCGTCGTCATCGAGGAGTTCCTCAGCGGCATAGAGTGCTCGGTGTTCGTGCTCACCGACGGCCACGACTACAAGATCCTGCCCGAGGCCAAGGACTACAAGCGCATCGGCGAGGGCGACACAGGTCTGAACACCGGCGGCATGGGCTCGGTGTCGCCGGTGCCCTTTGCCGACGAGGCCTGGATGCAGAAGGTGGAAGACCGCATCGTGCGCCCCACCATTGAAGGTCTCGCCGCCGAGGGTCTCGACTACAAAGGCTTCATCTTCCTCGGACTCATCAACGTGGATGGCGACCCGAAGGTCATAGAGTACAACTGCCGCATGGGCGACCCCGAGACGGAGACGGTGATGCTGCGCCTGAAGACCGACCTCGTGGAACTGCTACAGGGCGTGGCGCAGGGCGACCTCGCCACACGCAGCATAGAGACAGACCCCCGCGCCGCCGTCTGCGTCATGCTCGTCAGCGGCGGCTATCCCGGCCACTACGAGAAGGGCAAGGTGATGACAATCCCCCATCTCACCCACAAGTCCGAGTCCGTCATCTTCCATGCCGGCACGGCCGTCGATGCCGAGGGGCGCACCGTCACTGCCGGCGGACGTGTCATCGCCGTGAGCAGCTATGGCGCCGACCGTGCCGAGGCCCTTCAGCGCAGCTTCGACGTGGCCAGCCGCATAGAGTTTGAGGGACAGTACTTCCGCCGCGACATAGGCCGCGACCTTGAGAGCTACGAGTAACGCCACTTCGGACCACTGACGGTGAAGCGCAGATTCCAGAACCGGCTCGCAGAGAGCAACATCACACTGCCGGCGGCATGTGTGGTGGCGACGTTGCTGTGGTGGCTGCCGCAAGGCACATACTCCACGGCCTACATGCACGCATGGCTGGCATGTACAGCACTGACATACTTCTGCATAGAGGCCACCACCGCCCATGCCCTGCTGCGCGTGCGCTCGCAGATGCCAACGGCTCTCCTGCTCTTCGTCATGGCAGCCTGCGGCTTCATGCACGACAAGTCGCGGCAGCTGCTTGCGGCACTCGCCCTGCTGATGGCCATACACTGCCTGCTGCGCACGTCGGCGGCCTCGTCGTCGGCAGAGGACATCGCCGCATCGCGCAACGCACAACGTCCGCAGGCCGAGACATTCCATGCCTTCGCCGCACTGAGCCTCGGCAGCCTCCTGTGGCCGCCGCTGCTGCTGCTCGCCCTGCCCCTGCTGTGGAGCCAGCTGGCATACCTGCGCACGATGTCATGGCGCTGCCTGGGAGCGGCTGTCATAGGCTGTGCCACACCATACTTCTTCTGGGGCGTAGGGGCGCTGGCGGCAGGCCAGCTGACGACCTTCACACACCATTGTGCCGCCGTCATAGCGCCGATAGCCGAACCCATTGCCGACATCGCCGACGGCGGGATGCCCCTGGCATACACCTACTTCAGGCAGCTGCCGGCAGAGGGCGAGTCGCTGACGTGGGCCGCCGTGGCCGGCAACGTCAGCGCCTGGGCTGCCGCCAGAGTGCCAAAGCTCGCTGCCGCGGCACTCGTGGCACTGCTGGCACTGACGGGGTTCGTACACTACGCGCGCAATAGCTACGACGACAAGATCAACGTGCGCATCAGCCACCAGACCTTCCTCGCCACACAGGTGGCAACAGCCCTGTGGCTGACCCTGCAGCCCCGCCAGTTCATCTGGCTGCTGCCGTTGCTGCTACTGACATCAGTGCCGTCGGCGTCACACTTCATTGCCTTCACCCGCACATGGCTCACCAACGCGTGGGTGCTCGCGCTCGCACTGCTGCTCGTCATCACGGCAGTGCTCAACCTCATACCCGGCGCCACAGCCATGCTCACCGACCTCTCGGCGTTCATGACGGGCATCACGACGTCGGCAGCAGAGGCATTTCATTCTCTGCTCGACAGCATAGGCATAGCGCCGCCCCAAGGGTCATAGTTCCTCACACACTCTCTCTCATGCTTGCATCCATATTGTCAATACTCGAGTCATGGGGCTACTGGGGAATGTTCGTTGCGGCATTCATCGCAGGGAGCGTATTCCCTTTCAGCAGCGAGGCCGTGCTCACGGCCCTGCAGCTTGCCGGGCTCTCGCCCTTGCACCTCTTCATCGCCGCCACGGCCGGCAACGTCGGAGGGTCGATGCTCAACTACGGCGTGGGGAGCCTCGGACGCATGGAGTGGATAGAGCGCTACCTCCGCGTCAAGCCCGAGAAGGTGCGCGAGGCCTCGCTGTGGATGCAGCGCTACGGTGCGTGGATCGGCGTGCTGTGCTTCATGCCCATTCTCGGCTCGGTGATAGCCGTGACGTTGGGCTTCATGCGCGCCAACCCGTGGCTGTCGCTCCTCACCATCACCATCGGCAAGGTAGTCCGCTACGCCATCCTCATCTTCGCCGTGGCACAGATAGCGTAGCGCCGTGGCACAGCACTTTGATGTTGAAGCCACTACTTCTCATACATGTCTTCAGGACCCTTCACGGCAGCAAGCTCCTTCAGCAGCAGGGCATACTTGCGCGCCACGGCCTCGGCGAAACATCGGCCTTTCGCTGCCGTGGCGAGCTGAGGATTGCCGATGCCCGTGTCAGAGCTCACGAGGCTCCAGTGGCGTGGCAGCCATGCCGTCTTGTCGCGAAGGCCCGACAGCGCAAAGGCGTTGGCGCGCCCCTCACCGGCCTCGGCGAGATCCACGAGTTCGGGGTGGTAGTGCATCATCACCGACGTCTCCAGCTCGTCGGCATGGTCGCCGGGCTGGTCGAACCACTCCTTGGCAGGCAGCACGGCAAACCACTCGCTGCTGAGGATGCAGAAGTCGGGGTAGTCCACCGCCAGGTCGCGTATGAAGCCCTTGAAGACATTGCCGCCGTGGCCGTTGACGATGAGCAGCTTGCGCACGCCCTGGTGATGCAGCGACGCCACGATGTCGGCCAGTATGCTCCACTGCGTCTGCTGGCGGTAGTGTATGCAGAACGGCAGGTCGCGCTGGCCGGGGTTCTGCGCACCCATCATCACCGGCGGCAGCACCATGGCGCGCACGCCATATCCCGTGAGCGCCAGGCGTGCGGCATCCAGGGCCACGTCGTGGGCGAGGATGCTGTCAGTGAGATAAGGCAGGTGAAGGTTGTGAGGCTCGGTGGCTCCCCATGGCAGTATGGCCATGTCATAGTTCAGACGTCGCACGACACCATAGGCCGTCGTGCTGAGGTCGGTTTCTCTCTTTACGAAGTCTGTTTGCATAGGTACAAGCTTAATGACAGCGTGCAAAGATAGCGAAAAAGGGCCGAAAGGCAGGCGTTATTATGAGTTATTAACATAAAAAACGGCCGACATAGCATTGCAAACGAAAAAATGTCGTACATTTGCCACCGCCTAACCCACGCATTCATCAACTAATCATAATACACACACATGAACCACCCCACTCCATCCACAGGCTCCAGGGCCTACCTCGTATCCATCGTCATGGTGGCCGTACTGGGCGGCCTGCTCTTCGGCTACGACACGGCCGTCATCTCCGGTGCCGAGAAAGGCCTTCAGGCATTCTTCCTCGGAGCCTCCGACTTCCAGTACACCGACTTCATGCACGGCTTCACCAGCAGCAGCGCACTCATAGGCTGCATCATCGGGTCGGCACTCTCGGGCCTCCTGGCCACGCGCCTCGGCCGCAAACGCTCGCTCATCGTGGCAGGCATACTCTTCTTCGTCTCCGCACTCGGCAGCATGGAGCCCGAGTTCATGATCCACGAACACGGCGTGCCGACCTTCAGCCTGCTCGTGACCTTCAACATCTACCGCGTCATCGGCGGCATAGGCGTAGGCCTGGCATCGGCCATCTGCCCGATGTATATCGGCGAGGTGGCTCCGTCCGACATACGTGGCATGCTGGTGTCGTGGAACCAGTTTGCCATCATCTTCGGCCAGCTGGTGGTCTATTTCGTCAACTTCATGATCCTCGGCGACCACACCAACCCCGTCATCGAGGCGGCAGGCCAGGGTGTCAACGCCGTGATGCCCGGCAGCGACCCGTGGACCATCGCCACGGGCTGGCGCTACATGTTCGGCTCTGAGGCCGTGCCGGCAGGACTCTTCACGCTGCTCATCTGCCTCGTGCCGGAGACGCCGCGCTACCTCGTGATGATAGGTCGCGACGACGTGGCACTGCGCGTGCTGGCACGCATCAACGGCAGCTCGAAGGCTGAGGGCATCCTCTCCGACATACGCCATACCATCACCGTGCGCACCGAACGCCTCTTTAGCTACGGCTACCTCTGCATCTTCGTGGGCATCATGCTCAGCGTCTTCCAGCAGGCCGTGGGCATCAATGCCGTGCTCTACTACGCGCCGCGCATCTTCGGCGACATGGGCATGACAAACCCGATGGTCAACACCGTCGTCATGGGCGTGGTGAACATCCTCTTCACCCTCGTCGCCGTGTTCACCGTGGAGCGTCTGGGACGCAAGCCGCTGCTCATCTGCGGCTCGCTGGGCATGGCAGTCGGTGCCTTCGGTGTGGCACTGACCTTCGGCAATGCCAGCCTGTCGCTCGTCACGATGCTCAGCATCATGGTCTATTCGGCATCGTTCATGTTCTCGTGGGGACCCATCTGCTGGGTGCTCATCGCCGAGATATTCCCCAACACCATCCGTGGCGCTGCCGTGGCCATTGCGGTGGCGTTCCAGTGGATTTTCAACTTCATCGTCTCGAGCACCTTCGTGCCGATGTTCAACATGCACCTCACGCCGGGCGACGACTTCGGCCACTGGTTCACCTACGGCCTCTACGGCATCATCTGCATCATTGCAGCGCTCTTCGTCTGGCGACTCGTGCCGGAGACCAAGGGCCGCACACTCGAGGACATGACAGCCCTCTGGCGCAAGCAGTAGGCATCTGTCAGGTGGCTACTGCAACCACGTGGGGGTGATTCACCCCGGGCAGGGGTGTCAACCCCTGCTACAGCCGCAGAAGGGAAACGGGACCCCGCACGTGTCACCCTACGATGTCAAGGCGGCTGCGGCCCTCGCCGTGGCGCACCACGCGTATCTGCGTCGGTATGCGCTCCTCCAGCTCCTCGCGGTGGGAGATGATGCCCACGCGACGGTGAGCCTGACCCGCTATCTCCTGCAGGCGTTCCAGCGTCGCCATCACCGAGTCCAGGCTGGCCTCGTCGAGCGTGCCGAAGCCCTCGTCGATGAAGAGTATGTTGACCGTCATGTCCGGACGGTTGAGCGTAGAGAGCGCCAGGGCCAGCGACAGCGAGATCATGAAGCGCTCGCCGCCGGAGAGCACCGTGGCACTGCGCACCTGACCCTTGTTGTAGCCGTCGCGCACGAGGATGGAGAGCTGCTCATTGTCGGCACTGCACGTCAGCGTGTAGCGGTCTGTGATGCGACGCAGGTAGATGTTGGCGTTGGCCAGCAGCGGACGCATGACGTAGGACTGCACCAGCGTGCGGAAATGCGTGCCGCCGAAGTGGTCGTTCATGCGCTGCCAGCGCGCACAGACGGCCTTGGCCTGCTCCAACCGTCCGGCCAGCAGGCTGAAGCGTTCCTGGTTGCGGAGGTTCTCCGTGAGGCGTGCCACCACCGTGGCATGTTCGGCGAGCATGGCATCGCGCTCGCGGGCCACGGCGGCCTTCTCGTCCTCGAGTGCCGGGAGGGGTGGCACCTCATTGTCTTCGCCCATGCCGAGCTTGGCGAGGGCATCTGCCACGAGGCGCGACGCCGCGGCCAGTGCGTCGCGTCGCGACTTCAGTTCGGCACGCACGCCGTTGACGAGCCTGCGAGCCTCGACGAGGTCGCGCTCACGCCGGGTCAGGGCCGTCAGCGCCGCCTCATCGGTGCCGGAGGCGGCATAATAAGTCTGAAGCTCTGCCTCGCAACCCGCGATGACCTTAGCGCACTCATGCATCGTAGCGACGACGCCGTTCACCCCGGCATAGACGGCCGTCCATTCCACAAGCACATCACCGCCACGCACAGCTGCCGCGCCGCCGTCGCGGCAGCCCTCGTCATGCGCCCACTCGGGCCGCAGCTCCGTCACCACCTTCTCGCGCAGCGACACGATGTCGGCCAGGAGACGGCTGTCGCGCTGCAGAGCCTGACGGCGTTCGTCGAGCTCGCGTCGGCGACGCTCATACTCGGCAGCATCGGCAGTGAGCTGGCGCACGGCGGCCTCGACGTCCTGACGCCATTGCGGCAAGACATCGGCCAGGAAGGCATCCACCTCGCCAACGAGGGCCGTCGCGGCCTGACGCTTCTCATCGAGCAGCCCCTTCAGCCTTGCCATGTCGGCCTTACTGTGTTCTAACGCCTTCTCGGCAGCCGAGCGCGCCGTGATGGCAGCATCGCTGGCCCGCAGTAAGGGGGTCTGTTCGAGCAGGAGGCGGTTGATGTCCTTCTGCAGCAACTCGGCATCACGCTGCCGGGCCTTCAGGGTCTCCACCTCACGGGTCAGCGATGCCGACAGCTCGCCCAGGCGCTGCTCCATGCCATCGCCCGGCGTGAGTCCGAGCTCTGCCGCCATCTCCGACACCTGCCGCTCGTAGGTCTTGAGCCGCGATGCCGCGTCGGTCTGCTGCCGGCTGAGCTGGCGCGCCGTGGCCAGCGCAGAGTCATAGCGGCTCTGGCAGGCAGTGTGAGCCGCCGTGGCAGACTCCAACTGCGTCTCGGCAGCGGCCTTCTCGCGCTCCATGGGCAACAGCACGGCCTCGAAGTCGCTGTCCAGACTTATGCTTTCTATGTGCTGGCCGCAGAGCGGACATGTCTCGGCATGCTCGCTGGCCAGCCGCCGACGCAGGGCCACGATGGACTCCTCGAGGCTCGCCTGCATGGTGAGCAGACGTCCGGAGGCATCCTTGCTGCGAAGCCTGGCGGCGGCGAGGGTGGCGGCCGCGCTGTCGAGCTCTGCCTTCAGCTTGCCGACTGAGGTCTCCGTGCTTGCTCGGCTGCGCTCCACATCGGCCAGTTCTTTGCGGCTCTGCGATGTGTAGAGCAGGGCCTGCTGCAGACGCGTCGTCAGGGTCATGCGCGCAGAGGCACGGTTGAGTGCAGCGTTGACATCGGCAGGCGCCAGCGACTCATACCGCCGACGCACACCATCAATGGCCTTCTGGCTGGCAGCAAGCTTACTGGCAGCCTCGGCGGCAGCGGCCACGCTGGCATCGTGCCGGCGTGTGAGGTCGCCGAGCGCCGACGTGCTCTCTGCGAGCTGTCTGGAGGCCGCGTCAGCGTCGCGCAGCAAGGAGGCGTAGCTCAACATCTGGCTCGTCAGCAACTCGGCCTTGCCATAGACCTGAGCCTTGGAGGCACGGGCATCGAGCCATGCCTGCGAGGCGGCGATGCCGGTCTCCTGGCGGTTCTGTGCGGCACGGCGCAGCATGAGGTCGGCCGTCAGTCCTGCGAACTGCGTGCGCAGCCTCTGCTCGTCGTCACGACACTGCTGCTGACGCCGGAGGGCATCGTCGCGGCGGGCGAGGGCCTGACGCTGCGACGTGGTGGCATCCCAGCCCTCGACGAGCGTGGCGGCACCCACGAAGGCATCGTCACGCATCTGCTTCTCTATCATCTCTATCGCCGACGTGTTCCTTGCCACGTCGCTACGCCCCGTCTCCACTTGCGTCGCGAGCTTCAGACGCTGCTCGGCGACACGCAGACGCTCACTGGCCTGCGCCAAAGCGGCATCGAGGCGCACACGCTCACCCGCCAGACGTTCCTGCTCGTCGGGCGTGAGGATGTGCGTGCGCTCCTGGTCGTGCTCGGCCTGAAGCTGGCGGCAGGCCTCCTGCGCACGCTTGTAGATGCGTGTGATGGCCTGGCCGTAGCGTGTGAAGTGCTGTGTGTTGGTGAGCTGCTCCAGGATGGCCTCGCGCTCCGACTTGTTGCCGATGAGGAATGCGGCAAACTGCCCCTGCGCCAGCATGGCGATGCGCCCGAACTGCTCGAAGCTTATGCCCACGGCACGCAGGATGATGGCTCCGACCTCCGTCTTGCCCTCCACCCAGTCGGCATCGCCAACCTGCACCGCCCACTTCGGCGAGCGATGTCGCAGGAGGCGTGTGCCGCGCTCACGCTTCATGCCGAGGGTGAGGCGTGCGCGGTAGCTGAGGCCGTCGTTGCCCTCGAAGAGGAGTTCCGAGTAGCACTCGTCGCGCTCGGAGATGCCCAGACGCGTATATTGCTCTATGCTGGCCACGCGAAGGATCTCGCCCTCGCCGGTCTCGAAGTCATTCCTCGTAATGTTGGCCACACCGCCCAGACGCGGCGTGGTGCAGTAGAGGGCCATGGCGATGCAGTCGAGGATGACGGTCTTGCCGGCACCCGTGTCGCCGCAGATGAGGAAGAGCGGCACCTGCCGGCCCAGCGGGTCGGCAAGGTCGTGCTCGAAGTCGATGTCGCCGCGCTCCAGCGACGCTATGTTACGTATGTGCAACTCTTTGATTTTCATAAGCACTGGCTCAACGCCGTTTGGCGGTTTCGTCGTCATCCATGCGTGCCAGCTCGGCAGCTATCTCGCCGAAAGCATCGCGCACATCGCCGATCTCCAAGTCGGGGTACTGCTCTATGGTACGCTCTATGAAGAGGAAAGGGTCTGTCATCTGCTGCAGCTCGGCCACCTCGAAGTGCGGACGGTTGTCGGCAGTCGTGGCCTCCTGAGCAGCACCCTCCCACAGGATCTTGGGGTTGTAGCGCACCTCGTCGGCACGGGGCTCAATGGCGGCATACACCGTCTGACCGAAGTCGGACGGCAACGTTGCCGAGGCATCGATGTGCAGACGGAAGTAACCGCTCTGCCCACTGGCGAAGCTCCGCACGCCGGCAATGGCCTCGTCGGCAGTGGCATAAACCTCTGTCGGCGACGGCAGGACATGAAAATGCCGCAGCTCATCGATGCGTAACTGGCGTATGCGGACATCGCCGCCACGGGTCTGCACGTCCACCACGCTCACGGTGTGGGGATAGGCCTCATCGCAGCTCACATGCAGGGCACTGCCGGCATATCGCGCCACGGGTGCAGCGTAGGTGACGTCGGCAGCCATGGCGTCGTCGGGATGCCCCAAGGTCTGCGGCTTGTGGATATGGCCCAGGGCAAGATAGTCGTAGCCCGTGCCGTAGGAGCTGAGGGGGAGGCTGCGCAGCGTGCCCACCTCAACGTCGTGGCCGCTTAAGTCGCAGCCCTCCACGGCCTGATGTGCCATCATCACCACCGGCAGACGGCCGCCGTTCTCGCAGGCGATGCTGTCCAGCAGAGCCTGGACCTGAGCACGGCGCTCGCCCGTCATGAAAGGCAGGGCCACGACATAGCCCGAGGGCAGACGCACGATGTAGCGCTCCATCCAGGCATCGCCAGCGGGCATCACGGCAGGCAGCGGAGCCCCGACCAGACGCACGTCGGCCAGCTGCCACACGCCGTTGTGCGACTCCAGCCGCGATGGCGAGTCGTGATTTCCTGCCACGATGACGATGGCCATCGACGGCACGGCACGTCGCAGGCTGACGAAGCTGTCGGTGAACATCTTCCACGTGGCGGCCGAGGGCTGCTGGATGTCGAAGATGTCGCCCGCCACGAGGAGGACGTCGGGCTGCTCACTGACGCACCATTGACGGAGCTGGCAGAAGAAATGCCGGTGCTCGTCGGCACGCTCATAGGTCTGATAGATGACCTGACCGAGGTGCAGGTCGGCTACATGTATAAGTCTCATCTGTCATGATAGCAAATGAAGCGATGAATGCATAGAGACTGCAAAACTACAAAAAACAGAGAAAAACGGCCATCTTTTCGGCCTTTTTTATGGCTCAGACGAAAAAAAAAACGATTTTGCTTTGCCATGTCGCAGAAAAGCCATACCTTTGCGCCGTCAAAACCGATGCGCTTGTGGTGGAATTGGTAGACACGCCAGACTTAGGATCTGGTGCCGCAAGGCGTGTAAGTTCGAGTCTTATCAGGCGTACGCACTTCTCTGAGGCGGTCGGTAGAGAGAAAATGACACTCTGAATCGTCGGCATAGCTCAGCTGGTTAGAGTATCACCTTGACATGGTGGGGGTCCTTGGTTCGAGTCCAAGTGTCGACACAGCAGCAGCGAGCAGTCAGGACAATTGTCAGGACTGCTCGCTGCTTTTTTATACTCTTCTGCCATGTCATGACACGACTTGCCGCAAAAGAGATCCATCCTGTTACACCGAGATAATGACCTCTGGCTGCCGCGATAATAACTTCGGGGGCTGCCGCAATTATCATCTCTGGCTGCCGCGATAATCCCCTAGGGGAGTTACGTAACTCGCCTAGGGGAGTAATGTAACTCGCCTAGGGGAGTTAGCCAACTCCCCTAGGGGCGTGTTTGGCTTCGACGGCGTGACACGTCTTTCGCTACAACAGCCCTATCTCTTCTGCCGTGAGACCCGTGGCCTCCACGATGCTCGCAGCAGGGATCCCAAGCGACTTGAGGTTGCGGGCAATGGCATACGACGCCTGACGGCTACCTTGCTCACGACCCTGCGCTATACCCTGCGCAAGCCCCTGCTCCAAGCCTTGTTTCATGCCCTGCGCAATGCCCTGCTCAAGTCCCTGCTCGAAACCCTGCTGCTTACCCTTCTCCTCACCCTGCAGGAACTGGCCGTGCATCACCGCCATCGTGTCGCGGTAGCTTTTCAGGTCCGCCTCATACTGTATGCGCTCGTCATGGCCGAGCTTGGCCACCTCGGCTATCTCTGCCATGCGCTCGAACACCGAGTTCTTCGCCGCCCACGGCATGCGGTCGAACACGTCCATGTGCTTCAACACATATATCATACGGTCGAAGGTACTGACGCAAGCGTCCTCCTCCTTCGTGAAGAACGGCAGCTGGAGATACACCATCCGCACCTTGTCGGAGAATAGCGTGTGGCGCTCCATGTCCATCAGCGCCACGTCGATGCGGAAGTCACGGCTGCCGTCGCTGAGCTGGAAGTCCATGAATGCCACGAGATATACGGCCTTCAGGTCGTACTCCCACTGCCGCCCGTGCTGTCCCTGCTCCACGATGGCGCGCGCGGCGTAGTAGATGCTGCGCTCGCGGAAGAAGGGCTGGTAGCGGTTCTGCATCTCAACGATGATCTTCTCGCCAGTGTCCGTCTCGCACAGCACGTCGTAGATGAGCGAGCGCTGGCCGTCATAGACACCGATCTGCTCCTTGTCGAGGTAGTGCAGATCGACGATGGCGCGCTCATCGTGCAGCAGCTCGTTGAGGAAGCTGATGAGGATGGGCTTTGAGAACTCCTGTCCGAAGAGCCGCTTGAAGCCCGTGTCGGTGAATGGATTGATGAATCGTCCCATGAAGTGTCGCTTTATGATGATGCCGCAAAGATAGCCCTTATTCGCCGAACGAGCAAGTCATTCGGCAAAAAAGTAATGATTATCCGCAATCACGTCACCGGCATATCACCGACAAGCCCTCAACGTGGTCTTCGTCTGCAGCTATAACGACCCGACCTCTTCTGCCGTGAGACCCGTTGCCTCCACGATGCTCGCAGCAGGGAGTGCACATGAAACGTACCATCAAGGCGGGGCGCTGGAGCACCATCGTGCTGCCCTTCACGTTGACGAAGACCAAGGCCGAAGACATCTTCGGGACTGACGTTCAGCTGGCCGAGTTCAGCGGCTTCGAGACGGAATATGCCAACGACGAGGACGTGACGCCGGATGCCATCAATATTAATTTCACAGAGTACACAATGACCGCCCGCAGGGGCATGACGGGCGGCAAGCCGTTCCTCATCAAGACATCGAAGGACATCACGGAGTTCGATGCCGACGACTGCACACTGGCCGGCGCCGTGACGGACGTGGAAAAGAGTGACGAATACGGAACTGAGGTGGAAAAGACGGCTGCATTCGGATGGTGACGTCATACCTTTAGCAAGTAGCCTCCATAAGTAGCAGCAGGCGCACCTGCCGGGATGACAGGTGCGCCCGCAGGGCTGGTATAGCACTATGGTGTTATTCCCACTCGAAATCGAAGTTGCTCGCCTTCACGTCGGGATCCTGGGTGCCTTCGGTATCGACACCACCATAGCCGATACCGTTGTCTGAAGTAACGCCGCTGGCGGCCAGTGGCTGCACGTTGTCCACAATCAGGATGCACGTCTCGGGAATGATATATGCCTGTTTCATTGTCATAAACTTTAGATTTTACACTTTACACTCATCACTTGACGGCCACCTTGCGGCCGCCAACGATATAAACGCCGCGTTGGACAGGCTTCATTATGCGGCGGCCGCTGATGTCATAGACAGACTCATCCATTTTACTTTCTACATTTTCCATACGGGCTATACCCGTCGAGATGCCGTCGAGACTTAGGGCCAGCTTCACACCATAGGTGTCCTCCACATCCGTCAACACATCGTAGAAGTCGAAATAGGCCCGGAAAGCCTTCATCTGCGTCAGCCCCGCAGAGTAGTAGAACTTGTTGCCGCTCAGGAACAACGTCTGCGCCTCAAGCTCCGTGCCGGCAACGTAGGTGCCTATCATCTCGCTCCATTGCTTCTTCGTGCGCTTGACGGCCGCCACGGTGGGTTCCTCCTCGGGGTCGATATCTACGCCACAGACGCTGAACTCCGCCACGGGAGCCGACACCTTTATTATATATGGGTGGTTGGCCTCGATGGCTTTCGGCACGACGGCGTTGAAGTTCACCTGTATGCCAACTATGTTCGCGTCAGCGTCTTCCTCGACTTCATAGCCGGCAAAGTCCGCCAGCTCCACATCGTTGCCGAAGGCCTCGGTCACCTGCACGGCCGTCATGGCAAACGGCAGGCAGATGGTGCTCCACTCACCGGCCTTGATGGTACGCCGCAGCGTCACATCCACGGCTCCGTCGCTGGCCTCGGGAGCCGTGGTGGCATTCTCGTCGAGGACTACGCGTGCGTTGCCTTCATACACCTCAATGGTGAATTCACATGGTGCGGCATCCTCTGTAGTGCCTCCGGCGTATGAGAGCACCACGTTCGTCAGCTGTCCGACATAAGTGCCAGCCGTTACGCTGGCATCGGCGCTCAACACCATGCGTGCCAGCGCGCCCTCGCCAACTGAGAAATTGTGGTCGGCAGCGAAGAGAACCGTCTGCCGCTGAGTCGTAGTTCCTTCAATGGCCACGGCGCTGCCCACCTTCTTGTTGATGCTCACCTCGTCGGTGGCTCCTGTCGTGACGCAGCGTCCCACGTCGTAGATGCCAGCCACGTTGATGCCCGTAGGCAGTACTACGTCGAACTGAAAGCCACGGTAGTTGTCGGCCTCAGTGGCAAAGGCTATCACCACGTTCTCCACGTCACCGGCACGCAGCAATACGTTGGGACTGCTAATTGTACCCTCGGCATGGGCAGCGAGCGCCGCCATGCCGAGGACTATTGTTGAAATAAGATTCTTGATCATCTGTAACTTGTGTTATTGTTCTGATTCGGTTATCATATCCATAAGCTTCACTATGTCACCCACGTTAACGGCCTCGTTGTCATCGGCCACGTTGGCAACTTCCTCGATGAACACATCCGTCTTGTCGCCCACGATGTGTGACATCAGAGTCACGATGTCGCCCACGTTGAGCGCGTCGTCGCCATTCACGTCGCCATTCTTATACACCGAGATGCGTCCGTTGCGGGTGGAGGCGGTCATGGTGGAGCCGTCGGCCAGCGTCATCGACACCTGGTTGATGCGTATGGGGTACTGCGTGCCGGTGGCGATGTCGTCTGCCACGTGCATGGTGAAGGAGAGCAGCACCGTATTGCCCAAGGGTGTATGTCCGCCGATGAACGATAGCGTATATACCGTGGCTGTCTCATCGACAGCTGATGAGGCTATCTGTTCAGGGTCGGTAATCTCGGCCAAGCTCACCGTGTAGCCCTCGGCTTTCTCCGACACGTCGGGCGTGAGCACCTCCGGCGTCATGTCCTTGGGGAAAGTGAGCTGGAAGGTCATGTCGTAGAGGTCGTCGGTGGTGGTGAGATAGACGGGGAACTTCACCGTGTCGCCGGGGCGGCACACCTTATTATATAGTGTGAAGGTGAACTTCTTCATCGTCGCCGCGCTGGGTTCCACTGGCGAGTCGGGGTCGAAGCGGAACTGAGGTTCAAACACGACATTATCGTTGCCCATGGTGTATGAGAATGACGGGAGCGTGGTATAAAGCTCACCATTGAGGAACCATCCCACGAAGCGGTAGCCAGTGTTGGCGTATGCGTAGAGCGTGGTGCTCGTGCCTGTGAGGATGCGCGTGTAGGAAATGTTGGCATAACCGCCGTCGGTCTGCGGCACGGTAATGCTATGGCGCACGATGGGTTCTGCCGGCTCGCCGGGCGAGTCGGGGTTGAAGCGGAAGCGCGCCGTCAGCGTGACGTTGTTGGCTGTCGTAGTGTAGTCGAAGGAAGATGATGTGGAGAGGCGCTGCCCATTGGCGTCGTACCATCCATCGAAGAGATAGTTCGTCTGCGTGTAGGCATACACACGGACGCTCGTGCCGGGCTGGTAGCGGCCGCCGCCGCTCACCGAGCCGCCCTCGCCGGCGGCTACGCTCAGGCGGTAATACACCTTCTGTGCAATCTCCTCCGGCTCGGCAGGTGCATCGGGGCAGAAGCGGAAGCGGGCCGTGAGCTGCTCGTCGCCCTCGCCCTTGATGTAACTGTAGTTTGACACGGTGGAGAGGACGTCGCCTGCAGCGTTAACCCACGCTTCGAACACGAAGCCCGTGGCGCTGTAGGCACGCAGCGTTACCGATGTGCCAGGCACGTAGCGGCCGCTGCCGCTCACCGAGCCACCCTCAGCCGGGGCCACCGCCAGCGCAAGCTTGCGCGGCGGCTGACCCGGCTCGGCGGGACTGGTGGGGTTGAAGTCGCCCTGTGCCCAGGTCGCCAGCGCACCCACCAGCCATGCTATGATGGTTAGATATCTGATTCTGTTCATGGTCTCATCCTCCTCTTTATTTCAGCATCTTCTTGCCGTTGCGAACAACGATGCCCTTTTGTCCCACGGTGGCACGACGACCGCTGAGGTCGTACCAATCGTCATTCCCATTTGTTCCACTATCAGTTTCCAGCACATTGATGTCGGTGCTTACGTCATTGGCCTGTATGTGCAGTCTGAAACGCCGGGTGGCAGTACCGGCATCGGCGGTGAAGTTATACTCGTCTTGTGTAAGGTCTGTTCGCGAGCCGCTTATCAGGTCTTCCAGTACCACGCTTTCCGCTTGGCAACGCACGGCGGCGATGGTGAAGACCCCGCCCTGTGGGGCGTAGAAACCAAGGTCCACGATGCCATCGGCTAGCGGACGCTCGTTGATGGAGAGTTCCATACCGTCGGCCACGGTGAACAATTGAGGCACAGTAGAGTCCATGCTGCGCATCTTCTGGGCGTCGCGTGTCATCTCGAAGCCCAGAGCGGCCTCGGCATTGACAACGACACGCGTGCGGTCGGTGAAGTCGCCCTGCGCCAGCGTGATGTCTATGAGCTGGCGCGCAGCCGTCTGCGGGTAGCGTGCCTTGATGCCGTTCTGGTCGGTAATCTCGCTGGTGAGCTGGCGACCGCTGGTGGGGAAACCGATGCTCGTGACCTCGTCAGGACACTGCACGAAGAAGGCCTGATTCGGAGCCAGAGCGTAGTCGTCATCCTGGATGCTGTATGCCTCGTATGTGCGGTTGTTGCCGTTCCATACTGTGATAGGTGCCGTGAAGTTCAGCTTATGGATATTGTACCATGTCTGCCATGGGTTGCCCACGAGGTTCCAGCCCTTGTTGGCAGCCACCTCGCTGGCGTTGGCTGCCAGTGTCGTCACGAACTCGGCGTTGCTCACGATGTTCTGTTTCGAGGCATTGTCGAGCGAGTTAAACGTGTTCCAGCCCTTGGCACTCGTCTGGATGATGAAGCCCGTGCCGGCAGGGATGACGTCGTCCTCGCCGTAGTTCTTCCAGCTGGCACCCGTGCCGTTGGCGGCGCGGGCGGCGCCGTCATAGTAGCGCACGGCAGCCTGCTTACCTTGCCAGTCGATGTCGCCCACACGCACGTCGAAGGGAAGGCTCACGAAGTCCCACACCTTGCTCTGTGTGTAGAGGCGATTCTCCAGCGTACCGGCAACGCTGACGTTGTCGCTGTTGGCAAGCACCATCGTGCGCGGACCGCTGCTGTTGCGGATGTCCCAGCGCGAAGAGAGGTTGTTGATGGGCTGTGCGGCGTCGCCGTTGACCGTCAGCGAACCCACGCTGCTCAACGTCACGTCGGGCGTGCCGGCGAAACGGTCCTGGCCGTTGAGCGTCAGTGGCCTCGTGATGTTCCATGCTGTGATGTCGTCTGTCTCGAAGCCAACGATGTTGTAGTTGTACCAATACTTGTCGAGCATATACGTCGTGCGCACGAAGTTGGGTACGTGGATGGTGATGTCCGACGGACAACCGTTGAGGAAGCTTTCATAATAGTCGCCAGCCAGCATCGTTGGCGATTTGATGTATAAGTCTTT
Source organism: uncultured Prevotellaceae bacterium (assembly GCA_947167455.1). Lineage (GTDB taxonomy): Bacteria > Bacteroidota > Bacteroidia > Bacteroidales > Bacteroidaceae > Physcousia. Next base: position 1,121 of record CAMVIB010000015.1, on the reverse strand, counting down.
CAGACTGCTACAGGATCTAATTATGCCACTGTAGTCCACCAATGAAAACGATGTCGGGAATTCGGCGGAAGTCATGGCGGTGCAGCCATAGAAAGTGCTACTACCTACGCTTACGCCCTCAGGCACTACCACGGACTTGATGTTAGTTCCGTAGTATGCCGACGAGCCGATTGATGTGAGAGTCGTTGGGAAACGCAGTTCGATATCGCGGAAACCGTAACAATATTGGAATGCACCGCTGCCGATACTCTTGATGCCCTCATGTAATGGAAAATATTCAAGGACTTCGCAGTTGCTGAAACAAGAGGTTGGCACGGATGTCATAGATGTTGGGTAATGAACCGTCTGCAGCATATGGTTCCAATAAAAGGCACCACTTCCGATTGATGTTACGCCGTTAGGGATGATAGCCTCGGTGAAGCGAGTACCACCGAAAGCATACGCTCCAATCGATGTGAGTCCCTCGGGGAACTCAATCTCATCCAAGTACGTGTCATGGAATGCGTCCTCGCCGATTGTCTGTAGCGTCCGTGGCAGCTTCACTTCGTGCAGGAAGTCGAGCTCACTGCTATGGTGGTAGCGAGATAGTTGTCTCTCTGGGATCTCGGTGATGGTGCAGTCCGTGAGGTCCAGGCTGTAGAGGTTGGTCATCATGAGGATGCGCGCCCAGTCATCAGCGTTGATGTTACCCTGGATTACGAGCTTGCGCACGTCGGCCACATGCGACACCTTGTACAGCACTTCCGTGCCGAGGCTGCCGGGCTGGCTGAGCGAGACAACGATGGTAGGTGTAGCTTGGACGGCAAAGTGGCTGAGATTAAGGTAGCCAGTGCTATTTCGGGTAGCCTTGAAGGTGACGGAATGTCGTCCTGGGGTAAGTTCTACGAAATAACGTCTTTCGTCATTACTCTGGTAGCTGTTCAAGCTCTGATATAGTTCTCCGTCGAGGAGGATATCTAAGGATCCATTGCCACTACTGTAATTGAACGTGAAGGTGGCATCCTGATCCACCTCTACTGTTGCCGTGAGCTGTGTACCGTTGACAACACTGTGATACAGATAATAATAATTATTACTGTCCGCTAAACCATAATCCGCATTGCCCAACTTCTTGACCGTCA
>CAMVIB010000014.1 GCA_947167455.1 uncultured Prevotellaceae bacterium | reverse complement strand
CATCGAAACACTATCGTATCGCAAACGAAACGCCATCGAAACACTATCGTATCGCCAACGAAACGCCATCGAAACACTCTCGCCGCATTGTCATCGGCTGAACGACCCAATGCTCAACATGAATCCATAAACATAAAGACATGAAACTATTAGAAGGAAAGACAGCCCTCATCACCGGGGCTGCACGAGGGATTGGCAAGGCCATTGCCCTCCGTTTTGCCGCCGAAGGCGCCAACATCGCATTCACCGACCTCGCCGTCAACGAGGAGACACAGGCCGAAATCGCCGCCCTCGGCGTGCAGTGCCGCAGCTATGCCAGCAATGCCGCCGACTTCGCCGAGACCGAAGCCCTGGTGCAGAAGGTGAAAGAAGACTTCGGCACCATCGACGTGCTCGTCAACAACGCCGGCATCACCAAGGACGGCCTCATGCTGCGCATGACCGAGGCACAGTGGGATGCCGTCATCGGTGTCAACCTGAAGTCGGCCTTCAACTTCATCCACGCCGTGGTGCCAGTGATGATGCGCCAACGCGGCGGCAGCATCATCAACATGGCCAGCGTGGTGGGCGTACACGGCAATGCCGGACAGGCCAACTATGCCGCCTCAAAGGCCGGCATGATAGCGCTGGCCAAGAGCATAGCACAGGAGATGGGACCCAAAGGCATCCGTGCCAACGCCATCGCCCCGGGCTTCATAGAGACGGCCATGACGGCGTCCCTGCCAGAGGCTGTGCGTGAGGGATGGATGAAGAAAATCCCCCTGCGCCGCGGCGGCAAGCCCGAAGATGTGGCCGACGTGGCACTCTTCCTGGCGTCAGACCTCAGCTCCTATGTCAGCGGTCAGGTCATACAGATTGACGGCGGAATGAACATGTAAGGTGTGCTCTATAAACACCGTAAGCTATGACAGTCCTTTACGAAGACAACCACATCATCATCGTCTCGAAGAGCGCAGGCGAGATCGTTCAGGCTGACAAGACTGGCGACACACCGCTCTCCGAGGCGGTGAAAGCCTACGTGAAGGAAAAGTACCGTAAGCCCGGAGCCGTCTTTCTCGGAGTGGTACACAGGCTGGATCGTCCCGTCAGCGGTGTGGTGGTGTTCGCACGCACCAGCAAGGCTCTGGCACGCCTCAACGATATGTTCCGCAACGGCACCGTCCAGAAGACCTATTGGGCACTGGTGCAGAAACTGCCGAAGGCTGACAAAGCCACGCTGACCCACTACCTGGTACGCAACGAGCCGAAGAACAAGAGTTACGCCTACGACCACGAGCGTCCCGGCGCCAAGAAGGCCGTCCTGGACTACCGTGTCATAGGGCACACAGACAGCTATCACCTGCTGGAAGTGCACCTCCATACAGGTCGGCACCACCAGATACGCTGCCAGCTCGCTGCCATAGGATGTCCCATACGCGGCGACCTCAAGTATGGGGCGCCACGCAGCAACCCTGACGGAAGCATCAGCCTGCATGCCCGCAGCATCAGCTTCGAGCACCCTGTGTCTCATCAGCAAATCCACATAGAAGCACCAACACCAACAGAAGGACCATGGAAAGCATTTCAAGAATAGCATCGGCGGTCGCCACCGTCGTCGTGATGGCAAGTTGCTCGCGAGGCGACGGCTCGCAGACTTTGTAACGCCACTCTGACAGCACCGATGCCGAGGTGCGGGCGATGTCGGTCTATGCCAACGACCTTACACAGGCTCTGCACATCATCGACTCGGCAAAGGTGACCGGAGACCTGACAACGGAAAGGGCCGACCTGTTGCGCGCCACCGTCTATGGTCCCACCTCAGGTCGTCGCAGGCATTATATTCATCATGGCATACACCTGAAAGCAGAGGGGCTGAGCCACGTCGGCCACCTTCAATCAGGATTGTCAGTGGCTGCAATCACTTCAATCTCCACTAATGCCCCTTTCGGCAATGTCTTGACGGCTACGGCCGAACGAGCAGGATATGACGCTGCGGTGCACCCTGCTTTGCCGACTTGCCCGTCAAAGAACTCTGCATACACCTCATTCATGGCAGCAAAGTCGGCCATGTCAGCCATGAAGACAGTGGTCTTGACGACGTCGCTCATGCTGAGACCTGCCTCACGCAGAATGGCCTTCACATTGCTAAGCGACTGGCGAGTCTGTTCCCTGATGCCGCCTTCCACGAACGAGCCGGTTGCAGGGTCGATGGGAATCTGCCCCGACGTAAATACGAGATTGCCTACTTGGATGGCCTGACTGTAAGGGCCGATGGCAGCAGGTGCTGCCTTAGTGTTGATGACCTGTTTCATATCCATAAGGTGTTTCAGAAGAATTTCACGATGTCGTCCAACGGCCTGCGCTCCGGACGGTTGGGCTCTCCCGCCCTGTAGCCGAGAGAGATAACGGCCATGATGGTTTCATCCTCAGGTATGCCGAACAGCTGTCGCAGCGCATCGGCATCACGCATCCCCATGATGAGCGTATCGAATCCCATGGCACGTGCCTTCATGATGAGGTAGCAGTTGCTAAGACCGTTGTCGTAGGCTCCCCATCCGTCGCCGACCTCGTTGGTCTGGTTGCCCTGGAAGAAGCCCGACTTGCCGCGCTCGAAGGTCGATACCATCAGCACAGGGGCATCCTTGATGCGCTCCTTGTTGCCGCCAACCATGTCTTGCACGGCCTTGACTTTCTCGTCGCTGATGGCAACATAATACTTCGTAGGCTGCTGATTAGCCCACGATGGCGCTTCCTGAGTGGCCAGAAGCAGCTCGCGCACCTCAGACTCCGAAATCTTCTTCGTGGCATCGTAAGCACGGATGCTGCGGCGAGTGGCCAACACTTCGTCGAACGACGGCGATGCCGTCTCTCCTGTCTGCCGGCAGCTGTTGTGGCAACCCGTCAGCGTGAGCAGAGCGAGGGCTGCACCTAACAAAAGTCTTTTGTCCATGACTGATTCTTTTTTATTTTAGGTGGATTCTATAAATAAATTCGCATCTCGAAGTTGTAGGCTTTATTCGTGTGCAAATATACAATAAGTTCATGAATCAACAGCAGTTTTCACCATAAAAGTGACGAAAGCGGTCGAAAATGTTTCGCTTACACACTTTAAGGACACCCAGCTTATTAGCGTACACCAACATCCCCAAAGCGAGGCACATGCATCCCCAATGGGGTTTTTCGGTGCCCATTAAGGGTGCCTCTCAAAGCCCCTGGGGGAGTTAGGTAACTCGCCTAGGCGAGTTATGTAACTCCCCTAGGCGAGTTACCTAACTCCCCCAGGGGCTTCATTACGCTTCCTTTGAGGTATTTACCAACTCCACTGTGCACGCACCTGGCTGTAATGATAATCATTCCATGACAAGCGTATAATCATTCCATCATCACAGAACGCCTACGCCGGCTGCATACGTATCATCAGCCACTCACCATGTCAAAGGGATGAGATGGATTGTGCATCCTCAACGACAATAATGCGGCAATGTTTGGCTTTTTTAACGTTAAAATAGTTCCTTCTTCGCTATTTCTTCATATCTTTGCAACCGCAAGACCGTAATCTACTCATTTATTTCAATAACTCATTAACTATCATCAATGAATCCCTATCTTAATTTCTCTCTTGAGGGCAAGGTAGCCCTCGTGACCGGTGCCAGCTACGGCATCGGCTTTGCCATCGCCAGCGCTTTTGCCGAGCAGGGTGCAACCATCTGTTTCAACGACATCAACCAGGAGCTCGTTGACCGCGGCCTGAAGTCCTACGAAGAGAAGGGCATCAAGGCTCACGGCTATGTCTGCGATGTTACTGACGAGCCTGCCGTTCAAGCTCTTGTGAAGAAAATCAAGGATGAAATCGGCACCATTGATATCCTCGTCAACAACGCCGGCATCATTCGCCGCATCCCGATGCACGAGATGGAGGCTGCTGACTTCCGCCGTGTCATTGACATAGACCTTAACGCTCCTTTCATCGTTGCAAAGGCTGTACTGCCCGACATGATGGCAAAGCGTAGCGGTAAGATCATCAACATCTGCTCGATGATGTCAGAGCTTGGCCGCGAGACCGTCAGCGCCTACGCAGCTGCCAAGGGCGGTCTGAAGATGCTCACTCGCAACATCTGCTCGGAGTATGGCGGGTACAACATCCAGTGCAACGGCATCGGCCCGGGCTACATAGCAACACCTCAGACGGCTCCTCTGCGCGAGCGTCAGGCCGACGGCAGCCGCCATCCCTTCGACAGCTTCATCTGCGCCAAGACACCTGCCGGACGCTGGCTCGATCCTCAGGAGCTGACGGGTCCTGCCGTGTTCCTTGCTTCTGAGGCATCAAACGCAGTGAACGGCCACATCCTCTACGTGGATGGTGGAATCCTCGCTTACATCGGCAAACAGCCTAAGTAAGCAAATCCAGCATTCTGGACATAAAGCCCCGCTGGGGCGAAAAGACAGGCAGAGAAGATAATCGCTACTGCGTCTTGAGTATGCGATTTTTGGCACACAGACTCACCCTGTAACGTAAGAAAGCGCTGTTTTCCATTGCGTTCATACGTTACAGGGCGATTGCTTTTGTCATACTATACATGAACCCAACGTTCGAAATAATTGTTACAAACATGGTACTCACTCATTGTGCTACCTCTTGCGAGCGCTCCAGGTGGTGGCCACGGAACTGCGCCACGATGAGGTGCAGCTGCGTGGGGCCGCACAGCTGCGGAAGCTTCGTGTCGGTGGCATAGTGGCGGACCTGCGACTCGGCCTCGCTCCACTGCGACTCGGCCTCGGCCATGGTAGCTTCGGGTTTGAGGTACTTCAGCTCTATGATGTAGGAGTGGGCCACCATGGGGTAGCGACGCAGGTCGGGCATGAGGAAGAAGTCGCAGTAGCCGTGGGCAAGCTCCAGCTCGGGGGCAGTGAGATAGAACGGGTACATGGAGAAATAGGCCGTGAAGAAACCCTGGATGTTGCGCTCGCCCTCGATGAGGCAGCGAACGGCACACGTCTGCTCATACTCGTCGGCGACAAGCTGCAGAAGCGGCTGCCAGGCACCGGTGAGGGCCGCCTGCTGAAAGGCATGGTCGATGGGGTAATGGTCTATGACGCGGATGCGGTTGTACTCTTCAAGCAGGTAGCCGTAGTACTGCTTGCGAACGTTGTTGTTGGGGATGCCCAGGCGCAGGGTGAAACCCGAGGTGCCGGTGATGGTGAGCATGCCGTAGTAGTAGAGCAGCGAGACGAAGTTGTCGAACTTGACGATGTCAGATGCGGGGAAATAAGGCACGAGGGTGCTGTCGATGTAGCCCTGCTCAGCTATCTGGTAGATGATACTCTTGCGCTGAGGCTCAAGACGGTCGAGCTGGATGAGCTTCTTCATCTTCTGGTAGTCAGTGCGGGCGTTGGGGTCGGTCATCTCCTTGGGCGACTTCTTATTCCTTATCTGATAGCTCAGGTAGTAGAGCACCATGTTGCTGTTATACACCTTGCTCTCCGTCGTCAGGCTCTCCTCGGCGAAGCAGTAGTTGTCGTACCACGGACGCATCTCGTCGAGCATGGCATCGATGTCACCCGTGAGACAGCCAGCATCCCTGTAGTAGCAGAACATCGCGTGAACCTCCTCCTCGCTGAAGCCAAGCATCTGGTTGAAGGCAGCATCGGCAGTGATGTTGGTGGCTATGTTGTAGCCGCTGGTGAGGTCGTCCATCGTCACGGGAGAGACGCCAAGCATCAGCACCCGCTCGAAGTTGGGCTTGAAGAGCTTGAAGATGTCGCGGTAGAAGCCCTCGCCGTGCGTCAGGCTGGTGTAGATGTTCTCGCCGTGCTGGTTCAACACCGTGTTGGTGAAGTTGTCGTACTCGTCGATGATGAGGTACATGGGTACGTCATACTCCTTGGCCTTGACGCCGATGAAGTTCAGCTTCTTGGTGGCCCAGTCCAGCCTCTTCACGTCATCTGCGAATCCCTCGTAGAACAGCTTCTCGTATCGTTCGCCGAAAGTGTCGGCCTTGATGCCACAGTATGAGTCAAAGCTCTCGCGAAGCTCGTCGATGCTTCCCGTAACCTGCGAGAAGTCCAGGTGCAGCACGGCATAGCGGCCCTGGAAGGACGTGGGGTTGCTGCCTATCCACAGATGTCCGAACAGCTCGCCGAAGCGTTCCTTCATGTTAACGTCGTAGTAGGCCTTGAGCATGTTCAGCAGCAGCGACTTGCCGAAGCGGCGCGGACGGACGAGGAACAGGTAGCTGCTTGTCGTCTCCAGACGGGGGATGAACATGGTCTTATCCACATAATAGTAGTTCTCGCGTGCGAGGCGCGTGAAATCCGATATGCCGAGGGGCAGTTGCTTGATGTCTGATGATGTTGTCATGGCTCTTTCTGCTTTTGTCTGCCGCAAAGATAGTGAGTTTCCAGCTTTTCTACAAAGAAAATGACGCTTTTTATGGCGTAATTCACTTCTTCATCACCTTGCGTCCACCCACGATGTAGAGTCCCTTTGGGAGTCCGCAGAGTGAGTTGCCAGTACGCAGACGCTGTCCTGACAAAGTGAATACCCCCTCTGTCTGATGAGCTGAAGTTTTTACCATGTCAGACTCTATGTCAGATATTCCAACAGGGTAAGTGTTATTGTTGGCCTTGCCGAATACATTTGTCTGGTGGAATTTCACGCGGTAGGGCCATTGCTCTGTCTGACCCTCTTCACTCCAGCTGAGCCAGTCGCGCAGCCAGTAGGCAGTAGGTGCACCGCTCACCACGAGCCACACATACTTACAACCCTTGGGACAGTCGAAGGCCAGCACCTGATTTGGCTCATCGTATGTGGCACGAGTCATATCGCTATAGATGCGTGTACCATCGGAAGCAAGAGCTACAAACCCCAGCCGCCATCCTGCACGTGAAGTATTATATTTTATGTAGCCTTCAGCACCTGCCTTTCCCTCGAACTCGACATAAATGGTCTTGGCAGATGACGGTGCATTGAGACGTATGGCGTTGTTGCCCCAGTTCTCTATGCAGTTGTCAGCCGTAGGCCACCAGTACTTGTCGTTGTCTATTCGCAATGCTGTCTGTGCACGACGTCCTATTACAGAGGCTCCACGCTCACGCAGATGATCCATGTCGAAAGTTGTCATCCGCGCTCCGTATTCCCACATCTCGTCTCCGAGCTGTTCGAGTTTTTCATGTGTGGAACCTGTCATAGTGAGTCGCATATATGCCTGAAGTGGGTCTTCGGGGGTTCGCGACTGGTTCCACAACCTTCCTATGATGTCCATCCCATGTCGCTGGCAGAAATAGTCTTGAATGAAGAAATTCTCATATCTTAGTGCCACGCACAGGGGGTGTCTGTGTAGGCCATTGAGGGTGTTGTTGAGCCACTCATTGTTGAACTGCATGGCTGGATAGAACTTGTAGGCCTGCCACTGTGCACACATCTCCCAAAAGACGTTGAGTGTTGACCTACCCCAATTGTACATCCATCCGTTTTGGTTGTTGTTGTCACAGTGTGTCTGGTACTGGAAGCAGTGTCCTATCTCGTGAGCTACCGTCTGTCCTTCACGTGAAGTGTAGGCCCATCTTGACAGCGTGAGGAGTCCTATCTGGTTGTCTATACCGCTGCCACTGGCCTCCCACTCGGTAGTGTATCGCAGACGTATAATCATCTTGTAAGTATCGGTCTTTGACTTTCCTGAGTTTATGTTTATGAACTTCAGGCTATCGGCATAAAACTCGAAGATTCTGTCTGCCGTCTCAAGTATGGAAGCCACGGCAGGTGGTGCAGCAGTTCCGTAGCCACTCTCCCAAAACAGGATCCAATGCTTGCTCTGCATACTGCGTTCGTAGCTCCACTGCTTATTGCCAGCACGCAGGTCGGCATCGCTGCCACACGCGCTGCCAGAGCAATATATCTTCTTATCTACGGCAGAGATTCTTGTATTGAGAGTTGTTACGGCATTCCTGAGCTGCGTTGATGTTAGAGTATAGTCGTTGCTTTTCTCGCGAGCCGTGGCGATGGCGTTGGCGAGTTGCGTCAGTACAGCAGCCTTTCTTGTGTTTTCCTGCCACCATCCCTGCACCTTCTCGGCGTAGGAGATTCGTTCGTCGAGATTGACATAGAGCTGTCGTGAGGCAGCAGCCTTCTTAATCTCACTGTTGAGAGTCGTGCGTGCTGCCATGAGAGCATCCATGTCGTAGGTTGTGGTGCCGTCGGCATTGGTGCCAGTACCTTGAAGTGCTGTCTGTGCTGTCTGCAAGGCAGCGTTGAGTGTAGTGGCCACACTCTGCTGAATGCCGGCTTCAATATAACGCTTACCCTCATCGATAAGCTTCGACACCTCCGAGGCATAGCTTTGAGGTGTCACGTCGCCAAGATGCTGAAGCTTGAAGTTGTCAACGCAGAGGTAGTTGCCTGTGGCGTTCTCTGCGCGCAATCCTATCTCTACATTTGCCTTGGCATCGAGTACTGCGAACTCCAGGGTGTAGAGCTTCATTGCAGTGACGGGAACTTGAGTATTTCCGGCATAGAGGTATGCTCCTGTCTGTGCAGCACCTTTGTTGGTAGTGCTGTTGGAGCCCGTCTGCTGAATGTGTAGAGCCGAAGCCGTGAGCTTGTAGTTGCCGGAGGGCAGGTTCTTCAGGATTTGGCTGATGGCGGCATCTCCTATCTGCTGGCCTTGGCTCACCCATGACTCGAGATAGACAGAACCTGACTTGCGAGCAAATACCGAGTTGTTCTGTGTCTGCATGTTCTGTACCGTCCATCCCGACGTGCCGTCTGTCTCGAAGCTGGGATTGTTGACGTACGTGGAAGTGACGTCTGTCTGTGCCTTGATGCAGACGCATGTCGCAACAACGAGTATCAGCGTAAAAGCTCTTTTAAACTCAATATTTCTGATTTCAGTCATGTTAATTTATATTTTATTTGTATTGTTGCAGATTGTTGTTTCATTGACATATTGCCACACAGATACGGTCTTGAAGCGTTCGTCCCTGAGCCATGGTCTCAACGCCATTATTTAGAATGGCAAAACTTATGAGATGTCCTGTAGAGCGTTGCATGGCATAGCCGACGAGCGACGATACAGCCGTTACGCTTCCTGTCTTGGCACGCACGTTTCCTGCCGCTACCGTGCCGCCCATGCGCTTACGCAGGGTGCCGTCTGTGGCAGCGATGGGCAGTAGGCTGAGCAGGGGTGTCAGTATGCTGTCGGGCCTCGCTGCAGCATAGGTGAGCAGACTTTGGAACGAGCGCGCCGTGTGGTAGTTGTAGAGTGATAGTCCGCTTCCGTCGGCAATTACTATACGCCTTTCGGCATCGGCAGATGCTGCTGTGGCGAGTGTCTTTGCTATGACGTCGGCGGCCTTGGTGCGAGTTGGTGCGAGTTGGTAGAATACACTCTCGGCACATAGGTTGTCGCTCTCTTTCATCATTGGCGACATCACTTCAAGGAGCGGACGCCTGATGGCTGCCAGCTCGCGCGCAGAGGCTGGTGCCTGCCCCTTCCCGGAGACAGGTACGGAAACCTTTACTCCGGCTCCGCGCAGGGCATTCTCGAATGCCGTCAGTAGAACGGGCTTGCCAGAGACGAGCATCGGCGACAGTACGGGGTTCTCATCGTCCCAGCACCATCCCCATCCCAGCTCGTCGGCATCTTTCATGGTGACGTCTGCCAAGATGCGTCCCCTCACCTGACGCACGCCGGCAGCTCTGAGCCGTGATGCCAACTCCCGGACATCGGCAGCGGAGAGCAGGGGGTCCATTCCTCCGCGCAGATAGAGGTCGCCACACAGCGTGCCGTCGTCATCGAGTACGGCCGTCGTGAGCAGTCGCGTGGCAAACTGATAGTGGGGTCCGAGCTGGTCGAGTGCTGCTATGGCCGTCACCATTTTCTCAGTAGATGCTGGTCGCATACGCTGATTGGCACGATGCTCAAAGATTATGCTGCCTGCCGTGAGGTCAGCTATGCTCACAGACATCTGTGAGAACTGCAACACGCTGTCCTTCAGTATTTCCTCCAGCTCCCTCTGCAGTGGTGTCATGTCAAGGGCATTTCCACTCTGGGCAGCTTGCTGCTCTTTATTTTCGCGCGATATAATGTCGCCTACAGCATGTACATATAGTTCAGAGGTGGCAGCATCAGGACTCATGACGCTGCGCAGTGCCTTGCGCGATGAGCCACAACTGGCTATAATCATTATGGCCGCCATGACGGCCGGAATTCGGCGCACTCTACTTATATAATATAATGGTGTTACTGACATTAGTTTTTGTATTGACAGATGGTGTAAATGTAACGTGGTGTTACTATCGTGCTGAAGGCCACGTCGTCACGACAGAGGACATCGCGTAGGTTGTTGGTTATGCCATCGGCAGTGAGCTTTACGAGTGCCTCCTTCATAGTCCATAGCTGAGTGAACAGCATCGACGGGTCATGTGCCTTACGTATGCGCTCCACCTCACTGCCATTCATAGTGTAGTCGATGAATGCCGGCTTAGGATGTCGCGGTGTCTCTATGTCAACTCCTATGGGCTTGGTGCTTACGGCACAGATGGCAGCCTCGCTGCAGTGGCTGAAATTGAAGTGTATGTCCTCATGTCCGATGATGGATGGCTTGCCATGCTCTGAAAAAGCAAACACGGGCTTCCCTGTTATGCCGTATTCTTCGTTCAGCGCCCGGCAAAGCAGCAGGTAGGCTGCTATGCATGTCCGTCGTCCGAGGTCGAAGCGGTAACGCATGGCATATTCCCTCCGTTGGTCTGACAGCAACGTCATGGCATGGTCTGTGTCGAGCTGCTGCAAGTGGTCGTCGATGTATATCACTGTGTGAGGTGCTGGAAGTGGTGAATGACAATCCCTGCCGTCACGCTGACGTTGAGAGAGTGCTTAGTGCCAAACTGCGGAATCTCTATGCACATGTCAGAGGCATCCACCACCTGCTGCTGCACGCCATGTACTTCGTTGCCGAGGACGAGTGCATACTTATGATCTGGCAAAGGGTGGAAGCTGTCAAGGTATGTAGAACCCTCGCACTGCTCTATGGCAACCACCTCATAGCCCTCGTCGTGAAGCAGCTGCACGGCATCGAGGGCACTGTCGAAATGCTGCCATGCCACAGAGAGCTCTGCTCCGAGGGCTGTCTTGTGGATCTCGGCATTGGGAGGGGTGGCAGTGACGCCACAGAGCATGATGCGCTCCACGCGGAAGGCATCGCATGTCCGGAACACGGAGCCCACGTTGTAGAGCGAGCGCACGCTGTCGAGCACCACAACTATGGGTTGCTTATCAGCAGCACGGTACTCGCCAACGGTTAGACGTTGCATCTCCGCTATCTTGAGCTTTCGGAATGTTGTCCTGCTGGCATCGGCAGCATGAACGTCGCCCACAGGGCATGAGCTTAAGGGATGGAAGTCCTGTGCCGTCATTGTTTCAGCCTCTCGCTTAGTTCGAGCATACGGTTGATGGGACGTATGGCCTTTGCTGCAACATCAGCATCAACGGTCACGACGGGTTGCTCGTCGAGTAGGCATCGATATAACTTCTCGAGTGTTACGAGCTTCATGTACTCGCATTCGTTGCAGCCGCATGTCGAATCGTCGGGGGGTGCAGGAATGAAGGTCTTGTGCGGAGCCTTCTTCTGCATCTCATGCAGTATGCCGCTCTCCGTGGCAACGATGAATGTCGTGGCAGCGTCGTTGATGGCAAAATTGAGAAGTGCTGCCGTGCTGCCTACCTTGTCGGCAAGCTTCACAACAGGACCTTTGCATTCAGGATGCACGAGCACCTTGGCATCGGGATGCTCGGCCTTGATTTGCAGGATTTTCTCAACGCTGAAGCGTGCGTGCACATGGCATGCACCGTTCCACAGCACCATATTGCGGCCTGTTACGGAATTTATGTATGCTCCGAGGTTCTGGTCGGGTCCGAAGATGATGGGTGTTTCGGCAGGTATGCTCTCCACTATCTGTCTGGCATTTGAGCTTGTCACTACGATGTCCGTCAATGCCTTTGTGGCTGCTGTGGTGTTGACGTAGCTCACCACGGTGTGTCCGGGATGAGCCTTCACGAAGGCCTCGAATTCCGGTGCGGGACAGCTCTCAGCGAGCGAGCATGTGGCATTGGTGTCGGGCACGAGGACCTTCTTGTCGGGACAGAGGATAGCCGCCGTCTCGCCCATGAAATGCACGCCGCAGAGCACGATGATGTCTGCCGTGGTCTCTGCGGCCTTCTGCGCCAGAGCAAGGCTGTCGCCAATGAAGTCGGCTATGTCCTGCACGTCGGGGCTTACGTAGTAGTGAGCCATAATGACAGCGTTCTTCTCGCGTGCCAATCGTCTTATTTCTGACTTTATGTCTTGCATAATATGAGGGTTTGAGTTATTGACGATAAATTATTTTAATTGTTTATTTCTCTTTTTTGAAAGAAAGGTCTATATTGATGATATTATGTTGTCAATTATGTTGATAATTTATAAGTTTATCTGATTATGAGAATTTTGTGTTGTTGATAACTTGTGGATAACATGTTTAAATCGGGTTGAGAAGTTTATGGTAAGTAATTTTGAAATGTCGATATAATGCTTAGGTGATGTTTTGCGTGTATGGCAAATAAGTTAGCAATATTTTGTGCACGCGTTATCAACGTCGTTTTTCATGGTTATCGACAAGTGTTAGCTTGCTTTTCCTTCATTTTGCTTTCGCTGCTTCGGCTCTCATGCGTTCTATCTCCGGCTTTATGTCCTTCTCCCAGTCTGAGCCGAGAGCCTTGATGATGCGTGCTGAGTCAGTGAGCACGATGTATGGTAGGTTTGTTATTCCCAGTTGTTTTGTCACTTGTGTGTTCCATGCCTGCCGGTAGCATCGTGTAGGCCAGTCCATGGTGTCGCGCCGCAAGAATGTGTGATAGGTCCTCAGGTCCACGTCGAGGCTTATGTTTATTGCCTGGAAGCGCTTGCCCAGCGGCAGGTCTTTAGTCTGAGTGAGCAGTTGTCTGGCCTCACGGTTCACGCTGTGACTGTTGCCGCTCCATGTTGCCCAGAACAGTAGCAGCAGTGGCCGCTGGCGTATTGACGTGGGTTCTTTCCTGTTCTTCGTCTGTATGAATATAGTGTCGGTGTCGTCGGTGAGTCCGTCTGGCGGCAACTGTATTGCCGGTAGTGTCTCTCCTCGTCTGAGTGTTGAGAAAGTGGCGTTCTGCAGGGTGAGTTGTCTTTGCAGGTAGATGCCTACTCGTGTGTCGGGATTCTCCTTGACGTAACGCTGCATAGCTTCTGTGCGCTGCTGTGGCGTGGCGTCAATATTCTGAAGTCTGAACTTCGTGAGTTCCTCGTTGTCTTGAGAGCCTTCTACGGCAATCTGCCTGAGTTGTCCTGCATCGCCACTGACCTTCAGCACGTCGCCAGGCTGTGCGAATATCACTTGTTCGCTGAAGTTTGGATATACGATGATGAAAGTAGCCTCTTCGGTAAGAGGTGTCTGCCAGTCGAATTTGCCGTCTATGACATGTATGGTGTCGAGTCTGCTGATGCCTCCGTCGGGGCTGTAGATGAAGAAATCTGCCTGCTGTATGTTGCGTATTGTACCCTTTATGCGCAGTGTTCCCTTGTCGGTGCAGGCGGCCATGAGCAGTACGGCTGCTATGGCTGCCGTACGACATATCATGTGACAGATGTATTGGCAGTACATTTTTGTGTTCAGAGTTTATAAAAGCACAGAGACGCAAAGAGCGACTGTTGTTGCAATCGGCACTTTGCGTCTCCGTGGTGTTAAGTTGTCTTACTTGAGCAGGTTTGCAATCTGTGATGCATACTTTACGAATTCGAGGTCTTTAGCAATGCGGCTTGCGAGCTCCGGCTTCTGCTGCAGAGCTGTTGTGAGACCCTTTACGACGGCAGATGCGTTGCCCTGACGTGCACCCAGGATAGCGCTGAGATAGCTTGTGTAGGCATCCACATTCTCTATTTTTGCGAGAGTCTTCTCGGCAGCACTGTAGTCCTTGTTGAGGATTTGTGCGAGCAGCGCAGAGTTTGTGTTTATGCCGGCCAGGTTCTGAGCGGCGGCGCTGTAGTTGCCCTTGGCGATGTTGATGTTGCCGAGCACCTCGCTGTAGGTGTTGGCACCCGTGCCCTTGGCGATGAGAGCCTCTGCCTCGGGGACATTGCCCTGAGCGAGAGCTATGAGTGCGCGGTTGGTGGCCACCTCGGGGCTTGCGGCATTGAGCGACTGAGCCTTCTGCAGGTAGTTGATGGCGCTTTGTGTGTCGCCACTTTGGTATGCGAGATTGGCGAGGTTGTTGAAGGCACGCATGTCTGTTGGGAAGAGTTGTGCTGCCTTCTCATACCATGCTTTGCGCTGTGTGTTGTCTTTCTGGAGTGCTGCACCATAGAGCATTTCTTCAACACTGAGCTGGCGAGCGTCGCTGGCAAACTGTGCAACGATCTGCTCGTCGCTGCGTCCTATGACATCGTAGTTTGCTATGAGGCGTGCGCGGCGCAGCTCGGGCAGGATGCCCTTTGCCAGTTCGTCATAGACGACGCTCATGTTGCGGATCTGCTGTTCGCGCTCGGCGGGATCGGAGTACATGGAGAGCACACGCAGAATGACATCCTTGTCCTGGATATTGCTTGCGCTGACGAGCTGCTGGAAGCCATCCCAGTCCTCTGCGGTGAACTTGGTGTCCACGTCGGCAGTCATTTTATTCTGCTTCAGCTGCTTGTTGACGTAGTCTGAGGAGCTGTCCTGACGCTTCTCTGCCAGACGTGCGTTGAAGTCGTATGAGCCTTCTGGCGAAGCGTATGCGCTGACCTCGATGTTCTGCAGCTGGCGGGTCTGGCTGTTGTCGTTGATTTCCTTGAGGATGTTCACGAAATCTTTGATGCTGTTGGTCTTCAGCTCGCTGGCGCGTATGTTGGCTTGATTGACGAGGTACTTGATTTGTGCCTCCTGCTTCTGGCGTACGACACGCTGATAAGCGTCGGGAGCCAGGGCTGGGTTAGTCGTTGCGAGGCAACCGTTGAGGAGCTGGCTTGTGGCCACCACGCCGTAGCCAATCTTCACGTCAGGGATGTCGTAGGTCTTGCTGCCCTTGCGAGCCAGGAAGCGCATGTAGAGGTCGCTCTGCTGGATGGCGTCGCTGTAGGGGAATGTGGTGCGCATGGTGTATGTGCCGCCGACCTTGTAGCTGACGGTAGTAGCATTGCCAGCTACTTTCTCGCCCTGATAGACGGCGCCCTCACCAACGAGCTCGCCACCATTGTATTTCAGCACCGGAGTAGCCACGACAGTAGCCTTTTTCTTCATGTACTTCTTTGGGAACGTGGCGCTTATGGATGCTTGCACTTCGCCGCCTACGGCTTCGAGGGGCGTTGGTGTTACTGTGAAGTTTTCAGGGCTTAAGGCACCCATTTTGCTGCATGACGTAAAGACTGCAGCGCTCACAGCTGTGAGTGTGAGGATAGTAAGTTTACGCATTTCTTTTTGTAAGTTTTAGGTATTTTTAATTGATGGTTTGTTATTTGGTGGCAAAGGTAGTAATTTGTTTTCGAATTAACTGCCTTTTTACTCAATTATTTTTTAAAAATATTGCCCTTTCCACTTCACAGGTGTATTCCGTGGTTGTGATGTCCGCGCTTATAGATTGTCAAAGATGGCTCTTGCGTTGCTCCATATTTGTGTTGCAAGTGTTTCGACGTCGGTGTTGCGTGTTGCTGCGGCACGCTCATAGAGTGGCACTATCGCTGTTTTCTCGTCGTCGGTCTCGAGGAAGAGACGTTCTGCGGGGCACTGTGCCAAGCTCTCGCTGTTGTGGTTGATGCCGAAGCTTATGTAGAAGCCTTGTGCCGTGAGCTGTTGCAGCTGCTGCGGTTTGCCTCGGAAGCCGTGTATCACCCATGGCTGTGTGGCGGTGGCATGCAGGGCTATGATGTCATCGAATGCCTTGACGCAATGTATTATCATTGGCAGGCGGCGCATCTCGCTCTCTCCGATTTGTGCTTTGAAGGCTGACATCTGCAAGTCGTAGGGTGTCTGGCACAGACGGTCGAGTCCGCACTCGCCGATGGCTTGCAGCAACTGTGGCTCGTCACTTCCCGGAAACGGCAGTGGCCCGAGGAAAAGTGCCAGTGTGCGGCGATAGTCGGCGGTGGTGTGCCATGGATGCAGTCCGCAGTTGCGTATGCTGGTCTCGCCCTCTGGCAGCGGGTGGTGTGTGTGCAGGTTGAAAAGTTGCTGCATTGTGGCTTAGGTGAGTGAGGTGGTGGTGTATGTGTATCAGAAGTGAAAGGTGTCTGGCACAGGGTCGAAGCCGTGTCCTCCCCAGGGATGGCAGCGCAGTATCCGTCGCACGGCGAGATACAGCCCCTTGATGGGTCCGTGGCGTTGTATGGCTTCTACTGCATACTGCGAGCACGTCGGTGTGTATCGGCACGACGGTGGCGTGAGTGGCGATATGCATCGCTGATAGAAGCGTATGGGCAGTATGAGCAGCTGTGACAGCAGCTTTGCTATGCTTTTCATTGTTGCAGGTCAGAAGGTTGTTTGATGTTTGTCTCTGCAATGCGGTGGAGTACGTTCTTCATCTTGCGCATGATGAGACTTGACGGTTGCGGCGTGTCGGCAAGCCAGATGAATGCTATGTTCAGCGTTGGCGTATCGGCGAGTATGTCGTTGTTAAGACGCCATGCCTCGCGCAGCTGCCGCTTGGCACGGTTGCGGTCGGTGGCGTGATGCAGTCTTCGCTTCGACACAGAGATGAGAACCTTTGTGCACTCTTCGTCGTTGGCAGCGAAGACGGCCCTAACAGGAAAGGCGGAGACGCCTTTGCTGCCGTCGCCGCCTTCGAAGAGTCTCTCAATGCTCTTTTTTGAGCATAGCTTCTGTAGCTTTGGAAACTTATGCTTTGTTGTGTTTCTTGATGTAGTCATCGAGTGCCGATGTGATGCTGGGATATTGCGGTGTGGGTGCTTCGAGGTCGAGTCTTAGACCGGCATCGACTACGGACTTTGCTGTCGTGGGTCCGAAAGTAGCGATGGCGATGTCGCCCTGCTTGAAGTCTGGGAAGTTTGTGAGCAAGCTCTGCACTCCTGACGGTGAGAAGAAGACTATCATATCGTAGTCGAAGGCCTCGTCCTCAGAGAAGTTGTTGGCCACGGTGCGGTACATGACAGCCTCTGTGTGGCGAAGTTTCTTCTCGTCGAGCAGACGCTTGATTTCATCGGTGTGTACGTCGGAGAGTGGCACGAAGTAGTTTTCTGTCTTGTGCTTCACCATCACTGGCAGCAGGTCTGAGAAGCGTCCTGTGGAGCCGTAGAAAACCTTACGCTTGCGGTATTGTACGTATTTCTGTATATAGAGTGCAATCTGTTCTGTCACGCAGAAATATTTCATGTCCTCCGGTATGACGACTCTCATTTCCTTGCATAGCATGAAGAAGTGGTCGATGGCATGGCGTGAGGTGAATACGATAGCCGTATGTTCGAGGATGCTGACTTTCTGTGCGCGGAATTCTTTGGATGATAATCCCTCTACTTTTATGAAAGGATGAAATACTATTTCCACTCCGTAGCGTTCGGCGATGTCGAAGTATGGTGACTTCTCTGACGTCGGCTTAGGCTGTGAGACCAGTACCTTTTTAATCATTATGATGTGCTTTAGTTTAGCTTTTATCGTTAGTAATAATGTGTCTGTTGTGTTTTCAGTATTGCTGTAGTATGTCTGTGATTTGTGTCAAGACAGCCCACATTGCAACTATAGGTGCGGCTTCAAGGGCGCAAAAGTACACAATTAAATGCAAATAGCCATAACTTTTAACGAAAAAGGTCGAATAAGCCTTCAAAAGGAGTGGTATTTTGACAAAAAGTAACACTATTGCCAGTGCTATAGCTGTATTTTCGGCCGAAAAGTTGAAGTAAACGGCGATGAGTGTGAGTGGTAGCAGCATTGCCGTTTGCACCAGAAAGATGAGTGAGAAGTCCTTGAGCCATGCCGCACGTTGTTGCCTGCTGAAGAACACGGAGTGCACGAAGGCATACATCAGTGCTTTGGTAGTGATGATGGTGAGAGTCACAGCAACGTAAATGCCGAGCAGCTCGATGGGTGTCACGGAGATGATGTCGATGTTGTAGCGTGTCTGTGCGTAGCAGAAGAAGAGCAGTGCCGTGAGCAGTGCCGTGAGCAGTGCCAGGCACAGGTTGGTGATGCTGCTGTTGTAAGAGCTGTCGGCATCGTCGCTGTTCTTGCTGCGTGTGGGGTACATGAAGTCCTTGAAGCGTTGCGGCAGTGAGCGTTTTGTTGCCCTGAAAATCATCATCACCATGGCGAGACAGATTAGAGTACTGCCGGTGACGATGTCGTTGCGGTGTAATGACTCTGGCATCAGCAGCGGTCTGTGACCTACCGTCGAGGTGGCGTTGGCAGGCCCGTCGCGGAAAAGCAGTGTGTCGCGAGACAGTAGTGTGTCGCGTCTGAAGAACTGCTGATAGTAGAGTGTCTCGGGCATGGGTGTTTCGTGGTGCGAAATGGCTGTTGCTGTCAGATGGCTGCCAGCTTGCCTAAGCTGGGATCCCATAGTGGTGTTGAGAGTGCGAGGTCGAGAGCCTCTTGTGGTGTCGAGGCCACACGCCATATCTTGGCGTGTAGGGGACCCATGAAGTGCTCGTCGATGCCGCGTTGCAGCTGTTGCAGCAGGGGGTCGTAGTAGCCGCGTAGGTTAAGGATTACGATGGGCTTGAGATATATGCCGAGCTGCTTCCATGTGATGATTTCCATCAGCTCTTCGATCGTGCCGCAGCCGCCAGGCAGGGCTATGCATCCGTCGGAGAGGTCGGCGATGGTCTGCTTGCGTTGGTGCATGTCGGCGGTCTCTATGAGACGTGTGAGGCCGGTGTGATGCCAGCCGTTCTCAACCATGAACGTTGGTATGACGCCTGTCACCTCACCTCCCGCAGCCAGGGCGGCATTGCTGGTGGCTGCCATGAGGCCCATGTTGCCGGCTCCGTTGATGAGCCCTATTCTCTGCTTCGCCATGAGAGTGCTGAGTTCGGCGGCAGCATGTAAGTAGTCGGGGTGTATCTTGGTGCTTGATGCGCAATATACTGCTATCCTCATTTGTCGGTGAAGTTGTCTTTCATGGACTGGCGTATGGTGTCGATATAGTCGAGCTTCTCCCACGTGAAGAGTTCCACGTCGAGGGTGACATCGGGCATGTAATGGCTGTGGAAGGTCTTCACCTTGCGCTGTGGTGTGCGCCCCATGTGTCCGTAGGCTGCTGTCTCCTCGTAGATGGGCTGTCGCAGCTTCAGGCGTTCCTCAATGGCTCGTGGTCTGAGGTCGAAGAGTTGCTTGATGCGTTCTGCTATCTGTCCGTCGGTGAGGTTGACGTGGCTTGTGCCGTAGGTGTCAACATATATGCTCACGGGTTCTGCCACTCCGATGGCGTATGACAGCTGCACGAGCATCTCGTCTGCCACTCCTGCTGCCACCATGTTCTTGGCGATGTGGCGTGCGGCGTATGCTGCCGAGCGATCGACCTTTGACGGGTCTTTTCCCGAGAAGGCTCCTCCGCCGTGTGCTCCGCGTCCGCCGTAGGTGTCAACGATGATCTTGCGTCCCGTGAGGCCCGTGTCTCCGTGCGGTCCGCCGATGACGAACTTGCCGGTGGGGTTGACGTGGTACTTGATGTCGTCGTTGAAGAGCGCCCTCACCTCGGGATTGTGAATCTCCTCGATGACGCGTGGTATGAGAATCTGCCTGACGTCTCGGCGGATCTGGTCGAGCATGCGTTGGTCGGCTTCGGCCTGGTTTCCGTCGAAGGGCTTTATGAAGTCGTCGTGTTGGGTTGAGATGACGATGGTGTCTATGCGTGTGGGGTGGCCGTTGTCGTCGTATTCTATCGTCACCTGGCTCTTGGCGTCGGGGCGTAGATATGTCATCTCGCGACCCTCGCGGCGTATGTCTGCCAGTGTGATGAGTATGTGATGGGCCAGGTCGAGTGCCAGGGGCATGTAGTTCTCTGTCTCATTGGTGGCATAGCCGAACATCATGCCTTGGTCGCCGGCACCCTGCGACATGGGGTTGTCGCGTTCTACGCCACGGCTGATGTCGGGACTCTGTTCATGGATAGCCGAGAGCACACCGCATGAGTTGGCCTCGAACATGTATTCTGCCTTTGTGTAGCCTATGCGGCGTATGGTGTTACGTGCCACCTCGGGCAGGTCGATATATGCTTGTGACTTGACTTCGCCTGCCAGCACCACCTGACCGGTGGTGACGAGTGTCTCGCAGGCCACTTTGCTCTGTGGGTCGAAAGCCAGGAGGTTGTCGAGAACGGCATCGCTGATTTGGTCGGCCACCTTGTCGGGATGGCCTTCGCTGACGGATTCAGAGGTGAAGAGATATGGCATGATGATGATGTTTATTTAAATAAATCGTTGTGGTAATCGAGGGCGCAAAATTAGTGAAAAAATTGCAATCTGTGAAAGGAATTGCCGAAAAGATAGTCTTTATCGTGCAGATATTGCCTGTATGATGTCTCTACCATGGTATGATTATGCCCACGAAGCCCAGTACGAAGCCCAGTAGTGAGCCTGCCACGACCTGTGCCAGTGAGTGCTGTCGCAGCAGCATGCGGCTTGTGCCTACGAGTCCAGAGATGAAGATGCACAGGCATAGCCATGGCAGGGGGTTGAAGGTGAAGATGATGGCAAATGCCACAAGTGCGCCGCATACGCCGCCAGCGCCTGCCGAGTGTGTTGAAATCTTCCAGAAGAGGTTTACGAAGGCGCATGCCACCTGGATTATGATTGCTGCGATGATGATTCCGCTCATGTATGTCGGCAGGTGGAAGCGGCTCAGTATGTGCAGCGTGAAGATGTAGTAGCAGATCCAGATGAGGTACGGGAAGAAGCGGTTCTTGCGGAATCGGAGGTGGTGCAGCTCCATGCCGCTCATACGTCGCCAGAAGAACACCGTCCAGCGTGGCAGCAGCACAGTGCCGAAGAGCACGAGTGCGAGCACGGAGCATTTGTACTGCCATGGCAGCATGTTCATGTACGTGAAGAGGAAGAGCACGGCGAAGCCAAGCACGGTGAAGTATTGCGGCCTGAAGATGCCGGAAAGCCAACGGGCAATGATGAGAATGTTACGCATAATGCTATTTGAACTGTTTGCGCAGACGTGCTACGGGGATGTTGAGTGCGGTGCGGTACTTGGCCACTGTGCGTCGTGCCACATCGTAGCCGCGTTGTCGCAACATCTCGGTGAGGGTGTCGTCGGAGTATGGCTGACGTTTGTCCTCACCGTTGACAATCTCTGTGAGTGTTGCTTTTATCTCGCGTATGCTGACGTCGTCACCGTCTTTGCGTGCTGCCGATGTGAAGAACCATTTCAGCGGGAAGATGCCGAACGATGTCTCCACCCATTTGCTGTTTGACACGCGGCTGATGGTTGAGAAGTGGAGGCCTGTGAGCTGCGCCACGTCGTCGAGGGTCATAGGGCGTAGCTGTGTCTCGTCGCCACTCTCGAAGAAGGGTCTCTGCAGGTGTATGATGGCTTGCATGGTGGTGGTGAGTGTGCGTCGTCGCTGCTCCAGTGCGTCGATGAAGCCCTGTGCTTTCTCCACACGCTCGCGGATATATGTCAGCCCCTCTCGCTCGCTGCGGCTCATCTCTGTGGAGCGTTGCTGTTCGAGCTCGCGCAGAAGGCGTTCGTCGTCGGTGCTCACCACCAATGGCGGCACGCCCCGCTGGTTGAGGGTCATGGTGATGTTGCCGTAGGGGTCTGTCTCTACGATGAAGTCGGGAGTTATCTGCTGGAGGTTGCGCCCCACGGTCTCACCCATGGAGCTGCCGGGGCGCGGGTTTAGGCGTCGCACTTCGTGTTGCAGTCGCGATGTCGTGCTGTCGTCGATGTGGAAGCGTGCACGTATCTTGTCCCACCTGCCCAGCATGAGAAGGTCGAAACTCTCATTGAGGAGGCGCAGCAGCAGCTGTTTGGCAGGTGAGTTGCGGTCGGGGGCATGTTTTACCTGAAGGATTAGGCATTCCTGCAGAGTGCGTGCCCCTATGCCGGCGGGCTCGAAGTTCTGCAGCACGTGCAGCATACGCTCCAGCTCTTCTTCTGACGTCGGTATGTTGTGATAGACCTCAAGCTCGTCCTTGATTTGTGTCAGTGAGATGCGCAGCAGACCGTCGTCGTCGAGCGAGCCAATGATGTAGCGTAGCAGCTCGCGCTCGTGGTCGTTGAGGTCGAAGAGTCCTATCTGTTCTTCCAGCTGGTCGTAGAATGAGCGTGTCTCGCCGTCGATGGCGTCTATGACTCCTCTTCGCGAGGCCGTGGGTAGGTTGTCGGGCACGTCATCGGGGCTGCTGTAGTCGGCGAGTGATGTTGACTCGCCGGAGAAATCGCCGAGTGACCTGTCATCGGGGTTGAGGTCGTCGAGTGTGCCCTCGTTGTTGTAGTTGTCAGCCGTCGGGTCCTCCTCCCCTACCCTATCGCCGTACTCGTCATGAGAGGTGTCGCGCTCGAGGGTAGGGTTCTCTTTCAACTCGATATCGATGCGTTCTGCCAGTGCCTCGATGGGCATCTCTGTTAGGTGAGCTACGAGTAACTGTTGCGGCGTGAGTGTCTGCACTTGTGTCTGCACTTGCACGCCAGTCTGCGAGAAGCTGTTGGTATTAGCCATTATGCTTATAGTTTAGGATACACCTTAGGTTGGCATACCTTAATATTACAATTGTCATGCTTCAGAATCGCCAGTAGCACTGCACGTCAACGTTGTGGTAGTGGCTGTCTGTGGCCGTGCGGTCGTCGGCAAAAGCCCAGTTGGCCTGCACCATAAGGTTGGGGTGCGGCGTGTGCTGCACCGAGAGTCCGTAGAAGCTTTTGGCATTGTCCCAGCTCTTGGCTTCGCGATACACGTCGTAATGTGCGAAGAGTCGTGTGCGGTGCCACGACGGCGTGCCCACGATGGCATACCACGCGTCGGCCTTGCCGTCGGCGTTATCTACGGCAAACTCGGCTCGCGCCATCCATCTGTCGTTGTAGTTGGCACCAATGGCATAGCGCCGCCGCTCGTGGGTCTGCTTGTTGTTGTCAACATAGTTGCCCGTCCAGCCGAAGATGCCCACCTGCAGCTCTTTGACGGGTGCCACCCACAAGCCGCCGATGAGGTCTTTGCGGGTGTTCTTGTCCATAACGTTGATGCCCTGACCGGTGAAGACGCCGGCCTGATAGTGCAGCCATCGGTGGCCGTCGATGCTCGACTTGAAGAGGTCGCCCTGCAGCTGAAGTCCGAAGTCGCGGCCGTTGCTGGCATGTTCGCCCGTGCGGTCGCTGAAGCCCGCCAGGCGGTCGGCCAGCTGCGAGTAGGTGCCCCTGCCCAGCAGCCATGGGTGCATGGGATTCTCGAAGGTGAAGGGGCGCTTGAACTGGCCCACCTTGACGCGCATCTCTGTCCAGTGCTGCCATTCTACCCATGCATCTACGAGCCGCGGGCCGTTGATGCTGTTGGTGTTGCCGTTGACCTGCATCTGCAGTTTCATGGCGAAGTCGCCAAGACGGCTGTCGATGTACAGACGCACGAGGCGCAGACCCATGTCGGCTTTCTTCTCAGCATCGTCTCGTGTGGTGGCATTGCCCTTGGCGATGACGTAGCCGCCAAGATGTGTGTTCTGTTTGAGGTCGTCCTTGAGCGACTGTGCCCCTGTGGGCAGGGTGGCAAGTGTGATGGCAAGTGCGATGAGGAGATGTTTCTTGTTCATGGCTTTGGGGGTGATGGGGCCGCCGTGGTACGGCGGCATACGGAACATATTAATGCTTTGGGACCCGGTGGGGGGCTTTGGGGATGGAATGGGGTCTGTTCTTTTGGGATGGAATGGGGTCTGTTCTTTTGGGGATGGGATGGGTGCTGTTGTTTTGGGATGGGGCGCAGGGCTTATGGCTTGGTGCTGGCCGTCCTGGCGCCGCGCCACACCCAGTAGCCGCCCACGATGATGAAGGGCACTGACAGCAGCTGACCCATGTTGAAGAGCATGCCGTTCTCGAACGATACCTGTACCTCCTTGGTGTATTCGATGAAGAAGCGGAAGGTGAAGATGAGGAATATGCACAGCCCGAAGAAGTAGCCGGTGCCTACACGCTCCGGGTGGCGGCGATAGATGAGCCATCCCACGACGAAGAAGCAGATGTATGCCAGCGCCTCGTAGAGCTGTCCGGGGTGGCGCGGCAGCGTATCTACCTGCTCGAAGACGAATGCCCAAGGCACATCGGTGGGCTTGCCTATGATCTCGCTGTTCATGAGGTTGCCCATGCGTATGGCGGCGGCGCAGAGCGGCGTGACGATGCCTATGTTGTCGATGACGGTGAGGAACGGCACCTTCATGCGTCGCGAGTAGAGCCACAGGGCGAAGATGAACATCAGCGTGCCGCCGTGGCTGGCCAGTCCGGTGTAGCCTATGAACTTCCACGAGCCGTCGGCCATGAAGCGTATGGGCAGGAACATCTCAACGAAATGTTTGCCGGAGGAGAGGAAGTAGTCGGGCTCGTAGAAGAGGCAATGCCCCAAGCGCGCTCCGATGAGTATGCCGAGGAATGAGTAGATGAACAGCGGCTCGAACTTCTCGTCGGGGATGTTCTGCTCCTTGAAGATCTTGGCCTCGAGAAGGAAAACACTAAGCAGGCCCAGGCACCAGCACAGCGAGTACCAGCGTACGGCCATCGGCCCCAGCGTGAAGGCTATAGGGTCGGGGTTCCAGTGGATGAATAAACTTATCATGGCTTCTAAACGTTAAACCTGAAATGCATGATGTCGCCGTCTTGAACGACATAGTCCTTGCCCTCGACGCCCATCTTGCCGGCCTCGCGCACGGCGGCCTCGGAGCCATAGTGGATGTAGTCGTCATACTTGATGACCTCGGCGCGGATGAAGCCCTTCTCGAAGTCGGTATGTATGACGCCGGCACACTGCGGGGCCTTCCACCCCCGGCGGAACGTCCAGGCCTTGACCTCCATCTCGCCGGCGGTGATGAACGTCTGCAGGCCCAGCAGCGAGTATATGGCCTTGATGAGGCGGTCGCAGCCGCTCTCCTTCAGGCCCATGTCCTCGAGGAACATCTGTTTCTCCTCGTAGCTCTCCAGCTCGGCGATGTCGGCCTCTGTCTGGGCGCTGATGATGAGCAGTGCGGCATCCTCGCCCGCCGTGGCCTGGCGCACGGCTTCGACGTAGGCGTTGCCGTTGGCTGCCGATGCGTCATCGACGTTGCACACATAGAGCACGGGCTTGGTGGTGAGCAGGAAGAGGTTCTTTGCGGCGGCCACCTCGTCGTCGGTGTCGAAGGTCACGGTGCGCGCGCTGCGTCCCTCGACGAGGGCTGCCTTGTATGCCTCGAGCACACCGAGCTCCACCTTGGCCTGCTTGTCACCGCCCACACGGGCCTGTTTCTCCACGCGCGCCATGCGTGCCTCCACGGTCTCCAGGTCCTTGAGCTGCAGCTCGGTGTCGATGATTTCCTTGTCGCGCACGGGGTTGACGCTGCCATCGACGTGTACGATGTTGGTGTCGTCGAAGCAGCGCAGCACGTGTATGATGGCGTCGCACTCGCGTATGTTGCCCAGGAACTGGTTGCCGAGGCCCTCGCCCTTGCTGGCGCCTTTGACGAGTCCGGCGATATCTACTATCTCGCACGTGGCGGGCACTATGCGTCCTGGGTGTACTATCTCGGCGAGCTTCGTGAGTCGCTCGTCGGGAACGGTGATTTGCCCCATCTGTGCGTCGATGGTGCAGAAGGGGAAGTTTGCTGCCTGCGCCTTAGCGCTGGAGAGGCAGTTGAAGAGAGTGGATTTGCCCACGTTGGGTAGGCCTACGATTCCTGCTTTTAATGCCATGTTGTCTTGTAGTATTTGTATCGGGCGCAAAGGTAGCTCTTTTCCCGACAATAGTCACCTAATATGTGAAAAAAATACATGTTGTCTTGCGTTAGCTCATAGCACGGCAGCATATTTGCGCAGTGCATTCAGCCGACGCATGAAAGCCTTGTCCTGGCGTGTCTTCTGCATATTGTAGTCGGCCTGCAACCCCAACCAGATTGTGGCACTGGTGCCGAGTATGGCCTCCAAGAGCAAGGCATACTCTGTGGTCACGGGTCGCTTGCCGTTGAGAATCTCGTTGAATACGGTATATGAGACCCCCATCTGCTGTGCCAGCTCCTTCTGGGTGAGCCCCCGAGCCTGAAGCTCGTCCTTTATCATCTCGCCAGGATGAATCAGTTCGGATGACATCATGTTGTTGGCCGAGGATGTCGAGTTTGCGGTGTTTCTTTGCGTCATGTCATTTATGGTCATTTGTAGTGGTTGGATAAGTCCAGGACGTTGCAGACTGTCACCGTTGTAGCTTCCGTGTTTTCTGTAACAGTGAATTCCACACGATATTGGTCGTTGGCTCTTATGGAGAAACGCCCATCCTTGTCGCCGCTAAGGGCTTCCAGGTTTAACGACCTGAAAGGAAACAAGTCCTCAAGCCTCGAAGCCTGAACGAGGAACTTGACAGCTTTCTGGTAGCCCCTCACCACCTGAGGCTGAAACCTATGCTTCTTATCGCTGGCCTTGCCTTTGGTGTAGAGTTCTTCAAGATAGGTCTCGCTGAATGTTACCTGCATGTGTCCTTGTCATAATCCGCGTGCAAAAGTACGTCTTTTCTCCCGCATTCGCAAAAAATCGAATCATTATTTACGAATAAACAGCAAATCTCTGCCTAATCACACACCCGGGTGAGGGTGGCTTAGGCAGAGATGATGGTATTTGTCCGTCAGGGGCAGCCACAAGCTGCTGCGACATGACGAGCCGGTCAGTCCGTGGCGAGATATAGTTTTGCCGTGTCTCTGAGTAATGTCCTCAGACAAGGTGTCCTATGATCTGCTCGCGGTCGCCGGGCAGGTAGTCGATGACGGGTATCTCTATCATGGTGTAGCACCCGGGCTGCTGGCGCATGGATGCGCGCGCCACGTTGACGAGCACCTGTGCCGTGAGGGCGGGGTTGTTGATCTTCATGTTGAACTCGAAGAGCTGGTTGTGGGTCTGTCCGCTCACTCCCTTGCGCACGAGGTTCACGCCGTGGCCCACGTCGTTGAGGTCATCCACGCATGCCACCTGCTGCACGTGGGTCTCGTCGTTGACGAAGTAGGGGTCGGTGAGTATGGCCTGCTTGACGGCGGCGAAGTCGGCACCCTCCTCCAGCTCCACATACACCATGCGGCGATGTATGCCGGTGCCTAAGGGGATGGTGACGCTCAGTGCGTCGCGCACGCCTTTGATGGCGCGCACGGCCACGCTGTGACCCATGGAGCGGCCGGGGCCGAAGTTGGTGTAGCTCACGCCCTTTGGCGCGAGGCTCTCCATGAGCGTGCGCACCACGCTGTCGGAACCCGGGTCCCATCCTGCGCTGATGATGCTCACGGCCTTTCCGGCCTTGGCAGCGGCGTCGAGCGAACGTCTCAGGTCCACGATCTGTGTGTGTATGTCGAACGAATCGACGGTGTTGATGCCCAGGGCGAGGATGTCCTTGGCGTATGCCTCCACGCTGCGCGTGGGCGTGGCGAGGATGGCCACATCCACGTCGTCGAGTTCGCGGATGTCCTTAACCACTTTGTAGCCTTCGAGTTCCTTGGGGCAGTCTTCTGCTCCGCGACGGCGCACGATGCCTGCTATTTCCATGTCGGGGGCGGCTGCGAGAGCCTCGATGGCGTAGCGTCCGATGTTGCCGTAACCTACTACGGCTGCGCGAATCTTTTTCATTGTGTTGTGTGTTTAGGGTTTGTGTTATTTGCGGCCGTCGTGTCCTGCGGCGGCATGTTCTGCGGGTTATGGGTTTGCTTGCACCTTCTCCAGGGCGTGGGCTATCTCTGCCAGCTGCCAGGTGGTGAAGGGCTGGCTGCCGATGCAGTCGAGGTTGCGCCGCAGCTGCTCTGGCGAGCTGGCGCCGATGATGACGCTCGTCACGGCCTCGTGGTGTAGCACCCATGCCAGCGCCATGGTGGCCAGTGCCTCGCCGCGTTCCTCGGCTATGGCGTTGAGGCGGCGTATGCATTCGAGCTTGGCGGGTGTGAGGGCGTCCTGCTTCAGATAGCGCGGGTCGTGGGCCATGCGGCTGTCGGCGGGTATGCCGTCGAGGTATCGGTTTGTGAGCAGCCCCTGTGCCAGCGGCGAGAAACCTATGAATCCCACCCCGTGGCGGTGTACGTCGGTCATGGTGCCGTCGCGCAGCAGTGCCTGGTCGAAGAGGTTCACGCGCCCCTGGTAGATGAGGCACGGCACGTCGTGGCGGCGCAGGTAGTCGTAGCCCCTGTGGGCGGCATCCTGCGGCCAGCGCGAGAGGCCCACGTACAGTGCCTTGCCGGCACGCACGATATCTACGAGCGCCTGCAGGGTCTCGTCGAGCGGCGTGGCGGGGTCGTAGCGGTGGCAATAGAACAGGTCCACATAGTCCAGGCCCATGCGCTGCAGGCTTTGGTCGAGGCTGGCCATGAGGTGTTTCCTCGACGCCCACGAGCCGTAGGGGCCGTCCCACATGTCGTAGGCCGCCTTGGTGGAGATGAAGAGCTCGTCGCGGTGGGCCTTGAGGTCGTCGCGCAGAAATATGCCCAGGCGCTGCTCGGCGGCGCCGGGGTCGGGGCCGTAGTTGTTGGCCAGGTCGAAGTGGGTGATGCCGGCGTCGAAGGCGGCGCGCACGATGGCTCGGCTCTGTTCCTCGGGGGTCACGTTGCCGAAGTTGTGCCAGAAGCCGAGGGAGAGCTCGGGCAAGAGGACTCCGGAGTTGCCGCAGCGGCGGTATTTCATGCCGGAGGTGTAGCGGGCGGGGTTGGGGGTGTAGGGTGTTGTCATTGGGGGGCTTTGGGGCTTTGGGGGGCTTTTGGGGGCTTTTGGGGGGCCGCCGTGGTACGGCGGCTTACGCAACGGGGGGAGGTTAGTGGGCTTCGAGCCAGTTTGTGCCCCATCCGCAGTCGGCGATGAGGGGCACGCGGAGGGAGTAGGCGGCTTGCATCTCGCCCACGACGATGGCCTGCACGGCCTCGCGCTCGTCGGGGAGGACGCTGAAGTTCAGCTCGTCGTGGACCTGGAGAATCATCTTGGAGCGCAGGCCCTGCTCGGCAAGGCGGCGGTGTATGCGCACCATGGCAATCTTGATGATGTCGGCCGCCGAACCCTGGATGGGGGCGTTGATGGCGTTGCGCTCGGCAAAGCCGCGCACGGTGGCGTTGGCCGAGTTGATGTCGCGCAGGTAGCAGCGGCGGCCGCAGATGGTCTCGGTGTAGCCGCGCTCGCGGGCGCGTGCTATGCTCTCCTTCATGTAGGCATGCACGCGTGGGTAGGTGTCGAAGTATTGGTCTATGAGCTGCTTGGACTCGGTGCGCGAGATGCCGAGGCGCTCGGTGAGGCCGAAGGCCGTGATGCCATAGATGATGCCGAAGTTGGCCGTCTTGGCGCGGCTGCGCTCCTCGCGGGTCACGTCGGCTATGTCCTTGTGGAATATCTTAGCTGCCGTGGCGGCGTGTATGTCGTGGCCCTGACGGAAGTCCTCGATGAGGCCCTCGTCGCCGCTGAGGTGCGCCATCAGGCGCAGCTCGATCTGCGAGTAGTCGGCCGAGAAGAACAGTTGCCCGTCCTCTGGCACGAAGGCCTTGCGTATCTCTTTGCCGTCGGCCGAGCGCACGGGAATGTTCTGCAGGTTGGGGTTAGAGCTGGAGAGGCGTCCCGTTGCCGTCACGGCCTGGTTGAACGAGGTGTGTATATGGCCTGTGCGCGGGTTGATGAGCTTGGGCAGCGCCTCGATGTATGTGCCGAGCAGCTTCTTGCCGGCGCGGTAGTCGAGGATCTTGCCCACTATCTCGTGCTTCGTGCGCAGCTTCTCGAGCACCTCCTCGCTCGTCACATACTGCCCGCCCTTGGTCTTCTTGGCACGGTCGCTGAGGTGCAGGCGGTCGAAGAGCAGCTCGCCCACCTGTTTTGGCGATGCGATGTTGAATTCCATGCCTGCCAGGGCGTAGATGTCGCGCTCGAGGGCTGCCATGCGCTCGCTGTGGAGGCGCCCGGCCTCGGCCAGCGACGCGGTGTCGAGGCATACGCCCGTGCGCTCCATGTCGGCCAGCACGGGCATGAGCGGCATCTCGATGTCGGCAAAGAGGCTCGCCGTGCCCTCGGCCTCGAGCATAGGCTGGAACTTATGCTTCAGGCGCAGGGTGATGTCGGCATCCTCGGCGGCGTAGGGGCATACGCGCTCCACAGGCACGTCGCGCATGGTGGGCTGCGGTGCCTTGGGCTTCTTGGTGTCGCCGTGATACGGCGACGTACTCAACACTTCGCTGTGGCTCGGCGACGTACTCAACACTTCGCTGTGGCGCGGCGACGTACTCAACACTTCGCTGTGGCGCGGCGCCGTGCTCAGCACTTCGTCGATGTGTATGGTGCGGTAGTGGAGGTATGCCTCGGCCAGGTAGTCCATGCCGTGGTGCATCTCGGGTTGCAGCACGTAGTGGGCCAGCATGGTGTCGAACATGGGCGGTGCCAGGCGAATGCCATAGCTGGCCAGCACGGTGAGGTCGTATTTCAGGTTCTGGCCCACCTTGAGCATTGTGGTGCTTTCGTAGAGAGGGCGGAACTCACCCACGATGGCCGTGGCCTGTGTGCGGTCGGCGGGCAGAGGCACGTAGAAGGCCTCGCCCTCGCGGGTGGCGAAGCTCAGTCCCACCAGCTCGGCGTTGATGGCCTCGGTGCTCGTGGTCTCGGTGTCTATGCTCACCTCCTCGGCCGCCATGAGCTGCTGCATGAGCTGTGCTCGAGCCTCGGGCGTGGCCATGAGTGTGTATGTGGCGCTGTCGGGCGAGTAGCTGTCGAGGGGGGCCGTCGTCGGTTGGGGCGTGCTGGCGGGCTGTGGGGCGGCGGCGGACTGGGCGAAGAGGTCGCCCTGCACGGGTTGTGCGAAGAGGTCGCCCTGCACGGGCTGCGGCGTTGCGGCGCGCTGCGGCGCTGCTGTGTCGCCGAGCTTGCGGCGCATGAGCGAGCGCAGCTCCAGGCGGCTGAATATCTCTGCCAGGGCGTCGGCGTCGGGTTCGCGCAGCTGCAGGGCCTCCATGTCGAGCTGCACCGGCACGTCGGTGACAATCTCTGCCAGCCAGCGCGACAGGCGTATCTGCTCGGTGGCGCCCTCCACCTTCGTGCGCAGGGCGCCCTTGAGCTCGGCTGTGCGGCCCAGCAGCCCGTCGATGCTGCCAAACTGGCGTATGAGCTTCGATGCTGTCTTCTCGCCCACGCCCGGACAGCCGGGTATGTTGTCGGCGGCATCGCCCATGAGGCCCAGGATGTCTATGACCTGGCGCGGGCTGTCGATGCCCCATTTCTCGCAGATGGCGGCGGGTGTCATAAGCTCGAAGTCGCCCTTGGAACCCGGGCGCAGCATGGTGACGTGGTCCGTCACGAGCTGGCCGTAGTCCTTGTCGGGCGTGAGCATGAAGGTGTCTATGCCGCGGCGGTCGGCCTCGGTGGCCAGGGTGCCTATGACGTCGTCGGCCTCGAAGCCCGTCACCTCGATGACGGGTATGCGGTATGCCTCAAGGATGCGCTTGATCCAGGGCGTGGCAAAGCGTATGCCCTCGGGCGTCTCGTCGCGCTGCGCCTTGTAGTCGGCATAGCGCTCGCTGCGGAAGGTGCCGCCGGGAGGGTCGAAGGCCACACCGATGTGTGTGGGATGGAACTTTGCCATCACCTCCTCAAGAATGTTTACGAAGCCCATCACAGCCGATGTGTTCTCGCCGTGGCTGTTGATGCGCGGATTCTTGATGAACCCGTAGTAGGCACGGAATATTAGTGCGTAGGCATCGAGAAGGAAGAGAGACATATTTGAAACAGTATGGTGTAGGTATGTAGGTCGTAGGACGACATTTGCGCTGCAAAGGTATGCAAAACTTTCGTCTTTCGACTTTCCAGCTTTCAACTTTTTCGACTTTGCCATATATTTTTACCCTTTTTAGGCTCAAAATGGCATATTTTACAAATAAATTGTAAATCGTGAACCGTAAAATCACAAATTAAGCGTACCTTTGTGCCCAGATTATGTTAGAAAAGATACAAACCCCCATAGCTGCCGAGCTGCAGCGCTATGTCGCCATCTTCCAGGAGGCAATGAACTCGGACAACGAGCTCCTGGCCTCTGCCTTGGCACACATCACCCGTCGGCTCGGCAAGATGATGCGTCCCACGCTTGTGCTGCTGTCTGCGCGAGTGGCAGGCCGTATCGGCGATGACGTGCTGCATGCCGCTGCCGGCCTTGAGATGCTGCACACGGCAAGCCTCGTGCACGACGATGTCGTGGATGAGAGTGCCATGCGGCGCGGACAGCGTTCCGTCAACGCCATCTTCGACAACAAGGCGGCGGTGCTCGTTGGCGACTTCATAACGTCGAAGGCACTCACCGAGCTGGCCCTGACGCGTAACATCGACGTCGTGGGGCGCATGGCATGGCTCGGACAGACATTGGCCGACGGCGAGCTGGAGCAGCTCGCCAACACACAGCTGACGACCTTCGACGAGGCTCCCTACTACAGCGTCATCGCCAAGAAGACGGCAGCACTCTTCTCGTCGTGCGCATACATCGGGGCCATGCTCGGCGGCGCCGATGCCGCCGCAGTGGCAACACTCGAGCGCTTCGGACACCTCACGGGGCTGTGCTTCCAGATGCGCGACGACATCTTCGACTTCGACGAGACACTCGATGTGGGCAAGCCCAAAGGTAACGACATGCAGGAGGGCAAACTCACCCTGCCTGTGCTCTACGCCCTGGCAAAGACTGCGACTCCAAATGCCGGTGCCGCATCGACACCGGCCACGGAGCATGCCTATTTCAGACGTCTCGCTCTCAAGGTGCGTGTCCACGAGGCATCGCGGCTGGAGATTCAGGAGTTAGTGGATTTCACCGTACGTTCCGGAGGCGTGGCATACGCCAAGGCCGAGATGTGCCGTCTGCGCGACGAGGCCGTGGCACTGCTGGCATCGTTCGCCAACAACGAGATTACCAACGCACTGCGTCTATACCTCGATTTCGTCGTCGAGAGGCAGAGCTGAAAAAACATATTGATAGCACATGACACGTATCCTCATCCTCAACGGCCCTAACCTCAACCTCCTGGGGCGTCGCGAGCCCGGCGTTTACGGCTCGCGCGGTTTCGACGACTACCTCGAGGAGCTGCGGCACCTCTACCCCACCCTGCAGATCGACTACTACCAGAGCAACCACGAGGGGTCGCTCATCGACAAGCTGCATGAGGTGGGCTTCGACATCGACGGCATAGTGCTCAATGCCGGAGCATACACACACACCAGCGTGGCACTCCACGATGCCATTCGTGCCATTCCGGCTCCCGTCATAGAGGTGCACATCAGCAACGTCCACCAACGCGAGGAGTTCCGCCATCACAGCTGCATCAGTGCTGCCTGCCGAGGCGTCATCTGCGGCTTCGGCCTCGACAGCTACCGCCTGGGCGTGGAGGCTCTGCGCGCACTCAGTGACCGATGACGACCGACGAATACATAGACTCGCACATCGAGGCCGAGCATCCTTATCTGCACGCCCTGTGGCGGGCCACATACCTGCATCTCAACTACCCGCGCATGGCAAGCGGACACCTGCAAGGCCAGCTGTTGAGGATGCTCGTCCAGATGATACGCCCGCGACTCGTACTTGAGATAGGCACGTTCTCAGGATACTCGGCTCTCGCCATGGCCAGCGCCATGGAGCCCGGCACCATGCTGCACACCTTCGAGACCAACGACGAGCAGGAGGACTTCACGCGACCATGGATAGAAGGGTCGCCATGGGCCGACCGCATCACGTTCCACATCGGCGATGCCATCGCCGGCCTGCAGCAACACCCTTCGCCAGACGCTCAGGCGGTAGCTGACACGTCGGCCACGCCGGCACTGCCCCACCCCACTACGGCACACGCGGCTGCCAAGCAGACATCGGCATCGGCAGACGCGGGGACTGACGTCTTTCCGCAAGGAACACTCTTCGACCTCGTGTTCATAGATGCCGACAAGCGCCACTACACCGACTACTACCGCGCCGTATGCCCACACGTGCGCCGAGGAGGGTACATCATAGCCGACAACACGCTTTGGGACAACCATGTGGCAGACGTAGCCACTTACCACCCCACTGCCGGAAAGCAGGAGCAGCTGCAAGGCATCCTCGACTTCAATGACCTCGTGGCAGCCGACACGGCAGTGGAAAAGGTGATACTGCCCTTGCGCGACGGACTCACCATAATCAGAAAACGCTGAACATGAACACATACCACCACCACCACGACAACGGGCAGCTGGAACTCATGGCTCCCGTGGGCTCGCGCGACAGTCTCGCCGCTGCCCTCCAGGCCGGAGCCGACAGCATTTACTTCGGCGTGACGCATCTCAACATGCGGGCACACTCGGCAAATACATTCACCATCGACGACCTGCGCGACATCGCCGCAACATGCCGCGAGGCCGGCGTGCGTAGCTACCTCACCGTGAATACCGTAATCTATGGCGAGGACCTGCCATTGATGCGGCAGGTCCTCGATGCCGCTCGCGAGGCTGGCATCAGTGCTGTCATAGCCTCCGACGTCGCCGTGATGACCTATGCACGCAGCATAGGCATCGAGGTGCACCTCTCCACACAGCTTAACATCAGCAATGTCGAGGCACTGCGCTTCTACTCGCAGTTTGCTGACGTCGTGGTGCTCGCGCGCGAACTCAACCTCCAGCAGGTTGCTGCCATCCACCGGGCCATCATCGACGAGAACATCTGCGGTCCCTCGGGACGCCCTGTGCGCATAGAGATGTTCTGTCACGGCGCTTTGTGCATGGCAGTCTCTGGGAAGTGCTACCTCAGCGAGCACTGCATGGGACGCTCGGCTAATCGTGGCGAGTGTATGCAGGTGTGCCGCCGACGCTACCGCCTCATCGACGACGAGACGGGACAGGAAATCGTGGCTGAAGGACGCTACCTGCTGTCGCCCAAAGACCTGAAGACCATAGACTTCCTGCCACGTATGGTGGAAGCTGGAGTGAGTGTCTTCAAGATCGAAGGCCGGGCCCGCGGACCGGAATATGTAAGGACGGTGGTGGAGGCGTATAAGGGGGCATTGTCAGGCCTCACCCCCGACCCCTCTCCTAAGGAGAGGGGCGTATATACCTTTGAAGGTGGAAAGCCTACTGCCACCAATGGTGACCACTCCCCTCTCCTTGGGAGAGGGGCCGGGGGTGAGGCCGTTGGGGGTGAGGCCGGTGAGGCTGCTGCCTCTCTTGCCACCGTCTTTAACCGCGGCTTCTGGGATGGCTACTACCTCGGACAGAAAGTGCCGGAACTCACCCAGGGTCACGGCTCGCAGGCCACGGAGCGAAAGGTGTATGTGGGCAAGGGCACAAAGTACTATTCGCGACTCGGACTCGGAGAGTTCCACATCGAGGCGGCTGAGCTGCATGTCGGCGATAAGTTCCTCGTCACAGGACCTACCACCGGGGCCGTCTATGGCATCATAACAGAGATGCACGACGACAGCAACGCCGCCGTGCCCATGGCACGGCAGGGGCAGAACGTCAGCTTCGCCGTAGAAGCCAAGGTGCGACCCTCCGACAAACTCTTCAAGATAGAGCAGAACCTATGAATGACGTGTTGCTGCATGCATGTTGCGCTCCATGCTCGAGTGCCATCGTAGAGTGGATGCTTGCCAATGACTATGAGCCGGTTATCTACTACTACAACCCCAATATCTTCCCTCGTCGGGAGTATGAGATACGTAAGTCGGAGAGCAAGCGTCATGCCGAGAGTCTCGGCATACGCTGGATAGACGATGACTGGCGCCACCAAGAGTGGCTGCAGTGTGTCAGCGGCCTCGAAGGGGAGCCCGAGCGCGGCTCGCGATGCCTGCTATGCTTCGAGATGCGACTCATGGCGGCGGCACGCAAGGCCGTCGAGCTGGGAATAGGTACTTTCACCACTACCCTCGCCTCTTCGCGCTGGAAGCGTCTCGACCAGATAGAGGCTGCCGGACATGCTGCCGAGGCTGCTGTGCCGGGTGCTACGTTCTGGGCCCGCAACTGGCGCAAAGGCGGGCTGCAGGAGCGTCGCAATCAGTTACTTAAGGAATACGACTTCTACAATCAGCAGTATTGTGGCTGCGAATTTTCGATGCGTGCCACGACGATATAACGCTGTGCCACGGTTTTTGTCTGTGGCGTTTGACGTAATGTCGCAGACGATGGCAGACGTGCCTTTAGGACTTCATGACACATCCCCTAGGGGAGTTATGTAACTCGCCTAGGGGAGTTACATAACTCGCCTAGGCGAGTATTGCAACTCCCCTAGGGGCTTTTTTCACATGTCATAGGCACGCTGTGCCATATACTTGCAGATGTGATGGCTGGCGTTCAGACGCCGCCAAAAAAATCGCCCCTGCACCGAGATGCATGGGCGTGATGATGGTGTGTGCAATGGCACGGAGTGGGGCAGGGGAGAGGCTTGAGCCGTCGGCGTGTGCCTGCCTCAGCCATGCCGGGCAGCTCTTACTGCGGGCGTTTCCAAGTCTGTGTGTCGTGGAAGATGCCGACGTGGCCGCGAACCTTCAGCTCCTTGCCCTCGAGCCACATAGAGCACTTGTAGGTCTTGCCGTTCTTGGGGTTGTAAATCTTGCCGCCTTCCCACTTCTTGTCTTTCTTGCTCAGGCCGCTGAGGATGTTCACGCCCATGAGCTTACGGCTACGCTGCGATGCATCGGGGTTGTGAGTGTCGCGTGTGTCAGGGCCTTGCTCCAGCCATACGATCTTGCCGTTGACCTTGCCGCCGGCTTCGTAGATTTCGACATGTGCGTTGCCTGCCTCTGTGACCCACTTGCCGAGGATGTCCTGGGCGTGGGCTGTCATTGACATGATGGCCAATGCCATCGAAAAGAGAATTTTCTTCATTGTTTTGCTTGGTGTTTAATAATGTTTTATGTGTATGTTTTGTAAAACGC
Organism: uncultured Prevotellaceae bacterium; assembly: GCA_947167455.1. Lineage (GTDB taxonomy): Bacteria > Bacteroidota > Bacteroidia > Bacteroidales > Bacteroidaceae > Physcousia. The sequence continues at coordinate 25,372 of CAMVIB010000014.1, read as the reverse complement.
AATATGAGCGCTATACGCTGTGACGTAAATTGTAGAATTATTAGCCGCAATCGTACCACCAAGACGCTGGAAGCGTCTCCTCTCAATAACCGGGGGTGCGCAGTACCCCCGGATAGGGACAAAAAGGGGAACATCGACCCTGAAGGGGTCGCCCATTACGCTGTTCGGGCACTCTTTCAGAGTGCTTGCCTCTATAGCGCTTGTTATCCGGGGGTGCTCGCTACGCTCGTACCCTCGGTTATTGAGCGAAGACCGCGTTGCGGTCTCTTTGGTGGTATGATTGCGGATAATCATTTGTAGAATTATTAGCCGCAATCGTGCTTCCTCTGACATATAGCGGAGTTTTTCATGCAGAATGCGTTAACCCTCAATAGCCGTTGGCGCTAAGCTTTTATGACATCTGTCACTCTTTGGCTATGCCCTGACGCTGAGTGTGGCTCAACGAGTAGGCCGTGAGGATTATGAGCATTGCAGCCAATGCCAGAATCTGTGTCAGAGAGGGTAGCATGTCGGGCAGGCGGTGCAGATAGAGGTATAGCTGCACCTGAAGGCCTTCAGCCAATGTGTTCAGTCTTGTCAGGATATGCATGACAGTGACGTAGAACGTCTTCGTGCCTATCTCTGAGAAGCTGCTGTTGTCGTGCAGCAGGGTAGGGTGGTGGGCTGCCACGACGTGGGATAGTTGTGAGATTACGAAGTAGATGACCAAAGCCACGGACGCTGCCGCTGTTGCCATGTTGAGCCACAGGTTTATGCGGCTTATATGCCAGATTCTTGCTTGTCGCGGCAGGGCATGCATCACGCGGGCGGTGAAGCCGTCGTCGGCTATCGGCGTGCGTGCTTCGCTGAAGAACTGTGTAAGTATTTCGTTGTCAGACTTCATGTGTTTCTGATTTTTATTCTGTCGTTGGTCGTATGTCGGCTTTTTTCTGCTCGCATGGTAGTGCTTTCTGGCTGGCGGCTTGGCTGCTGACAGTCATTTGGCATCGTGCCGATGGCGGTCGTCGTTGTCTGTCCGTGTCACATAGTAGTTGCCGTTCTGTCGTAGCCGTTGTGGAGCAGGAAATCTGCGAGCGTCTTCTTGCCGCGCAACAGATGGCTCTTCACGGTGTTCTCGTTCATGCCGGTGATGCGCGAAATGTCGCGTATGCTTTGACCTTCAATGCATTGCAGCACCACGCATGTGCGTTCCGCCTCACTGAGTCTTTGCAGCGCAAGGTCTATGTCGTGGTTTATCAGCACCGTGTCGGCATCTGGCCCATAGGCTCTGACTTCGTTAGTGGTAGCGTCGCTGTCGCTCTCACGTGTCGTGGCGCTGGCCTGAGCACGCCTCTCGTCGTCTATGAAGATGTTGTAGGCTATGCTGAACAGCCATGTCTGAAAGCCTGAGAGCCGACGTAAGCTTCGCAGACCCTGCCACGCACGGATGAAGGTTTCCTGAGCGAGGTCGTCGGCACGCATGGCATCGCCGCTGGTCAGACGTAGCAGGAAACGGCGTACAGCCTCCTGATGGCGTTCAACAAGGAGGCTGAAGGCACGTTCGCTGCCGAGCGTCACGACTTGTGAAATCAGTGCGATGTCTGTCAGCATTGTAGTGGCATGAACGACAGATTACCAGTACGTTACTTGTCATAGACAGCTTGGTCGGTTGTCTTATCGTATGGCTTCTCGTCAGTAGTGCCGTTGTTGCTGTCGCTGGCCGTAACAGTGTCGCTGGCCGACTGATTGTAGCTATTGCCATAGTTCTGATTGGGGTCTTGCTTCTTCTTGGCACTGTAGGCGATGATGACCTTTGCAATGCCAATGCATGCCACGAGAGCTCCGATGCCCCACCAGCCATCCCAGCCGATAGCCATGAAGAACACGGCAAGACCTACGCCCAGGCAGCACATATTGATGCCGCTGCGCCACATCTCGCTGTTCTCTGCCTCGACGGGGCTCACCCGCATGGCGCTTGGAGCCTCAGTTCCTGAATTCGTACCGTTCGTTTGGGGTGCTTGAGTTCCATTATTTCCGGCTGTAGCGCCAGTGGATGCGTATGCCTGCGTTTGTGTGCGGGGAGCTTTCTTGCGGTCGTTACGAACCAGTAGCCAGATGATAAGTGCCAATACCCAAACAGGTGCCGTGATGAGGAGAAACACTACTGCTAAGATGATAAAGGTAAACAGTATGACCAACATTATTCCAAAGAAGCCAAGGGTGCCGCCAAAGAGCTTTCCCCACCATGTGTTTTCGATATAATTCCTCAAGGTGCTTTCGGCATCGTCGCTCATCTCATCGATGTCGCTCTCGCTCAACAGGAGGCTGTCGCCATCCTCGTCGCCATTGTAGATGAAGACAGTGTCGTCGGCCATGGCTTCCAGGGAGTCACCCATGCGTTCCATCTCATTGCCCATCTCCTCGAGCTCGGAACCGAGCTGTTCGGCACGGGCAGGATCGGTGATGGCGGTGGAGGCAAGCTGTATCCCCTTTGTTGCCATCCGGGCACCTTGCTTTGTCATTTCCTTGACGACCTTCTTCTCTTTGCTCGTCGCCGGGCGGCCGTTTATCGTCAGGCCACTCACTTGAATATTCGCTCTCTTACTTTTGGTCTTAGTTGCTGTCGTGGTGCTGTCGGTAGTTTCCTCTGCGCGAAGTGTGGAGTAGGGGAGGGCTGTCAGCATGAGTGCCAGGAGCATGATAGCCGACATGACGGTTCTTCCGGCTCTGGGCATCTTTGTAGTGGTTGTGCGGCTCTGGGCTTCGCTGAAGTGGCTCTCGATGTTGTTGAACTTTCTTGTTTTCATAATTCTTTAAATTTAGTTTGGTTTCTATGTCCTTTGCCTGTTAGACGTAGCTTCCTTACTATAAGTTGCACGAATTAAGACTTATTAGCAAATTCTGTTCATCCTAAAGCTATTTTAACATCTGCTTTCTGCTTTACGTTTTTTGCTATACAGCATTTTTGCTATTCAATTGTCTCACTGTCTTGCGAATACCGATATTTTTGCCCTCTGAGAATTGCGTAATTGTCCCTTCCCTTGACATGCAATGGGTTTTTCTGCATTCTCGCACGCATAACAACGTGGAGCTTTTGCTATGTTGTTAGTAGGTCAGAGGCTGCTGCATCGCCTACCATCTTTGGAAGGGCTCTGTCATATAGTGTCGCCGAAAGGCACATTGCCCTTCGGCGACATACAGCCTCTTATAGACTTAGAAGAACTTCGTCTCCTTGCCTACAACTTCGGAGAGCAGAAGGTTGGCCAGACGCGATGTGCCGAGGCGCAGCCATTGGTTGGTGAGCCACTGCTGGCCGAGCACTTCCTTCACGATAGTGTAATAGACGAGAGCATCATGCACGGTGTTAAGACCGCCGGCAGGTTTGAAGCCTATCTGTATGCCTGTCTTCTCGTAGTACTCCTTTATGGCTTGACACATCACGTAGGCTGCCTCGGGCGTGGCGGCGGGTTTCTCCTTGCCGGTGGAGGTCTTGATGTAGTCGGCTCCGGAGTACATGGCGAGGATGCTGGCGCGTTTGATGTCGGCAGCAGAGGGTAGCAGGCCTGTCTCAAGGATGACCTTCATCTTCTTCTCGCCGCAGATGGCTTTCAGCTCGCTGATCTCGTCGCACACACTCTCGTAGTCGCCACTGAGATATTTGCCTACGCTCATCACGATGTCTATCTCTGTGGCGCCATCCTTAAGGGCAAGGGCGGTCTCGGCAACCTTGACCTCCATAAGGGCTTGAGAGCTGGGGAAACTGCCGCTGACACAGGCCACCTCAACGCCTTCGATCTCAAGGCTCTGTGACACTATCTGCGCGAAACAGGGATATACGCAGATGGTGGCTACGTGGGGCAGGTCGGGGTAGGCATCCTCGAACTTGTTGACCTTCTCGGTGAAGGCCAGGACGCTCTCCTCAGAGTCGGTGGTCTTCAGCGTGGTAAGCTCCACGCTGCCCATGAGAAAACGTTTCACTTCTAAGGTGTCGTTCTCGGGCACTTTCTCCTCGATGATTCGCTTTACGGCGGCTGCCACTTCGGCGTCGCTGATGTTGAGGTTGTACTGTGACAACGCTTGGTCGTACTTGCTTTGTTCCATTGTTTCCTGTTTTTATTGTTGGTTGTTAATCTTGTGAGACCACTTTATCAAGGCTTGTGTTTATTTGTTATCTCAACTCTGTGATTATTCGTAATGATGGCTTTAAGCCTAAGTATGCCTTAAACTTCTGATTGCTCGCCTCTCTGTGACGCTTCACTATAGTAGCTTCTGCCAGACACTTGTGGACATTATGTTTAACCATCATAGTTGACCTGAAGCTGGAAAGAGGGTAGGGCAGGAGGTGGTTTCCTCACTCCTTATTGTGCGTATCCATGATGATTGTTACAGGGCCGTCGTTGCACAGTGACACCTTCATGTCGGCACCAAATTCGCCATGACCTACAGCACGGCCTATGGCCTGCGACAGCTTCTGGACAAAGGCCTCGTAGAGCGGTACGCTGATGTCGTGTGTGGCGGCGCGAAGCCATGAGGGGCGGTTGCCTTTCTTGTATGAGGCAAAGAGCGTAAATTGACTGACAACGATGATGTTACCATCTGTACCTTCATGCTCTCCTGCAATGTCCAAGATGCTGCGGTTCATAACCCCGTAGGCATCGTCGAAGATACGCAGGGCTGACACTTTCCTCACAAGCCATTCCACGTCGTCGAGCGTGTCTGTGGCCTCGATGCCCAGCAGTATCACGAAGCCAAGTCCCTGAAATTCGGCATTCACATGTCCGTTGATGCTGACGCTGGCTCCTTTTGCACGTTGTATTACTATTCTCATATATCTTTGTTAATGATTATCCGCAATCATACCACCAAAGAGACCGCAACGCGGTCTTCGCTTTGGTAACCGAGGGTACGAGCGTAGCGAGCACCCCCGGATAACAAGCTCTATAGAGGCAAGCACTCTGAAAGAGTGCCCGAACAGCGTAATGGGCGACCCCTTCAGGGTCGATGTTCCCCTTTTTGTCCCTATCCGGGGGTACTGCGCACCCCCGGTTATTGAGAGGAGACGCTTCCAGCGTCTTGGTGGTACGATTGCGGATAATCATATCTTTGTTCGATAACGGGCGCTGCCCTGGGCTATGTGCTTGCTGCCACTTCGGGGCGCTATAGGATAATTGCGGAGAATGATATTTGTCTATAATCTGCTTCGCGGCATGATGGGCGGCTTCTAAATAGCCTCGTCATCAGGCGATGGAGTAGGGGAGAGGCCGCCCTTGATGGCCTTGGCCTTGGCGGCTCCAACCACCTTGGCGAGCTCCTCTTCGCTGGCCTCGCGGATGCGTTTCACGCTCTTGAAAGTCTTCAGGAGTACCTGTTTTGTCTTTGGCCCGATGCCCGGGATGGTGTCAAGCTCTGACCTCAGTTGGCTCTTGCTGCGCTTGTCACGATGGAAGGTTATAGCGAAGCGGTGGACCTCGTCTTGTATCTGTGTCAGCAGTCGGAAGAGGGCACTGTCTTGCTTGAGGCCGATGGTCATCGGCGGGTTGCCATACAGCAGTTCGTGCGTGCGGTGACGGTCGTCCTTGGCGAGGCCGGCTATGGGGATTTGCAGACCGAGCTCACCCTCCACAACGGCACGGACGACGCTCATCTGTCCGGCACCGCCATCGGTGATGATGAGGTCGGGTAGTGGTGTGCCCTCCTCCTTCATACGGCTGTAGCGGCGACGCACGACCTCCTGCATGGAGGCATAGTCGTCGGGGCCTACGACAGTCTTGATGTTATACTTGCGGTAGTCACTCTTGCTGGGCTTACATTTCTTGAACACCACACAGCCCGCCACGGCATTCGTGCCGGAGATGTTGGAGTTGTCGAAACACTCTATTTGCATGGGGAGCGAGGGCAGACCCAGATGATCCTGGATTTCCTTCATCAGACGCACTGCCTTCTGCTCGGGGTTGAGCTTGTCCTGCTGCTTCAACCTATCCACCTTATACTGCTTGACATTGAGCTCAGAGAGCGACAGAAGTTGTCTTTTGTCACCACGCATAGGGATGGTGATTTCCACGTCGTTAAGGGGTAGTTCCACGGGGAACGGTAGCACAATCTCCTTCGCCGTGCTGCCCCAACGGTCGCGCATGTCCATGATGCCACGGACGAGCAATTCTTCGCGTGACTCGTCGAGCTTCTTCTTGTACTCGAAAGTGAAGGCTTGGTTGATGGCTCCCTCCACGACGTGGAGATAGTTGATGTAGGCTATACGCTCATCGTCGTCGATGCTGAACACGTCGATGTTGTGGCCTGTGGAGGTGATGATCTGGCTCTTCTCCTGGTGGGCTGTGATGAGCTCGTAACGACGCCTGACGACCTCTGCCTCCTCAAAACGCATCTCTGATGCAAGCTCCTGCATCTTGGCCTGCATGTCGCGGCGAAGGGCAGCGGTGTCGCCCTTGAGGATGCGCACGGCGGCATCGATATAGGACATGTATTCCTCATGGCTCTGCCTGCCCACACAGGGGCCGAGGCAGTTCTTCATGTGGTACTCGAGACACAGCTTATACTTGCCGCACTCTACGCCTTCCTTCGTCATAGGCTGATGGCAGCGACGGATGGGGTAGAGGTTCGAGAAAAGTTCGATCAGGCCGTTGATGGTGGGTATGTGGCTATACGGTCCGAAGTATGTAGCGCCTCGACGGTCAATATGGCGTGTCTTGAAGATGCGGGGGAGATATTCCTTCGTCACGGCTATGCTGGGGTAGCTCTTGCCGTCCTTCAGCAGCACGTTGTAGCGAGGCTGAAACTGCTTTATCAGCTGGTTCTCCAGCAACAGAGCCTCGGCCTCCGTCTTGACGACAGTGTAATGTATATCCCATATCTTCGATACAAGGATAGCTGTCTTACGGCTGTCGTGCTCCCTGTTGAAGTAGCTGCTCACGCGGCGTTTCAGATTCTTTGCCTTGCCAACGTAGATCACCGTGCCATGACGGTCGAAATACTGATAGCTGCCAGGCGATTCGGGCAGACGGTCGAGTATCGACCTCAGATGCCTGAGTCGCTCTTCTTCGTTTGAAGCACCTGTGCCCGTCCTTGGGTTCTGTGGGTCGTTTGGGGTCACCGATGGATATGTCTGTTTAATACTATATCTTCAATAGTGTAGTGATGTCTATGTCATCCGGGAAGAGTGCCCTTCCGTTCAGACCCTCGATGGTAAGCTCAATGATGAAGTTGATGTAGGTCTTGCGAGGATGGAACTTACTGACGAGGTTATATGCCGCAAGCATCGAACCGCCGGTGGCAAGGAGGTCATCGTGAATCAGCACCACGTCCTTCTCGGTGATGGCATCGGTGTGTATCTCTATCGTGTCCTTGCCGTATTCCTTCATGTAACTCTCCTTGAGTGTGTCGGCGGGGAGCTTACCAGGTTTGCGAGCCATGACGAAGCCAGCACCCAATTTGTAGGCCAGGGCAGCGCCGACGACAAAGCCTCGGCTCTCTATTCCCACCACTTTGGTGATGCCTTTGTCCTTGTAGAGGTCATAAAGCTCATTGACCATGATGCGCAGGCAGCGTGAGCTCTTGTAGAGTGTGCTGACGTCCTTGAACTGTATGCCGGGGATGGGGAAGTCCGGGACATTTCTGAGATGCTTGATGAGGATTTCGTTGTTCATTGTTAAGGGATTAAGTTATGTTTGATGAATTTCAGTTTCACGTGGAACGGCATGTTTCACGCTGATGCCTCTCAGCGTCGCAGGAGCACCAGCAGGACATTGATGTCACTGGGCGAAACGCCAGGGATTCGCGATGCCTGGCCCAATGTCTCGGGGTCGTGGAGCGTAAGCTTCTGGCGTCCCTCGGTGCTTATTGACTGAAGTGACGTATAGTCGAAATGACCACGTATATGTATGTCTTCGAGGCGGTGCATCTTTGTGGCTTGCTCTTGCTCGCGCGAGATGTAACCGGCATATTTTATCTCAATCTCGGCTTCCTCAATGGCTTCGGGGGCATCCTTCATGTCTTCGAGAAAGGCCTTCAGTCTGGGGAGACATCGTGTCATGGTGTCGAGGGTTATCTGTGGGCGGCTCAGCAGTTCCATGAGTTTGCAGCCACGGGTGAGTGGCGCCGTGCCGAGAGATTCGAGCGTTGAGTTTACGTCGTCCATCTTCACGGAATAGTCGCTTGCGAAGTGCTTTATGCGGTCAATTGCGGCTTTTTTCAACTTCAGAAGCTCCAGACGTGCCGTGCTGGCTAAGCCCAAGTCGTGGCCAATCTCTGTAAGACGCATGTCGGCATTGTCTTGTCGGAGCAGGATGCGATACTCGGCGCGGGACGTGAACATACGGTAGGGTTCGTCAACGCCCTTGCATACCAAATCGTCTATGAGAACGCCAATATAGCTCTGGTCGCGATGTAGTACAAGCGCCTTTTCACCGCTGCAGTGGCGCGCGGCGTTGATGCCGGCAATGATGCCTTGCCCGGCGGCTTCTTCATAGCCCGTGGTGCCGTTGACCTGCCCGGCGAGGAACAGACCATCTATTACACGCGACTCGAGAGAGTGGTGAAGTTGCGTGGGGTCGAAGAAATCATACTCTATGGCATAGCCCGGTCGGAAGACTTCCAGATTCCGAAATGCCGGAATAAGCCTGAGCGCTTCAATCTGCACGTCTATCGGCAGCGATGACGAGAAACCGTTGAGATAGTATTCGTTCGTGTCTGTGCCTTCGGGTTCGAGGAATAGCTGATGCTGTTCGCGGTCGGGGAAGGTCACGAGCTTTGTCTCTATGCTGGGGCAGTAGCGCGGGCCTATGCTTTGAATCTGGCCATTGTAGAGCGGTGAGTCGGGCAGCCCTTCGCGCAGGCGCTGATGCACGGCCTCATTGGTGTAGGTGATCCAACAGGGAAGTGACGGAAGACAGGCTGTGTCCCAACCGCCCGCTGTGTCTTGACGCCGGGAGACTGGGTGGATGGATGAAGGATTGGTGGTAAAGGGTGCTGCCGCCGTGCCACTCTGGCGGACGGTGTGCTGAGGATCCATAAATGAGAATCTTCTGCCTTCGGTGTCGCCGGGCTGCTCTGTCATGAGCGAAAAGTCAACGCTGCGTGCATCAATGCGTACGGGTGTGCCTGTCTTCATTCGTGCCACGCGCACGCCATGCATGGCGATGCTTTCAGCCAGTTCCAGCGATGGTGGCTCGGCACAGCGCCCGCCGGGCAGCTTCACCCTCCCGATGTGCATAAGCCCATTAAGGAAGGTGCCAGCCGTTATGATGATACTCTTAGCACGGAACGTCATGCCAAGATATGTTTCTACGCCCACAGCGGCCTTCCTGCGGCCTTTGGCGACGCGTGCCTTGCCAACGTCCGTCGAGCCGTCAGAGGGCGTCAGAGGGGCCGGGACGGCCTCGTGGGCGGTGCCTGCCGGAAGCTCATCTACAATAAGCCGACGCACCTGGTCTTGCCATATATGGAGGTTGGGCGTGTTCTCGAGGACGGCACGCCACTCCCAGATGAACTTACCCCTGTCACACTGTGCCCGCGGGCTCCACATGGCAGGGCCTTTGGAACGGTTGAGCATACGGAACTGGATGGTGGTGGCGTCGGTGACCTGTCCCATCCTGCCGCCCAGGGCATCGATTTCCCTTACGATCTGTCCCTTGGCGATGCCTCCTACGGCAGGGTTGCACGACATCTGTGCAATCTTGTTCATGTCCATCGTGATGAGGAGCGTGCGCGCGCCGATTGTGGCAGCGGCATGTGCTGCCTCGCAGCCTGCATGTCCGGCTCCGACGACGATGACATCGTAGTTTCTTTCCATAGTGTGTGTCCGGGGGCGTTATGAGTTAGCCTTTGACTCGAGCAGCGTGGCAGTGGTGGCAATGGTGTCGGTCTTCAGGGTGGGGTAGCTGATGCGTGTGTGGTAGATTATCTTGAGTTTCTCCTTGAAGACGTCCTTGGCCGTTTTGATGTCGAGGAAGGTGATGGGGCATTCGGTGAAGAAGCCTTCCTGCACCTGAGAGTCTATGATGCGGTCAACGAGTTCGCCGATACTCTGCTCAGTGTATTCCTTGAGTGAGCGCGAGCTGGCCTCCACGGCATCGGCCATCATCAGTATGGCCTGCTCGGTGGTGGTGGGGTTGTGGCCGGGATAGGTGAAGTCGGACTCGTTGACTTCGCGGTCGGGGTATTTGTTCTTGTAGGTGATGTAGAAATACTTCACGAGTCCGTGTCCGTGGTGGGTGGTGATGAACTCGCGTATGATGTGCGGCAGCTGGTGTTTGTCGGCCAGTGCCTCTCCCTCGGCGACATGGCGTATGATGATTCGTGCGCTCTCGCGGGGGTCGAGGGAGTCGTGCGGGTTGATGCCGCCGGCCTGGTTCTCGGTGAAGAAGGGTGGGTTGTAGATCTTGCCGATGTCGTGGTAGAGGGCTCCCGTACGCACGAGCTGGCTCTTGGCACCGATCTTCAATGCCACTTCGGCGGCCAGGTTGCTCACCTGCATCGAGTGCTGGAAGGTGCCTGGCGCCACCTCTGACAGGCGGTGCAACAGCGGGCGGTTGATGTTGGAGAGCTCCACGAGAGTCACGTTACTGGTGAACCCGAACATCCGTTCCAGTGCTGCCATGAGTGGATATGCGAAGAGCAGCAGGAGTCCGCTGACGAAGATATGTTTGTAGATGTCCCAGTCGATGCCCCTCACGCTGTCGCCGCCAGGAACGCCGCCGTGCATCAGTTCTATGCTCATGAACACCGTCCATGCCGACAGCGTGACGAGGATGGCTGTCCTGATGATCTGAGAGCGCTCTGAGAGCTCGCGCAGAGAGTATATGGCCACCATGCCTGCCACCATTTCCGTTGCGATAAATTCGAGAGGATATTTCAGCGACACGGCGCTGAGCATGATGGTTGCGGCATGTGCGGTGAATGCTGTGCGCGAGTCCATGAACACCCTGATGAAGACGGGCACCATGGCGTATGGTATGATATATACTGAGAGCAGCGTGTGTCGCACGAGAAATGCCGTCATGGCCGGGAATGCCAACAGCATGACGATGATGAGGAGTGTGCTGCGCAGGCTCACGATATAATCCATGCGGAAGAGGTGGAAGTACATTGTCAGGCACGCAATGATGATTATTACGTACATGACCTGCCCCAGGATGATGAGGTGCTGCTCCTGACCCGTCTGCCCACGGGCGGCAGTGGCACGCTCGTAGCTCTCCAGCTTCTGGTAGGTTGCTTCATCGACGATATCGCCGCGGTCTATGATCTTCTCTCCGGCAAGCACCATGCCCGAGCTGGGCGATAGTGAGCGGTTGAGGTCTTCCCAGTAGTCCTTTGACTTGATGGAATCGTAGCTGAGGTTGGGCCTTAGGAAGCGTGTGAGGTCCATGCGTTGCAGCTTCTGACGGTTGATGTCTGAGGAGTCGCCGACGCTGAGCAGGAACTCGTAGGCCGTCTTTTCGGTCAACAGTGTCGTCACCGGCAGCGATGTCTTCATCTCAGAGCCTTCGAAGATGCGGATGCGCTGTGTGCTGTCGCCGATGACCCTTGCCTTATCCTCGGAGCCGATGAGTCCACGGGCATAGACGGCATGCAGCTTTTCCTCGACGTAAGAACGGTAGGCATAGGGCAGCTTATTGGAATGACGCTGGCGGAAGTCGGCCTTGAAGCGTGCCACCTGCTGGCCTTCCACCTCAGGGAGGAGTGCGAAGTATGGCTCGTAGATGTCCTTGATGCTGTCGCGCTCGTGCTGGATTTGTGCATCGGTCTTGAAGATGGGGAAGTCGAACGGTGCTATGAGCAAGCTGTATGGCCAGGGCCTGCCGACGTCGGTATGCATGGATGCGCGTGTGCCGCGCGGCATGACCACAACGAGCAACGCCGACACTGCCACAAGCACAAGTGCTTGCACGAGATAGTCGCGCCAAGTGAGTTTCTGGGGTCTGTTATTCCTACTCATTAGTTAAAAAGTAGGCATCTTATTGCCTTTTCGCTGCAAAAATACGACAAAGTTTTGTGTTATAATCATTTTTTGTTGTATTTTTGCAAAAATTTTCTTCAACAGCATAATGAATACATCAAAAGTACGCGTCCGATTTGCGCCATCGCCCACCGGACCCCTGCACATCGGCGGTGTCCGCACCGCCCTCTACAACTATCTTTTTGCCCGTCAGCATGGAGGGCAGTTCATATTCCGTATAGAGGACACCGACAGCACGCGCTTTGTGCCTGGCGCTGAGCAATATATCATTGACTCGTTCCGCTGGCTTGGCATCGACTTCGATGAGGGTGTCGGCATAGGCGGCGACCATGGCCCATACCGTCAGAGCGAGCGTCGTGACATCTACGTGCGCTATGTGCAGCAGCTCGTGGATGCCGGCCGTGCCTATTATGCCTTCGACACGCCCGAGGAGCTGACGGCACGTCGCGAGCAGACGCCCAACTTCCAGTATGACGCCTCGACGCGCATGGACATGCGCAACTCGCTGACCCTTGGCATGGAGGAGGCACGCAGGCTCATCGACGGCGGAACGCCGTACGTGGTGCGCTTCCTCATCGAGCCGGGCGAGGACGTGCACGTCAATGACATCATTCGTGGTGACGTGTGCATCAACAGCTCCGTACTCGACGACAAGGTGCTATGGAAGAGTGCCGACGGCCTGCCAACCTACCATCTGGCGAATATCGTGGACGACCATCTCATGGAGGTGACGCATGTGATACGCGGCGAGGAATGGCTGCCCAGCTCGCCTCTCCATGTGTTGCTCTACAGAGCCTTCGGATGGGAGGACACTATGCCCCGCTTTGCACATCTGCCACTGCTGCTGAAGCCCGACGGTAAGGGCAAGCTCAGCAAGCGCGACGGCGACCGTCTGGGATTCCCTGTGTTCCCGCTGGAGTGGCACGACCCGAAGAGCGGCGAGGTGAGCAGCGGCTATCGCGAGAAGGGCTACCTGCCGGAGGCAGTGATCAACTTCCTTGCGCTCCTTGGCTGGAACCCCGGCGACGACGAGGAGTTGCTGTCCATGCAGCAGCTCATTGATAAGTTCGACCTCGCCAAATGCTCCAAGAACGGTGCCCGCTTCGACTACGTCAAGGGCTTCTGGTTCAACCGTGAGTACCTCATGCGCCTCAGCGATGCCGAGATGGCTCCGGCCTTCGTGGAGCTGCTGGCCCGGCAGGGCATATCCACCACGCCCGAACGCGCGGCCGACGTCATCGGCATGATGAAGAGTAAAGTCATTGAATATCAGACAAAGGACGGGCCTCGCAAGCGCAATATATCCTTCGTGAGCGACCTGTGGCCACTATGCCGTTTCTTCTTCGTGGCACCCACGTCCTTCAACCGCGACGACAAGTTCGTCCGCAAGAACTGGACAGAGGCATCAGCCTCCGAGATGGGTCAGTTGCGCACACAGCTTGCCATGGTGGACGACTTCACGGCCGATGGCATCAAGGCGAGCATCGACCCGTGGGTGGAGCAGACAGGCCTGAAGCCATGGAATGCCTGGCGCGTGTGCCTCGTAGGCGAAGGTCAGGGTCCTGACATGTATGCTCTCGCTGCTTTCCTCGGCAAGGACGAGACGCTGCGTCGTATGGACTTCGCAATAGCAACGCTAAAATAGACATCGGGTGAGCCGTGCAGAGGCTCTGCATGGCCTTTCTACTAACCATCAAACTCCCCCTCCTCCCCTTGTACACACTTGCCATATACCTATACATGTTCGGCATAGGCATAGCCGCCATCTTCAACCGTCGCGCGCGCCAGCTGGCCATAGGACATCGTAAAGCATTCTTTCATCTGCACAGGCACATCGACCCCAAGGCCCGTTATGTGTGGTTTCATGCAGCATCGCTCGGAGAGTTCGAACAGGGGCGTCCGCTTATGGAACGTCTGCGGCGCGAACATCCTGAGCTGAAGATTCTGCTTACGTTCTTCTCGCCCTCGGGCTATGAGGTGCGCAAGAAATGGGATGGCGCCGACGTCATCTGCTATCTGCCATTAGACACGCCGGCCAACGTGCGTCTTTTCTTCCACTTCGTGCGACCCGTGGCGCTGTATCTCATCAAATACGAGTTCTGGCAGAACTATCTAAAGGGTTGCCGGAGGCTCAATATCCCGGTATATAGCGTGTCGAGCATCTTCCGCCCCAACCAGATCTTTTTCCGCTGGTATGGCCGTCACGGCTATGCCCACGTGCTCGACAAGGTGACGTACTTCTTCGTCCAGAACGAGCAGAGCCGTCAGCTTCTCGCCTCGCTCGGCCACACGGATAATGTCTCGGTGGTGGGCGATACGCGCTTTGACCGCGTGCTCGACATCCGCGATGCTGCCAAGCCTCTGCCTCTCGTAGAGAGCTTCGCAAAGGATGCCGATGTTTTCGTCGCCGGCAGCTCATGGCCTCCCGATGAGGCCCTGTTCATCCCGTGGTTCCTACGTCGCACGGCAGACGTCTCGCGCACGAAAGCCCTGAAGCTCATCATCGCCCCTCACCTCATCGGCGAGAGTCACCTGCGCGAGATAGAGGGAGCCCTCTCGGGGCGTCACGTGCTGCGTTATTCACATGCCACGCCAGAGAACGTGGTACATGCCGACGTGCTCATCATCGACTGCTTTGGCCTCCTTTCGAGCATTTACCGCTACGGCCTTCTGGCTATGGTGGGTGGTGGCTTCGGTCAGGGCATACACAATGTGCCGGAGGCAGCCGTCTATGGCATTCCTGTGCTCATTGGCCCCAACAATGGCAATTTCCGCGAGGCACGCCATCTTATTGATGTCGGTGCGACCTTTGAGGTCCATGATGCCGATGATTTCTGCTCTGCTGCCGACCGTCTCCTCTCCGACACAGCGGCCTACAGCCACGCAGCAGAGGCAGCAGCGCAGTACATCACAGGCAATGCCGGGGCCACGGAGGCAATCTACCGTGCCACCATTGCCACCCTCATCTGAGCGAGGCCGGACCTGCTCACGGCCTCATGCCCCTGCTACAGCCGGATACGGAAAACAGGATCCCGAAGAGATGGCTCACCCTCCTCATTCCCCTGGGGCTTACATGCCTGGCAAGAGAGTGGGGCAGTGAGGCTGTCTCCTATGCCTTGTGTCTGAAGATGTAGTCGATGCTCTCGCGCAGTATTCTGGCCTTCGCTATCCATAGCAAAGGCACGTAGAGCGCGGGAGCGATGGCGACCCTTAGTGCTATTCGCAGCCATGAGATGGGCATGTCCCGTGTGGCAGCGTATGCCACGAACATGACACCGGCGGCGAGCATGAGGAAAGGCAGGATGTCCTTTAGCGCGTGCAGCCATCTGAGCCCGATGAGCCTGCGTGCACACTCTTGCCACACAATGAGCCATCCTATGTTGAGCACAACGTAGAAGACCACCATTGCCGTCAGTCCGTAGCCCATGCCATGCAGCGCAATGATACCTCCCCAGACGAAGGCGCAGTTCAGCAACCCTATCACCATATTGATGGTGGAGCGTCCGCGTGAGATAACGAGGTTTGAGTAGAGCGTCACCACGGGCGAGAACGCGCCGTAGATGCATAGCAGGGAGAGCAGCATGGCGCTCTCGTGCCATTTCTCGCCTGCCAGCAGCACTATGAAGTCCTCGGCGATAAGCGAGAGCCCCAGGAGGCATGGGAAGGCTATGAAGCATGTGAAGCGCAGCAGCTTGCGGAAAACGGCCGTCAGCTCTTCGCCATGGCCTTCACGGGCGTTGCTGCTGCTCTCCCTCAGCACCGGCTGTGCCACGCCCTGCACCATGCCGCCTATGGTGGCAATGGCCCTGTCGTCCCACTTGCGGGCATTGTCGTAGATGCCTGCAACGTATCCTCCCGGGAAGAAGCGGTTCAGCAACACGCCGAAGGCATTATTGTTCAGTTGGAAAGCGAGGCTGTTGACGAGGAGCTTTGACGAGAAGCCGAACATCTGCCATGCAGGGCGCAACGTCGCCCTGAGGGCACCGGCCTCCATCTTTGGCCATGTCGGTCGCCAAGGCGAGAAGTGCCATGCCAGTGCTGTGACGGATGCTATGTAGGCGAGGTTCATGGTAGCGATGGCCCAATATGCCATGCCGGCGTATGCGAGGCACACCCCCACGATGTTCGAGATGGTGATTGAGGTCATCTGCATGATGCCCGTCTGCTTGACCCTGAGATGTCCGAAGAGCCATGCACGCTGTGCTGTGCCTATTGACGAGAATACGAAGCCGAGGAAGGCAAATCGTCCGAGAGGGCATAATACGGGTTCGTCATAGAAGTCGGCTATGAATGGCGCCGCACAGAACAGTATGACGTAGAGCATTGCTCCGGCGATGACGTTGAACCAGAACACGGCGTTGTACTCCTCGTGTGTCGGTTCGCCCTTGTTGGCCAGTGCCGCCGTGAAGCCGCTCTCCTGCAGGATGCTTGCTATGTTCGAGAATACCACCAGGGCCGCCGTCTTGCCGTAGTCTTCTGGCGTGAGGATGTTCAGCAGCCACAGGCCGAAGAGCGTCTGCAGCAACTGCATCACGCCGTTGCTCAGGCCGCTCCAGATGAGGCTTTGCGCCGTTTTTTGCTTGAGGCTGCTACTCATGAGAGAGGGTTGCGGTGCGTCACTCGTCAGCCTGGAACAGAGGGTCCTCGGGCATTACGAGAGTGGGTTTCTGCTGAGCCTCCTTCTGCAGCGTGGCCGGCACGAACTCTTTGTCAACCACGAGTCGGAACATATACTCGCGGAACCACTCCGGTGTCATCACGAGGCATCCTTTCTGACCCCAGTCGCCGCCCCACGAGTTTTCCACCTTCCATGCCTTAGGACGTCCGTCGTCGTCGATATCTACGGCCGTGAGAGTCATGGCGTGAGTCGAGCCGCTGTCGAAGGTGGCGATGCGTTGGGCTTTCGTCATGGCGAAGGTGGTCTGGAAGAGGCTCTCGTAGTCGAAGTTCCTGAGGTCGCAGTAGCCGCGTTTGCGGTCGAGCTGCTTGCCCACGTCGTAGGAGCTGTAGAGCTTGCGGCCAGCGCGCAGCTGTGCTATGGCCAGCTGTTCGATGTCCTCCATGGGCAGGTTGAGGTAGCACCAGTTCGTGCCGTCGTAGGTGTGGCGGTCCCATTCCACCTCGTAGGTCTTGTGGTATGGGCGTCGCGGGTCGTTCATCACCATGACGTATGTACCTCTGAGGTCGCGTCCCACTACCTCGTCGTAGAATGTCTTCGGCGTATAGTGCTTGCGTGCTGTCTTTACCTTTCCGTCCTTGCCGCAGAAGGCGTAGTCGAACTCCGTCACGGGCTCTCCGAGCGTCATGGCGAGCATACGGTAGATTTCTGCGAGCATGTCAGTCTTGCGTTTGTGTATCTCGGCAGCCTTCTTCTTTCCGGCTGCCATGTCGCGCAGTTCGAGTCCGAACTCACGGAGCTTCGAGCTCACGATGCGGCTCATGCGCGATGTGTTGTCGCTGCTGTATGTCTCTGGGGCGATGTCGGCGGGCACGAGGCCGTACTTTGCTGCCAGGTCTGCCACGCCGCAGAAGGTGCCTCCGTCGTTGATGGGAGCGCGGAAGAAGAAGCGCACCCGCTCGCTCTCCATGGGCTGGTCGGCGCAGTCTGTCACGCCTTGCAGGAAGAGGTTGGCTTTCTCCAGCTGGTCCCAGAAGAAGAGATAGCCCTGCGAGAGGTCGAGGGCGAGGCTGTCGGCATGGTGTGCGGCGAAGTCACTGCGCAGGACGTTGAATCCCGAGAACATCCAGCATCGTCCGCTCGATTTCTGGTCAGTGATGTTCTGTGCCGGTGTCTCGACGCTGAACTGTGTGGGCACGGGTGCTGCCGTCTGTCGTGAGCGTGCGAGGTCGTCGATAGCGTTGGCAGCGATGGCGTTGCTCAGGGCACGTGTGGCAGGCGTGGCAGCTGCCGATGCCTGTATCTGGCGCAGCATGTCTGCGTTGATGCCGCCGTCGGGAGTGTTCTGTGCTGCTGTGCCGGCGCAGCATAGTGAGGCTAAGATTAGCGAGATGATGGGCTTTAGCATGTCGTATGTATGTTTTTGTGTGGAGTTGGTGTGTGGGGTAGGTCAGAGGTCTGCTAATTGTTAACCTGCAAGGTGTAGGGCACGTATGTCACACGGTAGCGGAACAGGCTCTGGCCGCCATCGCCCTCGGCCACGATGCCTTGTGTGCTGAGGTCGTAGGTGCGCGAGCATGTCGGGCATGAGGCTCGTCCTCCCTCCTTGAGCCGCAGGCTCTTGGTGATGGCGTATTGCTCGTAGCAGTTTGGGCATGAGAGGTCGAAGCACACCACGTGCTGCGTATCGTCGCCAGGTTCAGGTATGGCGGGCAGACCCACTATCAGCCCCGATAGTCCGAGGTAGGTGCTCTGGTAGTTTGCCAATGCTGCGCGGTTGACCTCCGACGCGCCGGCTGTGTTTGTGAAGCGATAGCTTGTGCCTTTCAGCTCTATGGTGCAGAACTCGCCGGGGTTGCCCAGTGCGGCATTGAGTTGCGGTATGGTGTTTGTGTTTGTCACCACGAGGCGTGCCGGCAAGCGCGAGAAGCGCGTGTCGGCCTCGGCACATGCCATGAACAGTGCCGTCACCGCCGCTGCTGCGGCGATGCATGCTTTCCTTATCCTGGCCATGCCAGTGTCGTTGGCTGTGTTCATCCTTCGCTGAGTTTGCGCTCTGCCAGCTCGGCTTTCCCGAAGTCGAAACCGTCGAGCACACTCTGGAAGAGGTCTGCGATGCGGTCGTTGCAGAGGTTGCCGATGCTGCCCGGGTGTGTGTGGTGGATTTCCTTCACAGGCTCGAAGTGCCCCGCCTCAATGTCGAGGCCCACCTTGCGGTAGGCGTCGCGGAAAGGCATGCCCTGGGCAGCAAGGCGGTTGACTTCCTCCACCGAGAACATCAGGTCGTAGCGTGTGTCGTCGAGGATGTTGCGGTTCACTTCTATCCTATGTATGATGTATGTCGTCATTCGCAGGCAGTCCTTGAGCTCGTCGAAGGCGGGCAGGAATACCTCCTTCAGAATCTGCATGTCGCGGAAGTAGCCCACGGGCAGGTTGTTCATGATGAGAGTGACCTGTGTCGGCAGGGCCTGAAGCTTGTTGCACTTGGCGCGTGTGAGTTCGAAGACATCGGGGTTCTTCTTGTGAGGCATGATGCTCGAACCCGTGGTGCATTCGGCAGGCAGGCGTACGAAGCCGAAGTTCTGCGAGCTGAACATGCATGCGTCGAAAGCCAGTTTGGATATTGTGCCTGCCACGCTTGCCAGGGCGAAAGCCACGTTGCGTTCCATCTTGCCGCGGCCCATCTGTGCATACACCACGTTGTAGTCCATAGAGTCGAAGCCCAGCAGGTCTGTAGTGAGCTGACGGTCCAGGGGGAAGCTGGAGCCGTAGCCGGCTGCCGAGCCCAGAGGGTTGCGGTTCACCAGCTTGTAGGCCGCCTGCAGGAACAGCATGTCGTCGGCAAGGCTCTCGGCGTAGGCGCCGAACCACAGGCCGAAGCTCGACGGCATGGCCACCTGCAGGTGTGTGTAGCCCGGCATGAGCACGTCATGGTATGCCTCGCTCTGCCTCTGCAGCTCTCTGAAGAGCTCTGTCACGAGTGTCACGACCTCGCGCAGCTGGCGTCGTGTCCATAACTTCAGGTCCACGAGCACCTGGTCGTTGCGCGAGCGCCCGCTGTGTATCTTCTTGCCCACGTCGCCCAGACGTCGCGTCAGCAACAGCTCCACCTCGGAGTGTACGTCCTCCACGCCGTCCTCGATCTCGAAGCGTCCGGCGCGAATGTCGCGAAGTATGTTGCGCATCTCACGGTGCAGTGCCGTGAGCTCGTCGGCGGTGAGCAGGCCTATGCTCTCGAGCATGGTGGTGTGTGCCAGCGAGCCGAGCACGTCGCTCTCGGCGAGATACATGTCGAGCTCGCGGTCGCGCCCTACGGTGAAGCGCTCTATCTCGTCGGTCATGGAGACGTTTTTCTCCCACAGTTTGTTTGCCATGTTAAGTATGTTTTTCGGAGTGCCGTGTGCCACGCGGTGGCTCGTGCCGCGCGTGTCCGTGCAATTCGCTGTTTGTAAGTATGAAGGCTGTCTCAGTATGGTATCATTGCCAGCATGTCTGCCAGCTTCTCCACCCCCTCCTGCAGTGGCTTCTTGGCCATCTGTTTCATGAAGAAGTTGAGTTCTGCGCCTATGGTGCACCGCATCTTGCAGTCGTAGGGCGATGTCGGCAGCAGCTGAATCCAAAGGTTGGCCATGATGGGTGCGTTCTGCACCTCGAACTTGATGCACTTGGGGTCGTCGCGTTCCACGATGTGCAGGGCTATGGCGCCGAGTGGCGAGCCGTTGACGGTCACCGTGTCCTCGGTGAGTTCGAGCTGCGTTGCCAGCTCCTGGATCTGCCCTATCTTGTCGTCCGGCACCTGCCCGGAGGCGCGCAGGGCATCTATGAATGCCGGGTCGCCCAGACGTTGCCGCACGGCTTCGAGGTTACGCAGGTCGGCCAGCTTGTTATATACCGCTGTCTGCGATGCCGCAATCTGCTTGATGTTGCTTTCGAATTTTGTCACTGTAGTATCTGTTTTGACGATATTCTCTGGCGGAGCATTATTCTTATGCCCTGCCTCACTATGGTTTGCTGTTTGCCGTCAGGCTATGTCGCTATGGCCTCTGTGCGTCTTATCCCTGCCATGCTGCGGGGTCGCGGCGCCACTCGTTGAGCATCTGCACGTCGGCCTCTTTGATGTAGCCTATTCGCAGAGCCTCGGCCACCACTGCCTCGTAGTTGGTGAGTGTGACGAGCGTCACCTTGGCATCGTGGAAGGCCTTTGCGGCAACGTCGAAGCCGTAGGTGTAGGACGCCACCATGCCAATGACGTCGCAGCCGTTGTTGCGGATGGCCTCCACGGCCTTCAGGCTGCTGCCTCCGGTGCTGATGAGGTCTTCCACTACCACGACCTTCATGCCAGGCTTAAGCTCGCCCTCGATGAGGTTCTCGAGGCCGTGGTCTTTGGGCTTCGACCGCACATACACGAAGGGTAGTGCCAGCACGTCGGCAACGAGGGCACCCTGTGGTATGGCTCCCGTGGCAACGCCGGCGATGGCATCGGCATCGGGGAAGCGCTCCATGATGATGCGGCTGATCTCCGTCTTCACGAAGGTGCGCAGCTGGGGGTAGGACAGAGTCTTGCGGTTGTCGCAATAGAATGGGCTCTTCCAGCCGCTGGCCCACGTGAACGGGTTCGTGGGTTGCAGCTTGATGGCCTTAACTTTGAGCAGCTTTGCTGCGAAGATCTTTTCGAGTGACATGCTGTTTCTTCCTTTCTGGTTTTCGTTAATTATTTGTCTTTCATCTCATGTTACTTTTGTGCCTGTGCCGCCTGTGCATCGCCTTTTGGCAGCGTGAAGTTGAGCATGATGCATCCTGTCAGTGCAGAGGCTATCGTTCCGGCGAGAATGCCCAGCTTGGCCTCGTCGAGGTATTCGGCAGCCTCGGCTCCTGCACCACGGAAGCTCAGCTCTGCTATGAACATCGACACCGTGAACCCTATGCCGCACACCATGCATACGCTGGCAAACGACTTCCAGTTGCCACCGGCAGGCATCTGGCAGATGCCCAGTTTCATGCTCAGCCACGAGAAGCTCAGCACGCCCAGGAACTTGCCCAGCAGCAGACCGAGCATAACGCCCAGAGCCACGTCGCCGAAGGTCAGGCCGTCGAAGGCCACGCCGGCATTGGCGAAGGCGAAGACGGGTATCACCATGAAGTTGATGGGGTAGTAGAGGTAGTCCTCGATGTCCTGAAGGGGCGAGATGAGGTAGTCGGAAGCGCTCTCTATGCGCCGCAGGTGCTGTATCTCCTCCTTAGAGAGCACCATGGGCTTGTCGCGGTCGGCCTCAGTGACGTCGATGTCGGGGTATTTGTTGATGCAGTCGCGTATGTTCTCAAGATAGTAGCGTGTGCCGCGGCTGAGGTTGGCAGGGATGCAGAAGGCCAGGGCCACACCGGCTATCGTGGCATGTATGCCGGAGTTGAGCACCAGATACCACAGCACGAAGCCCAGACCCATATACACCTGCTTCAGGCGGACGTCGCTCCAGTTGCAGTAGAGAAGTATGGCGATGACGGCGATGGCGGCAAGCAGGTAGCTCCACTCCAGGCCTTGCGAGTAGAATATGGCGATGACGATGATGCCTCCGAGGTCGTCGGCCACTGCCAGTGCGGCAAGGAATATCTTCAGACCTGCCGGCACGCGCTTGCCGAAGACGCTGAGCACGCCGAGCGAGAAGGCGATGTCCGTTGCCATAGGTATGGCGCAGCCGCGTTCGGCCAGGGCATCGCCAGAGCATACGATGTAGAATATCACGACAGGTATGAGCATGCCGCCGCAGGCACCGATGACGGGCAGCAGGGCTTTCTGGCGCGTCGAGAGCTCGCCGCACAGGATCTCACGCTTTATCTCCAGACCTACGCTGAGGAAGAAGAAGAACATCAGGAAGTCGTTGATGAAGTCCATGAGCGACATGGCGTGGCCGCCATGGCTGAAGACGTTGAAGCCTCCGATGCTCAGCGTCACAGGCATCTGCCACAGTGAGAAGTAGCTCTCGCTGATGGCTGACGAGTTTGCGCAGACGAGCGCCGCCAATGTTGCGAAAATCAGCAGGCCGCTAGCGCTGACATAGCGCTTGATGAGGCCTGCAATCGAACTGTCGTTTTTAATTTCGTGCATAACTTTATATTTTTAAGATAACTATTTCGGCGCGAAGTTACAACTTTTATCCGAATTATGAGCCGCCCTCGTGCAAAAAAGGCTTTTTTTGACACTTTTTGGCGTGTTTTTGTGAAATAATGCCTACCTTTGCCCCGCATTGTGACAATATTAATACAACTTTATTTATACATTCTATGCCAACAAACATCACACCAGACATCCGCTACATCGGCGTCGATGATGCCGAGATGCACCTCTTCGAAAGCCAATACCATACCCCCGACGGCATGTGCTACAACTCCTACCTCATTGCCGACGAGCGCACGGCCATCATGGACACCACCGACGCACGCACCATACAGCCCTGGCTCGACAACCTCAGCAACGCCCTTGACGGACGCCAGCCAGACTACCTCATCGTTCATCATCTCGAACCCGACCATGCCAGCGGCATAGCGCGCGTCATGGACATCTACCCCTCGCTGCGACTCGTCTGCTCGGCCAAGGCTGCACAGATGCTGCCTCTCTACTTCGACACCGCGTCCATAGCCACACGCATACAGACTGTCAAAGAGGGCGACACCCTCTCGCTGGGACGCCACACGCTGACATTCGTCATGGCTCCCATGGTGCACTGGCCCGAAGTCATGGTGAGCTACGACGCCTGCGACGCTGCACTCTTCTCTGCCGACGGCTTCGGCAAGTTCGGAGTCTATGATGCCGATGCCGACGACTGGGCCTGCGAGGCACGCCGCTACTATTTCAACATCTGCGGCAAGTACGGACAGCCCGTCAGCACGCTGCTCAAGAAAGCCGCTGCACTCGACATACGACGCATACTGCCCCTCCACGGACCTGTGCTCGAGGGCGAGCGCCTCGCCGAGGCCCTGCGCCTCTATGGCATCTGGAGCTCCTACGGCGTGGAGACAGAGGGCGTCTTCGTGGCCACTGCCAGCATCCACGGCAACACGGCCGCCGCCGCCGCGCGCCTCGCAGAAATCCTCAAGGCCAAAGGCTGCGCCAAGGTGGCATGTGCCGACCTCTGCCGCGACGACATGGCCGAGGCCATAGAGGATGCTTTCCGCTACGGACGCGTAGTGCTGTGTGCCAGCAGCTATGATGCCGGAGTGTTCACGCCCATGGCCGACTTCCTTCACCACCTTGCCTCCAAGGCATGGCAGAGGCGGCGCGTGGCACTCGTGGAGAACGGCTCGTGGGCTCCCAGTGCCGCCAAGACCATGCGCGCACAGCTCGAGGCCATGAAGGCCATAGAGGTCGTGGAACCCACGGTGACGCTCCGCGGCACGATGAAAGAGGCCGATGTCGCTGCACTCGAAGCCCTCGCCGATGCCATTCTGGCATAGAACGCACACGCACGACCAAGCGTTACTGCATGATAATCATTGACGTATGTCAAGAAAGCAGTCACGTCTGCTAAAAACTACACACGAGAGTGTTGATATTACACCAAATAACCATACCTTTGCACCGTCAAAAGAAAGACAATCCTTTCTATCGTCTGCCTCGTGAGAGGCTCAAAAGAAGATAATAGTCATACGGTTTTTCATGGTATTAGGTTAGTTTTAAAGGTTTTCATTCCAAATGAGCCATCTCGATGGCTCGACTTTAGGTAAGTTAGTTAAGGTAATTGATTGCAGAATGGCTGGCCGATGTGGTCGCAGTGATGCGGTTGCAAAAGTTCAACAACTCATTAGCAAGTTGGTTTGAATGCCATGCTGATTAAAGAAAAAGATTTGTTCATAGTTATTGAAGAAGGCTCTTCGTGAGAAGGGCCGTCTGCAATTTTATGGCATCCACTCCACGCTTTATCCCAGATCGGTCATTAGAGTTATGATGATAACCGTTGTTATTTTTAATCAGATGCCTTGTCGTTTTTGAGGGCGCAATGGGGTTCCATTGTAACCGGGAAACGATAAGACAGATGAAAAAAAGAATAATGGTTGGCGCGTAACGGTCTAATGACCGTTCTGGGTTTATAGTTCATGAAGTCCAAGGTTACTTAGTGAGTCCACTGATAAAGTTAATGATTATCCGCAATCATACCACCAAAGAGACCGCAACGCGGTCTTCGCTTTGGTAACCGAGGGTACGAGCGTAGCGAGCACCCCCGGATAACAAGCTCTATAGAGGCAAGCACTCTGAAAGAGTGCCCGAACAGCGTAATGGGCGACCCCTTCAGGGTCGATGTTCCCCTTTTTGTCCCTATCCGGGGGTACTGCGCACCCCCGGTTATTGAGAGGAGACGCTTCCAGCGTCTTGGTGGTACGATTGCGGATAATCATTAAAGTTATAATAACAGTAAAGATATGTCCGGAATATGCGCCATGAAGGGGCTGCAATATGTCAGCCCATGTCAGCGCTCAGGGCGCTGCCCTGGGCTGACATCTCATTGCCCCTGCGGGGCGCTCTCATACTGGCTGCCAGCATACTTCGAAACTTAAATTACTTATCCTTATCGCCTTGTGTAATCACCTTCATCGCCTTGTGTAATCACCTTCATCGCCTTGTGTAATCACCTTCATCGCCTTGTTGAATCCCCTTCATCGTCTTGTGTAATCCCCTTCATCGTCTTGTGTAATCCCCTTCATCGCCTCGTGGGATCACCTTCATCGCCTCGTGGGATCACCTTCATCGCCTTGTTGAATCACCTTCATCGCCTTGTTGAATCACCTTCATCGCCTTGTTGAATCACCTTCAT
>CAMVIB010000013.1 GCA_947167455.1 uncultured Prevotellaceae bacterium | reverse complement strand
TTGTGAAAGTCGGGGCTTTGCAATAAAAAAAAGAGGATGTGCCTATTTTGACACAGCCTCTGCTGTTTCTAAAGGTGCCTTTCGTCCTGCCGAAATCAAAGTATTGAAATACCGCGATGTTAACGCTTGTTAAAAGAGGCTGACGATTCTTGTTTTGTCAGTCGAAAAGCAAGATTTGTGAGTGTGCATACATGACGTCACTGCTATCTTTGCATTAACGAATCATATATTAAATAGGTAAAGACTATGAAGAAGGAGTTACTTTTACTGATCACGTTCGTCCTTTCTCTGTTCCCATCATCGTTATGGGCTCAGGAGGACCCGTCGCAGCAGCGCCTCGTCGTATGGCTGAAGTCGGGCGAGAAAGTGACCTACCAGCTCGACAAGATGCCGCGAACCACCTTCGTCGGCACGCAGCTGAACATCACCACCAACAGCGGTGCGTCGGCGACCTACCCCCTCAGCGACGTGCTCCGCTATACCTACGAGGGCATTATTGACGGCGTGGAGGGCGCGCCTGTGTGCCAGAACGTGCGCATCAGCCCCAACGGCGACGCCGTGACCTTCGAGAACCTGCCCGATGGCAGCGAGGTGCAGCTCTATAATGCTGCTGGCATCCTCTTGCATTCTGCCAAGGTGACTCCTGCAGGTTCCGTGGGCAGCGGTGCGTCCTCCGCCCCCGTCACCATCTCCATTGCCGACCGCCCCACAGGGGTGTATATCGTGAAAGCCGCCCGCCAAACCATCAAACTGCTGAAGAAGTAGCCTCACCCCAGACCCCTCTCCGCGCGGAGAGGCGAGTGTTCACCATAATAATATATTCGCTCTATGAAAACAATATTATTTGCCATACGCAGACGGCTGAAGTCGCTGGTATTTTTCACATTCCTCTTTTCGCTTTACTCTTCGCCCGTCAGGGCGCAGGAGGCCTTTTACATCTACCAGAACGACGGCCACTTCAACGGCTTCTTCTACGATGAGGTCGAGAGCATAGAGTACTCGTGCGTAGATACCCTCGGCCGCGTCTTCGCCTTCCCCGTCTCGCAGGAGATTGTTACAGCCGACAGCACCTACCGCATCATGCTCACTGCCATCGACTCGGTGAGCTTCGTGCAGCCAGAGATACGCTTCAACCCTCGGCTGAAGAACCTCGTAACCGACAGCCTCATGCGCTACGTCGCGGCCGTGGATAGCCTGAAGCTCACCTTCACCGCCGACATGCCCGCCGACCAGCGTCCCACCGTGGGCGATGTCATCGTGGGCTTCGACGGCGACCTCTGCGGCGAGGGCTTCGGCGGCAAGGTCAGAGCCATCGAGGACGCTGACGGTCAGCTCGTGGTGCTCTGCGATTCGCTGGAATGTCTGGACGACCTCTTCGACCAGTTCATTACCGTAGAGCAGTATGTCAAGGAGAGCGAAGCCCACCAAATGCGCCACCGCATAGCCGGCATGAACAGATCTCGACACAACGCTAACAGTGAATTTAGCATTGACAGTTACCCCGTAAGTCAGTCCTGGGACCTGCATATTCCCTTCCGCTGGAACACCAATGAAGGCGATGTCACGGCCAGTGTAAACTTCCATCTGGGCATAGGAATCAAGGCCACGGGAGTTTATGACATACGACCGTCTCTCCTGCGTTTCTACCTCAAGACCGAGCTCAGTGAGGTCTTTGAGCATAGCGGCACCATCGATTTCGATGGCAAGCTCTGGGGTCCTCCGGCCACACAGCCCTTTGCCGGTATCTTCAACAAGATTGCGGGCAAACTCGGCTTCCCGGCTGTGTGTCCCGTGTTCCAGGTCAATGTCATGCCCGAAACCATGCTTCGCGCTGAGGCGCACTTCCATGCCAAGGTGGGTTATGGCATTCAGGCTACGCGGCTGACGGAGACGCTGGAGTTCAGCGACTTCGAGTTCAAGAAGCCCGTCGTGCATGTCAAGGGCAACCGCGACGGCTACGACTTCGACGATCCCAGCTTTATCCTTCAGGCTGAGCTCAACGGTTTTGCGCAAGCTGGTATCTACGTACCCATTGAGTTGGGTACTAACCAGGTAGTACGCAAATATTTCAAGGCTACTTGCGGTGTTTACTTCTACATAGGTCCAAAGATTAGCGGCAACCTCACCCTTGACGCTTGGGCCATGCGCCGACCGGGATGGTACAACTTGCTGAAGGAGTCGAAGATTGACTTCTCGCTATGCTCTGTGGACTGGGAGGCCAAGGCCAGCCTCGAGAGCATGGATCTCTTCAGATTCGCCACTGGCGGCAAGAAGAAGTACGACATCACTCTTCTCGACGGCTCCTTCCTTGCCGTGGGCAACAAGAGCATCTGGCTCGTGCCGGAGTATGAGAACCTGGCCGCCACACACAAGGCGGGCAGTAGCACCACCGTCACCGCCACCGTCAGACCAAAACGCGACGTGCTCTTCGACTCCCATATCGGACTAGGCATCTATGATATGAACGACAAGCTCGTGCAGAAATGGTACGACGAGAGCCGCTACTACAGCTGGCTGTTGCCCTACGGCACGGCACCCGTCACTCACGACTTCACCATCGAGAAGAGCGGACGCTACCGTCTGCGCCCCCTCTCGCGCCTGAAACGTCTGTCCTCGTTGGACATCCCCTACGTGCCCGACGACGAGGTGGAGTTCACCATCGACAACAGCCCGCTCACCGCCACCCCCACACCTCTCGTGGCCAACAAGATCGGTGGTATGCGCCAGCTCACCATAGACTGCAACCTCCACGAGTACCAGCTCTCCTGCGACGCCGATTGGCTCACCTTCAACACCGAGAGCTATGGGGCCAAGACGCGCGGCATAAGCTTCGCCCCGCTGCCGTCGGGCGAGATAGAGCGCACGGCGACGCTCGTCATCGTGGGCTACAACGAGGATCGCACCTTCAGCAAGAGCGTTGAAGTTCCCGTGGTGCAGAACATCATTGGCAGCAACGAGCCCGCCCTGAGCACCGACCCGACACACTTGGAGTTCGAGGCCAAGAGCGAGCAGAAGGCTGTTGCCCTGCTCACCAACTGCTCCGATGCCAGCGTGCAGAAGAGCGACCCGTGGATTCACGCATCCATCGCCGGCGGCAAGGTCAATGTCAGCGTCGATGTCAACCCCTCCTTGGACGAACGTCGAGGCAGCGTGACCCTCACCGGCTCCAAGGACGGCACTGCCGCCACCTGCGTCATCGAAGTCTTGCAGGAAGGCGTGCTCTCGCTCTCAACCCACCGCATGGAGTACGCCCCCGAGGGCGGCACCAAGGATGCCATCTTGAAGTCCAGCGGCTTCCCCGTAACCATAGAGTGCATGGACGACTGGTACACCGCAACACTCGACGGACAGCACCTTGCCGTCGTGGCCGATGAGAACTGGACCGTCGGCACCCGCGAGGGCGAGGTTGTTCTGAAGGTCAATGTCGCCGGGACGGAAGTGAGCACCAGCATCACCGTAGTGCAGGATGCCTGGATTGTCTGCGAGCCCTCAGAACTGAAGAACGTCGGCGCATGGGGTACCATCGAGGACGTCATCATCAAGAGCACCAAGCTCAAGAACCTCAGCATCGACGCCGTCTGCGACTGGGTGGGCATCGGCATGACCGACAGCGACACACGCCTCACAATCAGCGTCTCCGAGAACGAGGGCGGGGCTCGCGAGGGTGCTGCTACCATCAGCGGCTACAAAGGCTCCACCAAGTACACCCTCCGCTTCCCCGTCTCGCAGAAGGCCGGCGGCGACCTCGAACTGCCGTTTAATATGATTAAACCCGAGGCACAGGTTGGCCCCGCAGGTGGCGATGGCTCGGTCTATTACCAAGGCAGCTGTGCTGGCGTGAAGATTACTGCCAACCGCTCTTGGATCAAGAACCTAAGATTCAAGGAAAATGGCTATGAGGACATGACATACGGCTGGCTGCAGTTCGATGCCGACCCCAACCCCGACGAGTGGAACGACCGCGAGGCAACCATTCTCCTCACCAAGCAGATGAGCAAGACTGAGATTTTCAACCAGGAGGTGAAAGTCACGCAAATAGCTCTTGCCAACGCCGAACCGCGCATCTGGAGTTTAAATGATAGCCGATACGTGGACTACGATCCCGTGGAGCGCGACACTGTGGAACTGGGCTACGTGTACGTTGACGAGCTCCGTGTCACGGACGAATCATCGTGGTTGAGCGCATACTTCCACGACAAGGACAAGCTCGTCATCGATGCTGACATCAACCGCGCCGACACCATGCGCTACGGCCATGTCGTTGTCACCGGCACCAACCGCTACGGCCGCAGGGCGGAGTGTACGATCAGCGTGGCTCAGCATGAGTACAATGGCCGCAACGCGTGGCACATGCTCGAGGGTGTCTGCGTGGGCGTAGAAAGTGCAGAACCAGATGCACGTTGGAATGGTTATTCCAACCGCCCATACACCACCGGTGTCGTTGGTCGCGGTTATGCTGGCGGCAACTTTGAAGTTGTCAACAGCGTGCGTCCCGACTACACCGTCGGCGTTGACGTCAACTACACCGACGACAATGGTGGCCGCACAACGGCCAGCTTCAACGTCACCATCCAGCCCTGCGACACATCAGTGACCCGACGGGGATGGCTGGAAGTCATCAACGGTTCGTTCCGTTACGAGATGGAGCGCGAGGGCTACAGCGAGAGTATGTCGCTTCAGGTACACAACATGCCCAACCGTGGACTCGGACTGCCATATCCATATCATGAGGGTTGGTTCGATCAGACTGCATGGA
The DNA here is from genome assembly GCA_947167455.1 of uncultured Prevotellaceae bacterium. Classification (GTDB taxonomy): domain Bacteria; phylum Bacteroidota; class Bacteroidia; order Bacteroidales; family Bacteroidaceae; genus Physcousia. The sequence goes on along the minus strand of CAMVIB010000013.1, from coordinate 60,418 downwards.
GTGGCGACGGAGGATGGGATATCGTGGAAAACGGACATGGCGAAAACGGCTACATCACAAGCTTCAAATGGGTCGTAAAGCGTACGGTGATTGACTCGGAGACACATGAGGCTGTTGACATTACGTCCGATTACACCTCGCGTAGCAAGATATGCGTCTATCTCTTCGACCCGCGTTCAACCAGCAGGACAGATCGATTCCCTGTCGGACATCCGCAGCGAGACACGAAATAGCTTATGCAACTTCAAATAAATTAGGACACAGAGATGCGATTTTCGACAATATGTAGGGACTTACTTTATGTATGTCCGCACAAACAACGATTTTTCGGACATACTTAAAGTAAGTCCCTACAATAGGGCGTCCGCAAAATGTTCCCGCCCCGCAGCAGCCTTCACACTCGCTGCGGGGCGGCGTTTTCAGACATCGGATGCAAAAAAACGCTGATATTACCCCTGCACATTAAACTTTTTCCTTACCTTTGCCCCGCAAATCCATCCGCGACATGAACTACAGACCGACCCTCCTCGCCATCGCCGCTCTCATGGCTGCCCTCATCGCAGCCCCGTCCCCTTGTGCCGGGCAAGATAGTTCCGCTGCCAAGTCCACTCTCCGCTATTGCGAAATCCAGGCACATCGCCTCCCCGACCTCAACATCCCACGTTTCGGTCATGCCACCTTGCTTGCTGGTGGTGAAGTGCTCGTCGTCGGAGGCCACACCAGCGGCTTTGTTCCAACACCTACGGCTGAACTATGGGACGGTCGCGAATGGCGCATCCTTCCCACGACCTACACCCACGACCAGGCCCTCGCCATCGCCCTCTCCAGCGGCAAGGTGCTCGTTGCCGGCGGCCATCAGCAGCCTCTGGGCATAGGCCAGACGTTCACCGTGGAGCTCTACGACCCCGTGGCCCGCGCTTTCGAGGGCTACGGCTGCCTGGACCGCAAGCGCGTGTTTGCAGACGCTGCGGAGCTGGACAGCGGCCACGTCGTCATCAGCGGCAACTGGTATGAGCGCGACGACATAGAGCTCTTCGACGGCACGCGCCAGTGCCGCCACGTCGGCTCCACGTCGCAACAGCGCACGACGCCGATTGTCCTGCCCATCTCGGCGCACAACGCGGTCGTCTTCAGCCGCCTCGACACATGCGCCCACGAGCTGGACAGCATCGTCGTGGATCGCATGGAGGGTGCTCCCTTCGTGCCACCGCTGTTCCGGAGCTGGCGCCCGCGCCACGTCCACGTGCAGCGGCGCAGCGCCTACTGCCGCATCGGCGGCGGTGACTCCGAGCCATACCAGCACCTCATTACCGTCGAGGACTCCGCGGGGCATCTCGCCATAGCCCGCATCACGGCCCTCCCGGCCACGCCTCCGGCAGCCGACAGCGCCGCCTTCGCGCTGCTGCCCACCTGCCAGCCCATCCCGATGACCTACGAGGGCGACAGCATCAACTACTTCGCCGAGCTGATAGCCGACCGCGCGGCGAAGCGGGCCTACCTCGTCGGCATTGATGCCCGCAACCGCTTCTATGCCCTTGCCGTGAGTTATGCACCTTCCCTGCAGGGCGCGCAGGCGACAATGACATTGTACGTGAGCCAGCCGATGCCCGACGTAGTCATCTCGCAGCCGGCGCTGACAAGCACGGGCGATATCATCATTGCGGGAGGTTGCAATGCTGAAGGCAATTTCGTGCCGTATGCCTCCGTCCTCCTCTTGCCCTTGGGCGAAGCAGCCCCGCAATCCTCGTGGCTCACCTCTCACTCATCACTCTTTATTCTGGCTGGAATCTTCATCTTGCTGCTGGCTGCCGCTTGGGTCGTGCGCAGACTACGTTCCTCAGCCAGACTGCAGAGCAAACCTGCCGAGGAGCCTGACAGCAGCGCCCAGGAGGCATTGGCCGACGTGGCAGACCCTAGCATCACGGAATACATCCGCAGCAACAAACTCTTCCGCCAAAGCGATTTGAAGGTGTCTGATGTCGCGGCGCAGCTGAACCTCACACCTCGCGCCGTCTCCGAAAGCATAAAAATGGAGACCGGACAGACATTCACACAGTTCATCAACATCTTGCGTGTGGATTATGCCAAAGCGCTACTGCGTCAGTCCCCAGCCATGAAGATTGGCGCGGCCGGCATGGATGCAGGCTTCGCTAACGAAACCTCCTTCTACAGGACCTTCAAGGCGATTACTGGCACCACGCCCAAGGAGTGGATTGCCATGATGTCTTGACCTAATAAATTAAGGTGTATATTTGTCGCGCCATAGTTTGCGAACCATGCTTCTTGCCACTCTCTGCTTCCTGTCGGGCAGTGCCTACGGACAGGGCGACTCCGATAGTTGGGTTACTGTCCAATGTGACGAGCCGGGCCAGTTAGGCGAGCGCTTCATCCAAGCCACAGGTAGTGCCGAGGTGTGCCTGCAAGCGACCCACCTGAAGGTGACGGGCCGTCTTGGCGGTGCTGACCGCAATGTCTTCGAATACATGATGAATAACATTATGTACCTCGATCTAGATCAACAGAAGAAGAACATAGAAGCAGACAGGGCATCTAATGCGCTCAGGGCATAGAAACAGGAAAGTGCCCGACCCCTCCACAGGTCGGGCACTTTCCTGTTTCTATGCCCTTCTTCTGTTGATCTGGATGGCGGAGGGTTCGTAGGGTTTCTGCCCCGACAAGGGGCAGAAATCCTACAAATCAGTACAAATCCACCAAATCAATGTGCCCTAAACAGTTTGAAAGATTTTGGGTAGATTTGATTGATTTCTGCGCGAAGCGCACTTCCTTCATTTTGACACACCCTCACGGTTTCCATGGGTGCTTGTTGTGAGCCGCCTCATTATGCGCAGCTGATGCTCCGGGCTAAATGCCTGATGGCTTTTCAGACTGGCTGTCGGGCGCTATGGTGCGTGTGAGGCGTCGCACGGGGAGCCACACCGCCACGAGGCTTACCACGAGGACGGTGACGAAGATGAGGGCTATGTCGGCACCGTGGACGCTCACAGGGTAGGCATCCACGACGAACGTGCCGGCACTCTCGCCCATGCCTATGATGCCGTAGGTCTGCTGCAGCCAGCACAGCAGGAGGCCGAGGCCGATGCCCGTGACGGCTCCTACGGCCGAGATGAGCCATCCCTCGATGATGAAGATGAGTGCTATCTGGCGGTTGTCGGCACCGAGGGCGCGCAGTGTCTGCATGTCGGCACGCTTGTCGAGCATGAGCATCGAGAGCGAGCCTATGATGTTGAACGATGCCACGAGGAGTATGAAGGTGAGGAAGAGATAGGCTATGAACTTCTCCACGCGCATGATGCGGAAGACGTCTTCCTGCTGCTCGTAGCGGTTCTGCACGGTGAAGCGCTGCCCCAGGCTGCGCGATATGTCGCGCTGGGCAGCGGCCTCGTCGGTGCCGGGCTGCAGGCGCAGCTCCACGCCGCTTACCATGCCCTGCTGTCCCACGAGGCGGCGCGCGAAGCCTATCGATGTTATGACGTAGCGTGAGTCGTACTTGGCTTGGTTGACGGCGAAGACGACCCCCGGCGACAGCAGCTCTTCGCTGTTGAAGCTCTGGACGGGGTTGGCGAGGTTGACGCGCTCGCCGGGGCGTGGGGCATAGATGGGCAGCGCACCATCGAAGTCGGTGCTGAGGCCGAGCTGCGATGCCAGGCGTATGCCGAGGATGCCATACTCGAGCTCGGCGGCATGCAGCACGGCATCGCCGTCGCCATAGAAGTGGCGTTGCAGGTCGCCCTGTCCGAGGTAGTTGTCGGAGACACCCTTCACGGTGCATACGATCTGGCGGTCGGAGGCCACGATGAGGGCTTGCTCCTCGAGGACATCGGTGGCCACGGCGACGTCGGCACGGTGACGCAGGGCTTCGAGGGCGGGGTCGTCGGCAGCCACGAACTTGCCCTGGGCGACGCTGACGCGTAGCTGTGGGTCGAAGGCCGTGAAGAATGATGCCACCATGTCGCGGAAGCCGTTGAACACGGAGAGTGTCACCACGAGGGCCATGGTGGCAAGGGCCACCCCTCCGACGGAGATGGCCGAGATGATGCCTATGGTGTGGTGGCTGTGTCGCGCAAAGAGGTATCTGCGCGCTATGTAGAGGCTAAACATTGAGCAGGCGGTCGATGTTCTCGGCGTAGTCGAGGGAGTCATCGACGAAGAACTTGAGTTCGGGGATGATGCGCAGCTGATGACGCGTGCGTTGCCCGAGCTCGTAACGTATCTGGCGCATGTTGGCGTTGATGTTCTCGACGATCTCGCTGGCGCGCTCGCTGGGGAAGACGCTGAGGTATGCGCGGCACACGCTCATGTCGGGGCTTATGCGGCACACGCTGACGCTGACGAGGGTGCCGTGCATGGCCTGTGTCTGGCGCTGGAAGATGTCGCTGAGCTCTTTCTGTATGAGGCGCGCGATTTTGTTCTGGCGGGTTGTTTCCATGATGGGGATGGTTTTTGGGGAGGGGCGGGGAGCCGCCGTGATACGGCGGCATACGCAACGGGGGAGGGAGGAGAGGGTGTTAGAGGGATGGGATGATAGGGAGAGGGGGTGTTAGGGAGAGGGATGTTAGGGAGAGGGGTGTTAGGGAGAGGGGGTAGAGGATGGTTGAAGGGAGGAAGGTTGAAGGGAAGGGGGTCTGAGGGCGGGGGATGGTGCTGGCTGTCTCAGGCCTGCTGTCTGGCGCGGAAGGCGAGGGCATACATCCTCATCTGGCGCAGCATGGCGAGGAGGCCGTTGCTGCGGGTCGGGGAGAGGTGCTCTCGGAGCCCTATACGCTCTATGAAGTAGAGGTCGGCACCGATGATGTCGTCGGCGCTGTGGCCTGAGAGGACACGTATGAGCAGCGCCACGATGCCGCGCACGATGAGGGCATCGCTCTCAGCACGGAAGGTTATGGTGCCGTCGGGAGCTTTGGAGGCGGTGAGCCACACGCGGCTCTGGCAGCCCTCGATGAGGTTCTGGTCAGTCTTGTCGGAGGCTGGCAGCGGGGCTTGCTCGCTGCCGAGGTCGATGAGCAGCTGGTAGCGGTCCATCCAGTCGTCGAAGTCGGAAAACTCTTCGATGATTTCGTCTTGGGTCTCGTTGATGGTCATGGGGGTAGGGGGGATGGGGGTTGATAGGGGTTGATGGGGGTTGATGGGGGTTGGCGAGCCGCCGTGATACGGCGGCATACTCAACGGGGAGCGGATGGGAATGAGGGGCGGGTTGTCGCTAAGGGGGGGCGAGGTTGTCGCTAAGGGGGGCGAGGTTGTCGCTAAGGGGGGCGAGGTTGTCGCTAAGGGGGGCGGGGTGTCGCTAAGGGTGGCAGGGTGTTGCTAAGGGGGCGGGTTGTTGCTAAGGGGGAAGGTTGTTGCTAAGCGGGCGGGGTGCCGCTATTTCATAGAGTAGATGACTTGCAGGAGGGTCTGTCCTACGGCGGCGAGTATGTCGGGGTCGATGGCGTCGGGCGTGTCGCTGAGGGTGTGCCATGTGCGTCCGAAGCTGGAGCGGGGGTCATCGACGTTGGGGATGATGTCGATGGCCGGGATGTTGGCGAGCTGTATGACGGAGACGTGGTCGTCCATGACATAGCCTCCTGTGGTGTTGGTGAAGATGTCGTCGTGTCCGAGCAAGGCGGCCTTCGCCCACACGAGTTGTGCCACGGAGGGTGCCGAGCGCTGGCTGTAGCCTTCGACGGCGAAGCGTGCTCCGCGGCCGCCAACCATGTCGAGGTTGATGGCGAAGCGTGCCGTGTATCCTCGCGAGAAGGCCTCCTCGGCCCAGGCTCGTGAGCCCAGACACCAGAAACCGGCCTCGTCGGCCTCGTCATCGTAGCTGTCGTCCCACTGCGGATGCCCCTGATCCTCGGCGTCGAAGCACACGAAATCTACACCTATGGCCGGTGGCATGTCGGCGATGAGGCGAGCGAGTTCGAGCATGACGGCGATGCCGCTGGCTCCGTCGTTGGCGGCTGGCACGGGGGTGCGGTGGTTGTCGGCATCGGGGTCGTTGTCGGCCCAGGCGCGGCTGTCCCAGTGTGCCGTGATGAGGATTCGCGGCCCGGCATCGGGGTTTGCGAAGGCCATGATGTTGCGGCATGGCATCTCCTTGCCGTCGTAGCCCCGGACGGTGGTGTTGTGGTCGGCGGTGCGTGCGCCGGTGGCGGCGAAGGTGCGGCTGATCCATTCGCCGCAGGCGCGGTGTGCTGCCGTGCCTGGCACGCGGGGTCCGAAGTCGCACTGCCGGCGGAGGTAGGACATGGCGCTGTCGGCGTTGAAGGTCGGTGCCGCCACGAGCGTGTCGGTTGTCGGCGTGACGGATGTCGTGCCGGTGGTGGCGCGCCCGTTGCAGGCGCTGAGTGCTAAGGCCGTCAGTGCGGTGAGGATGGTGTTGTAGATATAGCCTTTCATGAAAAGCAGATTATATCATGTGTTTTTACGGTTGCAATTATTTTCCGACTTCACCCATGTCATTACTTGCCGGTGCTGCTCTGCACGGTGGCGAGCAACCTCACGTAGTTGCCGCCCCAGATGAGGGCGAGGTCGTCGGGGTTGAAGTGTCGCTGCAGGCGTCGTGTGAGGTTGATGAGCTCGGATGCCGATGCGAGTCCCGGCACGCCGCCGTCGCCGTCGAAGTCGGTGCCTATGCCGACGTGCTCCACGCCCATGACGCGTGCCATGTGGAGGATGTGGGCCACGGCATCGTCGATGTCGGCTCCTCCGCCTTGGCGCAGGAAGCCGTCGTAGAAGGTGGCCTGTGCGAGGCCTCCGTTGCGCGCCAGTGCGCGCATCTGCTCGTCGGTGAGGTTGCGCGGGTGGTCACAGAGGGCTCGTGCGGAGCTGTGTGAGCATAGTATCGGCGTGCTGCTGGCCTCCATGGCGTCGTAGAACGACTGCTGGCTGGCGTGGGAGAGATCCACGGCGATGCCGAGCTCGTTCATGCGTGCCACGACCTTATGGCCGAAGGGCGTGAGGCCCATCGTGGGTTCGCCGTCGCGGGGGCGTGCTGAGCCGCAGATGTCGTTGTTGCCGTTGTGGCAGAGTGTCATGTAGATGATGCCCCGCCGCGCGAAATGGTCGAGACGGCAGATGTCGAGGCCGATGGCGTAGCCGTTCTCGATGCCTTTCATGATGGCCTTGCGGCCTTCTGCCTTGAGGCGCGGCAGGTCGGCGATGGTGTATGCCGTGGCGGCTGTTGCTCCGGCGTCTGTGGCTGCTGCCGCGTTGGCAATGATGGCCACTTGTGGGTGGCGCGCGAGGTCTTCGATGCCGTCGAGACGGCTCTCGGCGAGGGTGAAGGCGGCCTGCCGCCCGGCATCGGTGAGAGGGCCTTGGGGTATGTAGGCCACCATGGTGGTGGCATCGAGTCCGCCCTCGGACATCTTATGAAGGTCAACGAGGATGCGCGGGTCGCGTTGGTCGAAGTGAATGCCCTGGTCGAAGAACATTGGCGTGTCGCAGTGGCTGTCGATGGTGGCGTTGGCGGCGTGGAAGCGTCGTGCGGAGGCGTAGCTCTCGGCCTCGGCCACGAGCCAGCGGAACAGTGGCATGTGGCTCTCGTCGCCGCGCAGGATGAAGCACTCGGGATGCCACTGCACGCCGAGGATGCTCTTGCCCTCGGTGCTCTCCACGGCCTCGATGACGCCGTCGGGTGCTGTGGCGCAGACGCGCAGGTGAGAGCCGGGAGCCGCCACTGCCTGATGGTGGAACGAGTTGACATGCAGTGTTATATGGACGTCGTCTCGGGCATCGGTGTCGGCCTCTGAGTGGGTATCGGCTTCGGTATGTGTGGAAAAGATGTCATGGAGTAGTGTGTCCGGGGCTATGGTCACGCTGTGTGAGGGGTAGGCGCGGTCGAGGTCCTGGCTGTGCTTGAGCAGCGGGCATGATGCGTGGGTAGGGTGCTGTGTGGCAATGTCCTGGTAGAGTGTACCTCCGAGCACAGCTGCCATCACCTGAATGCCCCGGCAGATGCCGAGCACTGGCAGCTGACGGTCGATGGCGAGGCGCAGCATCAACAGCTCGGCGTCGTCGCGCCGAGGGTTGATGGAGTGCAGCTGCGGCAGCGGCTCCTCGCCGAGGTGTAGTGGGTTGATGTCGCCCCCGCCCGAGAGTATGAGAGCATCGATGCTGTCGAGGATGGCGATAATGCTGTCGGGGTCGGCCGTAGGCGGTATGACCAGAGGTGCTGCCCCGGCGCGTACTACGCTCTCGTAGTAGCCCTCGGCCAGCTCGCAGCCTTTGTCGCCGAAGTTGCCGGTGATGCCCACCACGGGGCGTGGCTCGGCGCAGGGGAAATGGCTATGTAGGGCTTTGTAAGCAGATAGTGGCTGTGTCATGGCGGGGTCAGTCTTCGGCGGCATCGTCGAGCAGGCCGGCCTTCCTGGCCGTGAGGGCCTTGATGGCGGCCACGTCGGCTTCGGAAAGTCCGATGGGTACCTCTTTCTTTATGCTCTGCTTGAGCGAGATGAGGGTCTCGGTGGAGATGACGCCCTCGATCTCCTGCAGGCGGTTGTTGAGGAGCTCCATGAGGTGTGCGTTGTCGCGGGCATAGAGCTTGATGAGCATGGTGTATGGGCCGGTGGTGAAGTGGCACTCTACAATCTCGGGTATCTTCTCAAACTCCGATACCACGCGCTTGTACATGGAGCCGCGTTCGAGGGTTATTCCGACGTATGTGCAGGTGTTGTAGCCCAGGGTGATGGGGTCAACATGGTAGCCCGACCCCACGATGACACCCATATCTACCAGTCGCTGAACGCGCTGGTGGATGGCAGCTCGTGAGACTCCGCACTCGGTGGCGACATCCTTAAAAGGTATGCGCGCGTTGCGGGTTATGATTTCGAGGATTTTCTTGTCAAGGCTGTCGATTTTATCCATTGTGTCATTGTTTTGCTTAAGGTGGGTACTGCAATATTAGCTTATGACAGCTCTCAGATCAAACACACCTTGAGTCTGTCAGTGCTAATTCGTGTGCAAAAGTAAGCAAAAGTTCTCTATCGGCAAACATTTTGACACAAAAAAAGGCATCAAACCACGTTTGATGCCCTTGTTAGCTGTCAAGATGCGTTTTTATTTCACTATTTCCAACAGCTCCACGGTGAAGATGAGTGTTGAGAATGGCGGTATCTTGCCTGCCTCGCGGTCGGCGTAGCCAAGTTCCTGGGGGATGTAGATTTCCCATTTCGAGCCTACGGGCATCATGGTGAGGGCCTCTGTCCAGCCCTTGATGACCTGGTTGCATGCGAAGGTGGCGGGTTGGTTGCGCTTGTAGCTGCTATCGAAGACGGTGCCGTCGGTGAGGCGGCCTTCGTAGTTCACCTTCACGCGGTCGGTGGCCGTGGGTACGTCGCCAGTGCCGACGGTGATGACCTTGTACTGCAGGCCGCTGGCGGTGGTCTTAACGCTGTCGCGCTTGGCATTCTCCTTGAGGAAAGCCTCGCCGTCGGTGCGGTTCTTTCCATACTTCTTCTCCATGCGCTGTTTGTGGTAGAAGTCGAGCTGGCGCTGTGTGATGGCCTGGGCGCTGTCGGTGCTGTAGGTGGCCTCGCCGGCCAGTGCCTGGCGGAAGCCCATGACGAGGAGCTGCGTGTTGACGAGGTCGAGGGAGTCGTCAATCTGGCGGTTCACCTGCTTGATCATCTGCCCCTCAACCTGCTGACGTATCTCCATGCCTGCCAGACGGGCCTTCATGCGCATGTCGGCCTCGGTGAGCTGGCTCTGGTCGAAGCCCTGGAGGAAGTCGGACATATACTTGGGGTCAACGCCCATGCGCTGCTGCAGGTAGTTGATGAGTCCGTTGGTCTGTGCGATGCCCATGGCGTAGCTGAAGGTGTCGATGCTCACGGTATCGACCTTCTCGGCCTGGGGTTTCTGTTTCTTCTTGCTGCGTTTGCGAGCAGCGCTGGCGTTGAGTGACACCAGCGCTGCGAGCACGAGCACAGCCATTCGTAGTGTGGCTTTCATTGTGCTATGTGTGTATGTGTGGGAGAATTACTCAGCGATGCCCTTGAGCTCGATGGTGAAGACGAGGGCCGAGAAGGGCTTGATGTTGCCCATGTCCTGTGCGCCGTAGGCCTGATCCTGTGGGATATAGACAATCCACTTGGAGCCGACGGGCATAGTGGTGAGGGCAGCCTTGAAGCCGGGGATGACCTGTCCGGGTGAGAAGGTGGTGGGCTCGTCGTTCTTGAGGTTGCTGTCGAAGACGGTGCCGTCGATGAGCTTGCCCTCATAGAAAACGTTGACGCGTGTGGTGTCGGAAGCCACGGCGCCGGTGCCCTCGGTGAGAACCTCGTAGTAAACGCCGTTGCCGAGCTCCTTGATGCCGTCCTTCTTGGCAATCTTGGCCATGTAGTCCTCACCGGCCTTCTTGTTCTCGCCATACTGAACCTCGCGCTGAGCCTTCTGGATGCGCTCCATGTTGGCCTGAACATAGGCATTGGCAGAGTCAACGGTCATGATGCTTTCCTTGCCTGCCACGGCAGCCATGAAGCCGGCGTAGAGGTTGTTCTCGTTGACAGTCTTCGTGCTGTCCTCGCCGAAGATCATCTGGTTGATGTTCTTGAGCATGCCCTGGCTCACCTGCTGACCGATCTGCAGACCGGCATAGTAGGCTGTCTTCTTGGGGTTCTCGGAGCTCTTCACGCTCTCGGCGAAGCCCTTGAGGAAGTCATCGATATACATCGTATCGACGCCCATTCGCATCACGAGGTAGTCCTTCAGACCCTGTGTCTGGCTCATGCCGATGGCGTAGCTTAGGGTGTCGATGTCCGTCTTCATGCTGGCATTAGGCGTTGACTGTGTGCAGGATGCCATGAATGATGCCACGGCAGCTGCTGCGATGAATGCAAACTTTTTCATTGTCGTTTTGTTTTGTTTTTTTAAATTAAAGTTTATGCTGTTTTGTTGTCTCACGGGGTATGCACTGCCTTCTGCCAGGCTCAGAGCACCTTGACGAGCTCGACATCGAAGATGAGTGTGGCATAGGGTGGTATTGAGCTGCCGGCACCGCGCTCGCCGTAGCCGAGGAGGTATGGTATGTAGAAACGGTACTTGGCACCCTCCTTCATGAGCTGGACGCCTTCCGTCCATCCCGGTATGACTCCGTTGAGCGGGAAGTCGGCGGGCTCGCCGCGGCGGTAGCTGCTGTCGAAGACGGTGCCGTTGATGAGCGTGCCCTCGTAGTGGCAGCGTACGCTGTCGGTGGCCTTGGGGCTGCGACCCGTTCCCTCCCTGAGGACTTCGTACTGAAGGCCGCTCTTGGTGGTCACCACGCCGTCGCGGGTGGCGTTGGCCTCGAGGAAGGCCTTGCCCTCTGCTATGGTTGACTCGGCCTGGGAACGGGCTTGCTTGTCGAAATACTCATTGAGAAGCTGCTGGGCCTCGCGGTGGGACATGGCGGGAGTGGCGTCGGTGAGGACGTCGCAGATGCTCTGGGTGAAATCCTGGACGTTGAAGTCCTCGATGCCCATGCTCTTGAGCTGCTGGCCGATGCCCATCCCAAGGGCGTAACTGATTTTGTTCATGTGTGTCGTTGTTTTGTCTTTTCTGAGAAATCGGCCGCAAAGTTACTGCTTTTTACGTGAACAACAGCTATTTTAAACTTTTTTATCGCAGAAAAGTGCCAACATTCGTATCTTTTGCCTACTTTTGCTGCTCAGAAAGCTCAAATGTAACCGCATTACAACAAAAACATCAATGTCATGGCAAGGAAACATATCGTCGTGCTCACCGGTGCCGGCATGTCGGCAGAGAGCGGCATAAGCACCTTCAGGGACTCCGGAGGGCTGTGGGAACAATATCGTGTGGAGGACGTAGCGTCCATAGATGGATATGTCCGCAACCCTGAGTTAGTGATTAACTTCTACAACGAGCGCCGTCGCCAACTGCTCTCCGTCAAGCCATGTCTGGGCCACGTACTCGTGGCAGAGCTGGAACGCCACTTCGACGTCACGGTGGTGACGCAGAACGTCGATGACCTGCACGAGCGTGCCGGCTCGACAGACATCATCCACCTGCACGGCGAACTGATGAAGGCCACATCGACGCTGTCGCCCAACGACCCGTCGCAAATCGTGACTCTCGCACCGCAGCAGGACATCAGCATCGGCGACCGCGCCGCCGACGGCAGCCAGCTCCGACCTTTCATCGTGTGGTTCGGCGAGGCGGTGCCGGAGATAGAGCGTGCCGCCGATGAGGTGATGCGTGCCGACATCCTCGTGGTGATAGGCACGAGCCTCAACGTCTATCCGGCAGCGGGACTCGTGAACTTCGCCGCACGCGACTGCCCCATCTTCCTCATCGACCCAAAGCCTGTGGCATGGCACACCGACCATCCCTTCCGCCATATCATGAAAGGTGCCGGCGAGGGCATGAAGGAGCTCACTGCGATGCTCACCAATACCGATACCGCGGCTCAGGGCTAACGATGACACAGTGATGCCGTATCGCCGCGGCCAGCAGTCATTCATTCACAAAAGCCAAAGACACAACGACTATGATTACAACAGAAGGAATAACATCGGCACACGCAGGAGGACGCGCCTTGTCGCGCAAGCTCCACCTGCTGATGTGCGAGAACCGTCGCTGGCAGGAGATTGTGGGGCTCACCACCGTGGCCGAACTCAACACTGCCGTGCGCGAGGGCTACGCGTCCGAGGTGATACTCGTCACAGAGGCCCTGCAGGAGCGCAAGCTCGCCAAGGTGGCCTCCGAGATCAAGCAGCTCGGCACACGGCTGGTGATGCTGGCAGGTCCCAGTAGCAGCGGCAAGACCACCACCGCCAAACGTCTGGCCGTGCAGCTGTCGGCCGAGGGGCTGTGGCCCGTGTCGATATCTATGGACGACTACTTCCTGGATCGCGAGTTGACGCCTCGCGACGAGAAGGGCGAATACGACTTCGAGTGCCTGGGAGCACTCAACGTGCCTCTCTTCAACGAACATCTCAATGCCCTGTTGGCGGGCGAGACCGTAGAGCTGCCGAAGTACGACTTCCACACAGGAAAGAATATTCCCAGCGGGCGTAAGTTGCAGCTGACGCCCGAACATGTGCTCATCGTGGAGGGGATACACGCGCTGAACCCCGACCTCACACGCGATGTGCCGGAGGAGTGCAAGTTCCTGCTTTACGTCAGCGCACTCACAACGATTCAGCTCGACAGCGAGCGCCGCATATCGACGTCCGACAACCGCCTGCTCAGACGCATCGTGCGCGACAGCAAATTCCGCAACTACTCGGCCACAGAGACCATTCACCGATGGCCGAGCGTGAGAGCCGGAGAGGAGAAATGGATCTTCCCCTTCCAGGATAATGCCGACATGATGGTCAACAGCGCCCTGATATATGAGCTCGCTGTCTTCCGCCCACATGTGGAACCCCTGCTGCGACAGGTGCCACCCGACACCTACGAGGGCAGCGAGGCTCGCCGCCTCCTGCAGCTGCTCGAGGGCTTCGAACCCATTCCCGACAAGCAGATACCGCTGACATCCCTCGTGCGCGAGTTCCTCGGAGGTTCGACATTCGACTACTGAAGGTGTGTACTTTAAGTGCCATACCACGAATTAATTATCAAACCACGAAGACAATTGAATCACAAAGCCGAAGACTTTGCCGCAAGGCTCGAGAGCCATGGCGTACGACCCACATCGACACGTCTGATGGTGATGCGGGCATTGGCGACACACAGACATGCCATGTCGCTACGTGAACTCGACGATGTGCTCGACACCGTTGACCGCAGCACGATATTCCGGACCCTGGCGGTGATGGCCGAGGCACACCTGGTGCACGTCATCGAGGACGGCACGGGCATGGCTCTCTACGAGTGGTGCGACAGCGACGACCACATGAGCAGCGACGACCAGCACATACACTTCTACTGCCACTCGTGCCAGCGCACCTTCTGCCTGCGCAGCCTTCATGTGCCACAGATTGACATGCCCGAGGGCTTTGCCGCCGAGGGTGTTAACTTCCTTGTGAAAGGGCTATGCCCCGACTGTCAGCGAGCAATATGATAAACTGGAACCTCATATCCAAAATCCTCGGACAGCTGCTGCTGCTGGAGGTGGCTTTCCTGATGTGCTGCCTTGTCCTGGCATGTGCCTACGGCGAGAGCGACGTTGCGGCCTTCGGAATATCGGCCGCCATCACCCTCGCGGCAGCGCTGCTGATGATTTATCTGGGGCGCAGCGCACCGTCGGTCATGACGCGTCGAGACTCGTATCTCGTGGTGTCGATGGTGTGGGTGGTGTTCAGCGTCTTCGGCGCCATTCCTTTCCTGCTCACCGGTGCCGTCGAGCGACCCATAGATGCCTTCTTCGAGACGATGTCCGGCTTCACCACTACCGGGGCGAGCCTTATCGACGATGTGGAGAGCCTGACACACGCCCTGCTGTTCTGGCGAAGCCTGACGCAGTGGATCGGCGGACTGGGCATCGTGTTCTTCACCATTGCCGTGATACCGTCGATGGTGGGCGGCACGGTTCGTGTCTTTGCCGCCGAGGCCACAGGGCCGATGCGCACGAAGATGCACCCGCGTCTGAGCACCACAGGGCGCTGGATATGGGGCATATATCTCACCCTGACACTGGCCTGTGCAGCATGCTTCTACGTCGAGGGCATGGACGGCTTCGACAGTGTCAACTATGCCATGACAGTGGCGGCAACGGGCGGCTTCGCCACCCACAATGGCAGTACCGGCTATTTCCACAATGTCGCCATCGACTACACGGCCATCGTCTTCATGTTCCTCTGCGGCATCAGCTTCACCCTGCTCTATATGGCGCTCTTCAAGCACAAATGGCGTGACTTCCTGCACAACAGCGAACTGCGCTTCTATGTCAGCGTCATCGCCGTGGCCACGACCGTCATCTCCTTCACGCTATGGCATTCATGTGGCTACGACGTGGCCGATGCCGTGCGCTACGGCCTCTTCCAGGTGGTGTCGTTCATCACCACTACGGGAGTCTTCAACGATGATGCCGGCCAATGGCCGCACATCACGTGGGTGGTGCTCACGCTGTGCATGTTCGTCGGCGGCTGCTCGGGCAGCACGTCGGGCGGCTTCAAATGCATACGCTGCGTGCTGCTGCTGCAAATCGTGCGCAACGAGTTGCGGCGTCTGCTACACCCCAATGCCGTGCTGCCCACACGTGCCGGCAGCGTGAGTGTCAACTATTCGGCACAGGTGACGCTGTTGGCATTCTTCGCAGCGTATTTCGGCATGTGCTTCGTGACATACGTCATCATGATTCTCGCCGGCGTGGATAGCACCAACAGTATCACCATCGCCTTCAGCTGTGCCAGCAACGTGGGGCCGACACTGGGTCTGGAGATAGGCCCCACGATGTCGTGGAACATTTTGCCCGAAGGCGTCAAGCTTATGCTCACGCTGCTGATGCTGATGGGCCGTCTGGAGATAATGAGTGTGCTCGTGCTCTTCACGAGGGTGTTCTGGCGCGACCGTTGACAAGACTACAGCTGTCCCGCCTCTATCTGCCGCACAATCCGTTCTATCTCAGCATCCTCGCCCTCTGGGTCGTACTGCTTCTTGAGGCTGGCCTTGAAGGTCCATGCAAACACCTGATAGAAGCCGGCACGGAAGGGCCCGAGGAAGGCCTTGACGATTTCAAAACTCGTCTGGTTGCACTCGCGGTCCACGAGTTTTATGAGCAGTTTGCCCTGCGAGAAAGTGAGCTTCTTCATCTCCGGGGTATATTGCTTCCTGATGTCGCGCTCCACGGCCTTGATGTGCTCGTCCTTCTCGCGTTTCGTGGGGAGTGTCTCGAGCACCTCGTAGGTCTCCTGAAGCATCATGTTGGCCTTGCGTGCCAAGGGCAGCACACGTTTCACATTGTAGATGAGGCGCGTGTAGCGGCGGCGCTCGCGCTCGCTCTTGAAGACCTTGGGCCTATACACCGGCAGCTCGGGCATGAGATATGTCCACATGGTGTCGCCGTCGATGATGTCGGGGGTCTTGTAGCGATAGAACACCAGTCGTGTGAGCTTCATGTCGGGGTCTAAAGGTGTCTCGCCCTCGGGCAGCACGAAATCGTCGTCAACGACAACCACGCTGTCCTGCGCCACGGCGGGTGCCATGACTGCCAACATTAGTAATATGAACCAGTGTCTCATGTGTGTAGGCTTGTTGTAGCGGCTGCAAAAATACGGCATCTTTGCGTAATGGACGAAAGAAAAGTGTGAAAAGATGCAATCGCTTTGCTAAAAAGATGCAATAATGCCTTGGTGTTGCCGCAGCAACGACAAGCCTCGTCGTGTCTCAGTACTCCCGCCGGGAATCGAACCCGGATCAAAGGTTTAGGAAACCTCTATTCTATCCATTGAACTACAGGAGCGTGTGTGGCGTGTGTTGGTGAAGTGTGTGTGTGCGCAGGCGTATTATGTCACGGATTGCGAGTGCCAAGGCCGCTATGAGCAGTAGCAGTAGCGATATGTCGGCCACTGTCTCTGTGACATGTAGCGACTGTGGGTCGAAGGTGAAGCATATCTCATGTTTGCCCTCGGGCAGCACGATGGCACGCAGGACGTAGTTGGCACGCAGTATCTCCGTAGGCTTGCCATCCACGGTGCATCGCCAGCCAGGGTAGTAGATGTCTGAGAACACGGCCACGCCCTGCGACCCTTCACTGCGGAAGGTGAGGCGATTGGCCTCATAGGATGTCAGGGTGATGTTGCCCGTTCCGGGCTTCAGCGACGTGTCGGCATCGAGGTCTGCCTTCGTGGGTCGTGCGTCGCAGGGGCCTATGATTGCTGTCCGCGGCTCGTCGATGCTGCTGAGCGACGTCAGCTCCATGTCGGCATCGTCGGCCAGACGCACCTGACGGGCATACCATGCGTTGCCCAGTGCCCAGGGGTTCTGCAGAGGCACCGTCTGTCCGCCCTGCGTGGGCATGATGACGTAGCGCATGTTGAGCATGTTGAGCATGGGGTAGAGCGAGTCGCCGCGCACGCTGTCCAGACGCCCTCCAGCCTCTGCGGCAGCCTGCATGAGGGTCATCATCTCGGGTTGCAATTGGCTCTCGATGAGTTCCTGATAGCGGCGCAGCTTGGCAGCGTGATAGCCGCCTATGCTCTTGTGCCAATAGGAGGTGGTGTTGTCGTTGAAGGTGGAGACGCTGAGGTTCAGCACACGGTAATATGGTGTGGTGTCCTGAAGGATGGCTTCGTCGGTCGCCGTCTTCTTGAAGAACTGTGCCGGTGGCTGCGGAGCCGAGAACATGGTGTCGTTGAGGTAACGCTTGTCGATGTCCCAGAG
This sequence comes from uncultured Prevotellaceae bacterium, assembly GCA_947167455.1. Classification (GTDB taxonomy): domain Bacteria; phylum Bacteroidota; class Bacteroidia; order Bacteroidales; family Bacteroidaceae; genus Physcousia. The sequence continues at coordinate 43,156 of CAMVIB010000013.1, read as the reverse complement.
GTCGGCAGTGCAGAGCACTATGGTGCACGCCACCATGGCCCATGCCTTTATCTTGCCGTAGCTGAAGGTCAGTAGGATGGCCACCCCGACAATGATGATGACGAGCGAGCGTCCGGCGTCGGCGGTGAACATGGCCCGGCGCATGTCGCTGAGGTTCTGCATGATGGGTGCCAGCATCTCCTTAGGGATATAGCCTTGGGTGGCAGCATCCTGCAACATCGCTGTCTCGCTGCTGCTGATGTAGTTGCCGAAGAAGATGTCAGGCATAAGCCAGAAGAGCAGGCAGGCTCCTGCGGTGAGAGCTGCGGCGATGGCCCACGGACGAATGCCTCCTGCCAGTGGGAGTGTGCCACCTGTTGGCGTGCGGCCGACGATCTCCTTCAGTGCCAGCATGGCCAGCAGGGGTATGGTGAACTCGGCGATGACGAGTATGGATGCCACGGTGCGGAACTTGTCGTACAGCGGCACGTAGTCGAGGAACAGGTCTGTGAGCCCCATGAAGTTCTTGCCCCATGCGAGCATGATGCTCAGCACGGTAGTGAAGAGCAGTGCCCACTTGACAGGGCCTTTCACTATGAAGCATCCCAGGACGAAGAGGAACATCACGAATGCTCCGACATAGACGGGGCCGCTGGTGCCCGGCTGCTCGCCCCAGTATTGTCCGAGGCTCTGATAGACAGGGATGAAGTTGGGGTCGGCCTTTGCCATGGCGGTGGCGTTCTGGCTCAGTGGCTGGCTGGCACCGCCCTTGACATTGGGGACGAGCAGCGACCATGTCTCGCCGATGCCGTAGCTCCATGCTGTGATGTATGAGCGCTCGAGTCCGCTGCCGGTCTGGTCGGCGGCGTCCTTGTTCTTGCTGGTGAGTTCGCTGCGGCTGCGCATGGTCTCCTTGCTGTACTGCCACGTGTGGAAGAGGTTGGAGGCATTGATGGCGATGCCCAGCAGGCATCCTGCCCCGAAGACAGCGGTGGCCTTGAGCCAGCGGACGAATGACGTGCGGCGCGTCGTCGCAGCCGTCGTATCTGTGCTCTCTGCCGTAGTGACGGGCTCGGCGAAGAGGAATGCCAGCGCCAGGGCTGCCAGCACGGCAGCGAAGTAATAGGTCATCTGGACGTGGTTGGAGAGTATCTGCAACGCCATGAAGAACGCTGTCACCACGAAGCCCCAGCCATAGCGCCCGCGGTAGCACAGCACCATGCCCGCCACCGTGGGCGGGATGAAGGCCAGCGTGTAGAACTTCCAGATGTGGCCGGCACCTATTATAATAAAGTAATAGCTTGAGAAAGCCCACATCACAGCACCTAATGCCGCCATCCAAGCCTTGAAGTCAAAGGCTCGGAGCATGATGTAGAAGCCCAGAAGCATCACGAACACCAGCACGACATAGTCGGGGAGGAAGAGCTTATAGACCTCCTCTACGCGTGTCAGACGGTCGGTGCTGTCGTATGACGGCGACATCTGCCAGGTCGGCATGCCGGAGAAGAGTGTGTTCGTCCAGCGTGTGCGCTCGCCGTCGTGGCTTGCGCGGTATGCCTCCATCTCCGACGAAGCCCCTGCCCCTCCGCTGTGGTCATGCCCTGTGAGGACATAGCCCTTGCTGACGGGGTCTGCGAAGTATGCGAATGCCAGAGCCACGAAGAAGGCTATGGCTATGATGTCGGGTATGAGGCGTTTGAGATTCACGGGTTGGTGTCTGTGCGTGAGTGTGTCAGTGTGAGAAGACGTTTGTCTGGGAAAAAGTGTCACGGATTCGCCCGTCGCCTCGCCCGTGGTGCGACGGCATGCTGCCGTCGTTGCTGTGTGGCGTGACGTGCGAATCCGTGACGACGCTTTTACTTACGGAGGCCGAGAGCCTTCACGATAGCACGATAGCGCATGATGTCGCGCTTCTTCAGGTAGTTGAGCAGTGCGCGACGCTTACCTACGAGACCTGTCAGAGCACGCTCTGTGCTGTGATCCTTGCGGTTCTGCTTCATGTGCTCTGTGAGGTGAGCGATACGGAATGAGAAGAGTGCAATCTGACTCTCTGCGCTACCGGTGTTGGTTGCGCCGCCGCCGAACTGCTCGAAGAGCTCGGCCTTCTTAGCTGAATCTAAGTACATAATTGTTTTGATGAGTGAAAATGGTTTGTAAATCACATCCTTCAGGTGGCGAGCCGTTGTCATCAATCATCGCGCACCCACCCTCGAATGCACCCGTAATTCGGGCTTTGAGCGCGCAAAGGTAGGCATAATTTGCGAGCCAGAGCCTTGGTGGGGACGTTTTTTGTGCAGTGTCGAGCCTTTTTTATGAAAGTTTAACACAATGGGGCATGTTCATTAATATGTCACACCTTATCTCATTATCCTTATCTTGCGTGTGGCGGTGGGCAGGTTCTCTGGCTGCAGACGCACGATGTAAAGCCCTGTAGGCAGTGAGAGGTTGATGGTCTGCTGCTGTCGTGCTGCACAGTGTCGTGTGAGCATTGTCTGTCCGCTGGCGGCAAGCACGGTGGCTGTGGCTGTGGCGGGCGAGAAGAGCGATAGTCGTGAGCCGTCGAAGTCGATGCGTGTCGGTGTGCTCGCCGGTGTGTCACCGATTCCTGCGAGTGCGGTGTTTATGATTGTCATCTCGGCCCCCGATGTCTTGTTGCTATAGATATATGCTCCTTCGCCATGGCGGTCGAAATTCATATATTCAAGTTCATTCCACACGCCATGCATGCGGTATCGGCCTTCGCCGAGAGCCTCGAGCTGCACCCACGAGCGAAGGTCGTTGGTGGCTGCTGCACCCACGATGCGCCAGCCGTCGGCACCCTCACTGACATAGTGTTGGCCCTGACGCATGGTGTAGAAGGACTTGAAGCCTTTGACGGGGGCGAAGTTGAAGCGGAAGGTGGCATCGTTCTCGTCGAGACGTGCCAGACAGAAGTCGCCCTCATGGCGTGTGCTCGCCTCAGGCTTATAGTGAAGGTAAAGCCCTGACTGCACATCCTGCACATAGTATGTTGCTGAGGAGCGTATGTCGTTCTGCTGTTGTGACTCGTCATCTACGACGGCCTCGGCCTCGATGCTGAGCTCTGCTGCCGAGGCGTAGGGCTTGTTGTCTGCCACCGAGCGCACGATGAGCTTGAAGTAGCGTGCCGTGGGCTTGGACGTCAGCACCACGGTCTGTGGGTCGCTGGTGTTCTCGAAGGTGCCCGATGCCGCCGGTGCTCCCCACACGTTGGCCGACGAGCTGAAGTAGAGGTCATAGCGGCGTATGCGTCCGTTGCTAAGACCCTCGCGTCCCTTGTACGTGAACGATGTCACGCGGTAGGTCTTGGCCATATCTACTACGATCTCGTGTGGGCATGCGGGCTCCTGCGGCGCATACTGCGTGTGCCAGATGGTCTGGTCGTTGTCGTCGATGGCATAGGCGGCGCGCTCGCTGCCACCCTGCTCGCTGTCGAAACTGACGACCCGCCACGTGCTCTTGTCGATGTAGAGCGGCACCTGCTGCTCTGTGGGCAGGCTCTGCGACAAGCCTTCAGCCGTGGCGTATGCCTCGAGTCTGCCGCCCTGTTTCATGGCGAAGGGCCGTGTGTATGTTCGCCATTCGCCGCCGTCGATGCGGTAGTTGATGGTGGCTCCCGGCGTGGAGGTGGAGAGTGTCACCGTCCCCGACTTCAGCGTGACGCCTACGGGTTCGCAGATGCCGGTGGTGATGCGTGCCCGCTCAGTGAGGTCATCGATGGTGAGCTCCTTGCTGACAGGCATGATCAGGAACGCGAAGCTCGTCGTTGCCGAGCGCAGCTCGTACTTGTCGAGCACGTCGGGTCCGCAGCTGGCATTGCCGAGGGCACGCATGGCGGCGTCGAGGTTCACGATGGTGTTCTTCACCTGCTTGACGTCGCACGGATGGCGCAGTCGGTCGTTGCCGTTGTACATCGATGCTGTGCGCCAGTGTGCTGCCGAGGCAGCCATGAGCCCCGGTGCCACGAACTGTAGCCCCAGGCCGCTGTCGTCGCGCAGTGCCAGCCAGCGCACCTCCTCCTTGTTGCCCATCTCCTGAGGCTTCACGAAGTTGGTCCACTGTTCGGCGACGGTGCTCTCGTAGATGCCCACGAGGCTCGACTCCTTGCGGTCGGCATAGCTGTCCCACGGCCCGCGTCCGAACCATGTCATCTTCTCGAAGCCCTCCGGCATCTCGAGCTTGAAGCCCATGCGCGGCAGCACGGCACCTTTCACGGCAGGGTCGGTCAGCGTGCTAACGGCGATGGTGCCGTCGGCCAGGATGCGATATGTCATTGTCGTGGCGAAGGCCGTAGCGCCCTTGCCCTTGTAGGTGTTGGTGATGGTGAGCCGCACCGTGCCCTGAGCCGCCTCGCTGTCATCGACGACCCATGTGCCGGCACTCTTGGAGAGGCTGCGCAGCCCGGCATTCTCCCACGACCCCGACTGTCGGCCGTCGTTGCTCGTGGGCACGCGGAAGGCGTTGAAGAGCAGTGGCTTGTCGATGAGTTTCTGCCCGTCGTAGCTGTAGTTGTCGAGCACACCGGCAGCGAAGGTGGCCTCGAAATGTGCGCCCCTGACCACGATGCGCCCTGCCGAGGGCTGTGTCACGATGAGCAGTGCGCCCCCGTCAGCAGCCGTCACGTCGGCCATTGCGTATGGCTTGCGCTCCAGGGCTTTGCGCAGGCGCAGGTTCTCGTTGGCGACCTCGAAGCCGGCCTCTGCCCACGGCGTGGCCTGTCGCAGCCGTGCGCTGAAGCGTATGAAGTACTCGGCATCGGGCTTGGTCATCAGTGCTGCCACGGCAGGCACCTGCACTTCCATCTTGGCGCCGGGGCTGAGGCTCACGCCGTCGATGTTGCCGCTGTTCACGGCGATGCCATCCTCGGTGATGACGTAGCTCACGTCGAGGAAGTCGAGCTGTCGCTGTGCGAGCTTGCTCTGTAGGGTGAATGTCGCATTGAGGCTGTCCTTCATGAAGAAGTCCAGTGGCTGGTAGATTTTCTTCACGTTGTAGGACTTGGCACTCAGCGTGAGGTCGGGCAGCACGACGCCGTTGCAGCAGAAGTCGCCGTCGTTGGGTGCGTCGCCGAAGTCGCCGCCATAGGCCCAGTAGTCGCCATTGGTGGCGCCGCGCACCGTCAGGCCCTGGTCTTTCCAGTCCCAGATGAACTCGCCCGCCAGTGCCGGATATTTCTCGTAGAGGTTGAACATCTCGCGTTGGTTGCCCATGCTGTTGCCCATGGCGTGAGTGTTCTCGCACTGCACATGCGGCCGCACCGTCTGTCCGGCCTGATAGTCGCGCAGGCGGTCGCGGCCTATGCTCTCGATGGTGCCGTAGCCGCCATACATGGTGCTGGTGACGTCGCTCCATTCGCTGTTGCCCTCGTAGTGTGTCAGGCGGGTGTCGTCGAGGGCCTTGATGGCCTGCATCACGGCCTCGAAGTTGCGGCCGTTGCCGCTCTCGTTGCCGGCCGACCACAGGCAGATGCACGTGTGGTTGCGCAGCCAGCGCACCATGTTCTGCGAGCGTTCCACCATGGGCTTCTTGAAGGCCTCTACGTGTGAGAGTCCCATGTTGCCATGACACTCGACATCGGCCTCCGAGAGGACATAGAGCCCGTACTCGTCACAGAGGTCGTAGAAGTACGGATTATTGGGGTAGTGTGATGTGCGCACGGCGTTGATGTTGAGTCGCTTCATGAGGCGTATCTCTGCCTCCACCTCCTCGCGTGTTATGGTTCGTCCGCCCTCGGTGCTGAATGAGTGTCGGTTCACGCCATGTATGATGATGGGGTTTCCGTTGACGAGGATGGCACCGTCGCGGCGTGCCTCCACGGTCTTGAAGCCCACCCGGCAGCCGCGCATGTCGGTCACGGCAGTGCCCTGTCGCAGGGTTAGCACGAGGTCGTAGAGCCGTGGCTCCTCGGCGCTCCATGGCGTGATGCCGGCCACGACGCCGAAGTCGAGACGTGCCTTGCCGTCGGCGCCTATGGTCTGCTCTGCGCGTGCCTTCTCGGTGGCACCGTCCATGATGCGTGCCTCCACGGTGGTGCCGGAGCGCTGAGCACCTTCCACCCACACTGCCACCTCGGCACGCGCCGCGGTGTTGGCGTCTGCCAGTGACGTGGTCTTAAAGAAGAAGTCCCGCAGCTGTGTGCGCGGTGCCGACCACACGAAGACGTCACGCGTGATGCCCGTCAGGCGCCAGTAGTCCTGGCATTCGAGGAAGGAGCCGCTGGTGAATCGCAGCACCTCGACGGAGATGTTGTTCTCGCCGCCGTAGCGCACGAAGTCGGTGATCTTGAATTCCGAAGGCAGGTACGAGTCTTCGGCATAGCCGGCAAAGTGTCCGTTGACCCATACGTAGTAGCCGTGTCCGGCGCCATTGAAGCGCACATAGACCTCTCGGCCCTGCCATGCCTCCGGCACGCTGAATGTGCGTCGGTAGCAGCCCACGGGGTTTTTCATGTTGTCGTTGTATGTGAACCATCCGGGACGCGACGCCATGACGCTCCATGTCTGGTCGTTGTAGGCGAAGGGGTATGACGTGTTGCAGTAGAGGGGCTTGTCCCATGCCTTGTTGTGGCGTATGCCATAAACCTGCCATGCCGACGGCACGTCGATGTCGTCCCATGCCGAGGCGTTGAAGTCGTCGGCAAAGAATCGCGCCGGCACCTTCGACGGCTCTGTCACCCAGCGGAACTTCCATGTCCCGTTGAGCGAGGCATGATAGTCGGAGGCGGCGATGTCGCCGCCACGCAGTGTACCCTCGTCCTGACATGAGATTGGCAGGGCATGCGCCTGCTCGCGGTTGACGCTTGTCACAGAGACATCGTCCCACTCCTTCATCGTCTGTGCGCCGAGTGTTGCTGCGCAGACAGACAGTGTTGCCAGCATGAGGCAACGGCAGAATCTTGTAACTTGCATATCTGTAGGTTTTAGTCAGTTGTCGTAAGCCTTGGCCGGTGCCACGTATGGCACGTCCTTTTGTGGCACAAAGGTAGTCATTTTTTGCTTATGGTGATGTGTCGGGGCGCCTTAAAGTATCAGATTGATACATTTTTGTCATATTTGTGCGACATATGCCGTAGCCTGCATATCGTTGCTATGGCATTCCTCCGCTCGTCACGATGGCATTTCTCCGTACACGCTTCAAAGCAGTGTGCCCACGGCCAGAGCTTTATGCTGCTGCCGTGGGCACACAAGTCGGGAGTCGTTGTGTGACGTCGTCTCAGGCTTATTCTGCCGGGACGTTGTCCTTCTGGGCATCGGCACTCGAGCCGTCGCCGTCATGCTCGGGTTCGAGGATGACGCGCATCACGTTGCCCATCGATGTGATGTATGCCGCCATGTCGCGGATGTCGGCGGGGGTGATGGCGGAGACTATCTTCTCATAGTTCTCATACGGGTCGTAGCCACGGCGCACCTGTGTTGCCAGGCGCCGCATCCAGAAGCTGTTCTCGCGCTGGTTCTGGGTATAGGTCTTCAGCATGTACTCGCGGGCCTTGCTGACGCTCTCTTCCTTGGGACCCTCGACGGCCATGGCGTGGAAGACGTCCTCGGCAATCTGCACGCAGGTGTCTATCATCTCGGGCTTGAGGGGGAAGATGGCCTGAAGGATATAGATGGGTTCGTCGGCCGAGTTGCGTGTGACGGAGCCTGTGGCATGAGTGCTGTAGGCTGCTCCGAGCTCCTCTCTGATCTTCTTGAGATAGACCTCTGCGAGGCACTGTCCGAGTATGCTGACCTTGGCTTCGTTGGCCACAGAGCGCTGGATGGGTCCTGCCCATGCTGCGACGACGTAGCCCTGGGGTGTCTGCATGTCGCGGCGGTAGTGGTTTGTGATGTCACCTGCTGCCTCGCGCAGACCGTTGTCAGCGGGGCTGTCGTCGCGCTTGGCCACGGGCAGCGTTGCGAGATACTGCTCGGCGAGCAGGCGAAGGCTGTCCTCGTTGACATTACCGACGAAGAGGAATGTGAAGTCCGATGCGTCGGCCATGCGGTCGGCGTAGATCTGCAGGATGCGGTTGTAGTCGATCTTATCGACATCGGCCTCCGTCATGGGTATGGTGAGTGGGTGGTGGCTGTAGAGTGTTGACTGGACGCTGTCGCTGAAGCTTGCCAGCGGGTTGAGGTTCTTGTTGCGAAGCTCTTCGCGCAGGCTTGTCTTCCATGCCTCGACGGCAGCATCGTCGCGCTCCAGTGGCATGAAGTGCATGTATATGAGTTCGAACATCGTGCGCAGGTCCTTCTTGCTGGACGAGCCGCTGAAGCCCTCGCTGCGTGCACTGATGCTGACGTCGGCGCTGGCCTGCTTTCCGGCAAGAGCCTTGCCGAGCTCGACACGTGTGAAGCCTCCGAGCTTGCTGCGGCCCACGACGGCGTCGAAGGCCTCGAGGTTGATGCGCTCGCCGACGCCGTAGCGTGCCGTGCCGCCGTCGCTCCATGCCGTCATGCGGATCTCATCGTCCTTGAAGTCGGTCTCCTTCATGATGACGCGCACGCCGTTGCTCAGGGTGAACATCTTGGAGCCGAAGCCGCACTTCTCGCTCTTCACCACCTTGCCGGGCTTGGGTAGCTGTGCCACCAGCGGGCCGGTCTTGACGTTGTCAACCCACGGTGTGAGCTCCTGAGTCTGAGCCGAGTGGATGGCGTTGATGAGCTGCTGCTCGGTGGGAATCTCGAAGCCCTCCTTCTCGGGCGACACGGCCATGACGACGAGGTTGGTGTCTGAGCGGCTGACGAGCTGCTGGAATATCTTGTTGAAGGCATCGAGAGGCATCTGCGGCAGTATCTGCTGTACGAGCTGGTACTCGACCTCTATGCCGGGTATGGGTTCGTTGTTGAGGAACGAGCTATAGTACTCGCGGGCGTAGTTGATGGAACGTTGCTTCTCGCGGTTGTTGTAGGTCTGTTCCATGTTGGAGACGGTCTCGGCGACGAGTCGGTCCACCTCGCCCTTGGTGAATCCGTGCTGGTCGGCGCGATAGACCTCTGCCATGACGGCCTGCACAGCCTCCTGGGCCATGCCTTCCTTGGGCTCCACGTCGATGTTGAAGGCTCCCGTCACCTTCCTCGACAGCAGGAAGGGGCCGTCATATACGCTTGCGGACTTGAACGGGCACTCGGGTTTCAGCGCGAGCTCGCCCAGACGCTGGTTGATGACACCGCAGGCTATGCCCTTCGTGAGTTCCGACAGATACACGCCGATGGTGTTGCGGATGCTGTCGGGCACGGCCTCGTGCTTGTAGGCGATGCTGATGCCTTGGCTGGTGAGCTCAGGGTCTTTGTCGCTGACGATGATGGCCTCGGTGTTGTCGGGCACGCTGAAGTACTCGCGCTTGGCGACGGGCTGCTGCAGCTGTATGGGGCTGAAGAGCTTCTTGATCTTGCCCTCGATGGCATCGACGTCCACGTCACCCACCACGATGATGCCCTGCAGGTCGGGACGATACCATTTGTGGTAGTAGGCGCGCAGGGTATCGTAGGGGCATTCGTCAACCACCTTCATCAGTCCGATGGGGAATCGGCGGCCATAGCGGCTGTCGCTCATGAGCTTCTCCAGGTTGCGGACGAGGATGCGCGTGATGCCGCTGTTGCGCATGCGCCATTCGCCGTGGATGACGCCGCGCTCCTTGTCAATCTCCTTGCCGTCGAGCGTAAGGTCGTGGCTCCAGTCGTGCAGGATGAGCAGACATGAGTCAATGGCACCCTCTCGCGCGGGTACATTATCTATATTATATACTGTCTCCTCGACGCTCGTGTAGGCGTTGAGCTGTGCGCCGAACTTCACTCCGATGCTCTCCAGGTACTCTATGAGCGAGCTGTCGGGGAAATGTGTGGTGCCGTTGAAGCACATGTGCTCCAGGAAGTGTGCCAGACCGCGCTGGCTCTCCTCCTCCTGGATGGAGCCCACCTTCTGGGCGATGTAGAAGAAGGCCTGGTTCTTGGGCTCCTCGTTGTGGCGGATGTAGTAGGTCAGGCCATTGTCCAACTTGCCCACACGCACCTTGGGGTCAACGGGCAGGGGCTGCATCATGGCAGCAGCCATGTCCTGAGCACTCGCGCCGACGGCCGACAGCATGAGTGCCAGTGAGAGAAAGAATTTGCTTAGTCGCATGTTTTGGTTTTGTTTATGGGTTATTATGGGTTGTTGTTGCTCGTCGGGAATGACGGGTGGCGTGGCGCTTGCCACGACGCACACAGCGCTGCAAAGTTACACATTTTGCAATTATCTATGACGTTTTTAACAAAAAGTAACCACAAAAACGGCGATAATATATCATTATGTTGCTTCGGGCAGGGTCTGCACGTCTCGCAGTGCACGTCATGATGCCAGAAGAGGGTGTGTCAACATGTTGTTGGCACACCCTCTTCGGATCTTGCCCCAAGAGGGGCGTACATAGATGATGCTTAGAGACCGAGCTTCTCCTTGGCAGCAGCGGCGGCGTTATCTACAGCCTGACCGGCAGCTTCCTTGGCGGCATCCTTGCCCTCTTCGACCTTCTGGGCAGCAGCATCCACGGCAGCGGCGGCAGCGTCCTGAGCGTCAGCGGCAGCACCCTGTGCAGCGTCCTTGGCACCTGCCACGGTGTTGAGGATGTTGCTGAGCATGTCGCTCTTAACGCCGTTGGCAGCGTTAGTCACCATGTCGGTGATGCCGGCGGGCAGACCCTGGACGTTGGCAAGGGCATCGCTGAAAGCGGTGGCCACGCCGAGGTTCTTCAGCTTGTCGCAGTTCTCGGCAACGAAGTTGTTGATGATGGCTGCGTACTTTGTGGCTGCCTCCTCATCGCCACGGGCGATGAATGCGGCAATCTTCTCGGAGAACTGAGCGGCAATAGCCTTGATGCCCTCGGCATCGCCCTTCTCCACGAGTTCTGAAAGGGTGGCGACGATGGTGTTGGCTTCCTCGGCGGGGCACTCGGCCTTCTGTTCGCAGCATTCCTTAGCGGCTGAGTCGCAGCAGAGTGAATCGGGTTCGGTGGTGTTGGAGGTCTTGTTGCCTGTGCAAGCTGTGAAGCACATGGCTGCTGCTACGGCAGCAAAGGAAAGAATCTTTTTCATAACTGATTTGTTGTAAGTTAATAAAATAGTAAGTCCCTATTTGCGGGTGCAAATTTAGAGAGAAAGAGTGAAACGTAAGCAAAAATTATGCTAAAATGTGTGAAAAGAGCTGTAGAATATGAGGTATGTTAAGACGGTTTATGTAATTTTGTAGCGTGAAACGGCTTATCATATTCATAATGGTTGCCTCCCTTGCCATGTCGGGTGAGGCTGCGGCAGCTTATACTGCTGAGGGCGACACAGTTGCCCGTGAGCGCTTTGCCGATCATTTCGACGGCAACGAGATTGGCGTGGAGTTGTCGGCAACGGCTGCCACGGGCAGTTTCGCGCCGCTGTGGCTCACCGCCAACCGCAACGGTCTGGCCAGCGTGCGCAGGGCATCGGCCTATCAGCGTGCCTACATCATAAGGCCGATGGATGCCGACTCGGCGCGGCGCTGGCGTCTGGGCTACGGCCTCGACGTGGCAGTGGCCGAGGGGCATGAGCGCATAGGCATCGTGGAGCAGGCCTATATCGAGGCGGCATGGAAGAAGCTCCATGTCACCATAGGCTCAAAGATACTGCCATTGGAGACACACTCCTCAGAGCTCACCAGCGGCGACCTCTCCATGGGCATCAACGCACAGCCCATACCCCAGATACGTCTGGACGTGGACTGGTTCACCTTCCCCGGCACCAAGGGCTGGTGGAAGTGGAAGCTCTACGGCTCGTACGGCCTCACGACCGACGGTCTCTGGCAGCAACGTTGGGCAGCTCCGCAGACACGCTACACACGCCACACCCTCTACCACGAGAAGGGTCTCTTCTGGCGATTCGGGCGCAGCGAGGTCTTCCCGCTGACCTACGAGATCGGACTGCGCATGGCCACGCAGTTCGGCGGCACGACCTACAACACCCGTAGCCTGCGCATCGGCGGCGGCGAGCTGATGACCTTCAAGCACGGCCACGGCCTTAAGGCATTCTGGCAGGCTCTCATCTGTCAGGGCAGCGACGAGACCGACGTCACCGACCCCAACACTGCCGGCAACACCATCGGCAGCTATGTCATGCAGCTGCGCTACCACGGTCGCCGCTGGCAGGCCACAGCCTACTGGGAGCGCATGTTCGAGGACCAGTCCATGCTCACCGTGCAGTATGGCATCCGCGACATGCTCATCGGAGGCGAGGTGCGTCCGCCACGCAATCCCTACGTAAGCTCGGCAGTCGTGGAGTATCTCACCAGCACCGACCAGAGCGGAGCCGTCTATCACGACCGCACAGCCACCATCCGCGACAAGATGAACGGTCGCGACGACTACTACAACCACAACCTCTACGCCGGATGGCAGAACTACGGTCACGGCATCGGCAACCCGCTCATCACGTCGCCCCTCTACAACGACGTCTTCGGCCATGCCAACACCCTCAGCTTCTACAACAACCGCGTCAAGGCCCTGCACCTCGGCATCGCCGGCGACCCCTCGGCGGAATGGCACTGGCGCGTCATGGCATCCATAACATGGAACTGGGGCACCTACACGACACCTCTGCCTGAACCTGCCATGCGCCAGGACTATTTCCTCGCCGAAGCCACCTACCGCCCACGCTGGGCACGGCGCTGCAGCGCACGTCTGGGCCTGGGGCTCGACCACGGCCGCATCCTCGGCAACTCCTTCGGCGCGCAGCTGACCCTGAAATATGCTATAAGATAATACATGCGACATACCTCAACAGCTATCCTCACAGTCCTCGCACTGACTCTCCTCACGACGTGCGACAAGGTGCCGATGAACGGCCCCCTCGACGGCATGTGGCAACTCATGAGCGTGGAGACACCCGACGGCCTGCGCCCGACGCGCGACGACGAGCTCTTCCTTAGCTTCCAGCTCCACCTCACACAGTGGGAGAAGAAGCACACCTCGAGAACATACTTTGCTCATTTCGAGAGACGTGGCGACTCTCTGCGCATCTATGACATCACACGCGCGGCATTCCATGACCTCAGCCACGGCGACGACGACCACCTCATCACCGACGCGCAGATGAGTGCCGGCGAGATGGATGCCTGGGGCATACACACCACGACGCCAAGCTTCCACATCAACCGTCTCGACCGTAGCAACCTCACACTACAGGCAGCAGACACCACACTCACCTTCCGCAAATACTGACACAACGACAGCTCCACTGATATGAAGACAACGTTCAGCGCCATGCGCGATGCCATACAGCAAGGCATCTACGGCATCATTGACCCACCCATACGCGTGCTCGTGAAGCTCGGAGCCACGCCGAACATGATAACGCTTGTCGGCCTCCTCGGCAACATCGTGGCTGCCGTAATCATCGTCATGGCAGCTCTGGAGGCACGCTTCGAGACCGTGTTCGGACTCCCCAAGAGATACGACCTGCTCGGTTGGGCAGGGGCAATAATGTTGCTCTTCAGCATCATGGACATGGTGGATGGCCGCATGGCACGCACGGCAGAGATGACGACGCGTTTCGGGGCCTTCCTCGACAGCGTCACAGACCGTTACAGCGAGCTGGCGACGCTCTCTGCCCTCGCGTTTTATTTTACTTACAATGACTATCAGGTTCTTGCACTTTTCGCCTTCATGGCCTTGGCAGGCAGCATCATGGTGAGCTACACCCGCGCCAGGGGCGAGGCCATGGGCTGCGACTGCAAGGTCGGCTTGATGCAGAGGCCGGAGCGCGTCGTCGTCACAACGCTCGGACTGCTCCTGGCCGGACTGCTGCAGGACGTGGTGCGACCCCACTTCGACCCTGTGTGGCTCGTGGCAGTGCCGGTAATCGTCATTGCCGTGCTGGCCAACATCACGGCCTTAGTGCGCATCGCACACGTGAGGAATCAGCTGTTAAACCCGACATCCTCACATGTCTGAGAACCTTCTCACCTGCCTGAGAACCCTGAACCTGCCTGAGAACCTCCTCACCTGCCTGAGAACCCTGAACCTGCCTATGAACCCAGACACACATACACGCCCCCACACACCGCCGTCGCCGGCGAGAGAGGTATGCCGCTTCCTCGCGGCAATGTCGCCACTCATCATCTTCGGAATGGCGTATTTCGCCATGGGCCTCGCACCCAACTACCTCTTCGGCGACATCGACACGCGAGGGCTCTATGATGCCGAGCTCGCACTCTTTGGCGTGACGATGCCCGACGGCACGATGCTCACGCCCACCGAGTGGATGACGGCACACACCTCGGCAGCGGCCGACTTCATGGCCGGATGCTTCTATATGTGCTGGGTGCCGCTGCCTGTCTTCTTCGCACTCTACCTCTACGCCACGGGACGTCGGCAGCTCAGCTTCCGCTATGCCCTGGCATTCCTCATCGTCAACGTCATTGGCTTCGCAGCCTATTACGCACATCCTGCCGCACCGCCATGGTATGTCATGCAGCACGGCTTCGAGGCCGTGATAGGCACCAAGGGCAATGCCGCCGGGCTGCTGCGCTTCGACGAGCTGGTGGGCGTGCCTGTCTTCGAGACCATCTATGGCGGCAACAGCAACGTCTTTGCCGCCGTGCCCTCGCTGCATGCCGCCTACTGCCCCGTGGCATGCTTCTACGCCATGAAGTCCCACGAGCGCACATGGACGGTCATGCTCGCCATCGTCTCGGCAGGAATATGGTGGACGGCAATCTACAGCGCACACCACTACACCATCGACGTGCTGCTCGGCATCATGACGGCAATACTCGGACTCACGCTCTTCGAGAGCATCCTCATGCGCACGCGCCCCTGGCGCAGCGCCTTCGACCGCATTGCCGCTGCACTCGGCTGATTTTTAACAAAGATTTCAGCAAAAACGCTGCACATGTGGCGAATAATGTGTACCTTTGCCACAAATTAGCGTTTCAGACAAATATATTCATCTATTATGGCTATATCCAATGTCTCCCCGGCAAGGGGAAAACTCGGTATTCTCGTGGTCGGCAATGGTGCCGTGGCCACAACATTCATCACCGGCGTGCTCATGGCACGAAAGGGGCTGGCCAAGCCCATCGGCTCCATGACACAGTATGACAGCATCCGCGTCGGACGCGGCGATGACAAGCGCTACATGCACTACGCCGACATCGTGCCTCTGGCCAAGCTCGACGATATCGTCTTCGGATGCTGGGACGTATATCCACAGAATGCATATCAGGCTGCCATCTACGCACAGGTGCTCAACGAACGCGACATCAATCCCGTGCGCCGGGAGCTCGAGGCCATCTGTCCCATGCCCGCTGCCTTCGACAAGAACTATGTCAAACGCCTCGACGGCGACAACGTGAAGCCCTGTGCCACACGATGGGAGATGGTGGAGGCGCTGCGCAAGGACATACGCGACTTCCGCACACGCAACGCCTGCGAGCGCATCGTGGTGCTGTGGGCGGCATCGACGGAGATATATGTGCCCGTTGACGAGAGCGTGCACTACCGCCTCTGCGACCTCGAGGCCGCCATGCGTGCCGACGACCGCAAGCACATTGCCCCGTCGATGTGCTACGCCTACGCCGCTCTGGCCGAGGGAGCGCCTTTCATCATGGGCGCACCCAACACAACGGTTGACATTCCCGCCATGTGGGAGCTGGCACAGCAGACACACATGCCTATCGCCGGCAAGGACTTCAAGACCGGACAGACGCTCGTCAAGAGCGGCTTCGCACCCATCATCAGCACACGGTGCCTGGGACTCAACGGATGGTTCTCAACGAATATCCTCGGCAACCGCGACGGACTCGTGCTCGACGAGCCCGAGAACTTCCACACCAAGGAGGTCTCGAAGCTCTCTACCCTCGAGACGATACTGCGACCCGACCTCCAGCCCGACCTCTACGGCCACGGCAACGAGGACGACACTCACTTCTACCACAAGGTGCGCATCAACTACTACCCCCCGCGCAACGATAACAAGGAGAGCTGGGACAACATAGACATCTTCGGGTGGATGGGCTACCCCATGCAGGTGAAAATCAACTTCCTGTGCCGCGACAGCATACTCGCAGCACCCGTCTGCCTCGACCTGTGCCTGCTCACCGACCTCGCCGCCAGGGCAGGGCGCTACGGCACACAGAGGTTCCTCAGCTTCTTCCTCAAGAGTCCGATGCACGACTACACCCGGGGCGAACAGCCCGTCAATAACCTCTACCAGCAATACACCATGCTCAAGAACGCCATACGTGAGATGGGCGGCTACGAGCCCGATGAGGAGATGGATTGACACTGACACCACAATACATATAAACCATGAAGCTAAGACTGACAGCAATGCTGCTACTCGCAGCACAAGCCCTGGCCGCACAGGACGTGACATTCTTCACGCCCCAGACAGTGCGCATCCTTAAGGCACCCCACGGGCAGGTGCCTGCACACAACATCGACCTCGTGGTGACGGCCAAGCCCAGGGACGTGAAGGTGAGCACGCGGCGCAGCGGCGACGTCGTGACCTACACCTCCAGCGCTCTGCGCGTCACCGTCAACGAGGCCACGGGCACTGTCACCTTCGCCGATGCCAAGGGCAACACCCTGGCAGCAGAGGGCCCGCATGCCTTCACACCGATAGCCGAAGGTCCCGACCGGGGGCGATACCGCGTGCGCCAGACGTGGCTCCTCGACAAGGACGAACCCATCTATGGCGTCGGCCTGCTGCAGAACGGCAAGATGAGCCAGCGCGGCGAGAACCGCCTCATGATGCAGTCTAACCTCGAGGACTATGCCAACGTCTTCCAGAGCATCAAGGGCTACGGCATATACTGGGACAACTACTCGCCCACACAGCTCGACACGCGCGATGCGCTGACTCTCGAGTCGCAGGTCGGCGATGACCTGTGCTACTATTTCATGCTCGGCGGCAACGCCGACGGCGTGATACGCCAGCTGAGGCACCTCACAGGGCAGGCGCCCATGCTCCCGCTGTGGACCTACGGCTTCCACCAGAGCCGCGAACGCTACAAGAGCCAGGAGGAGCTGCTGCAGGTCGTAAGGCAATACCGTCGGCTCGGCATACCCCTCGACGGCATCATACAGGACTGGCAGTACTGGGGCTCCAACTACAACTGGAATGCCATGGAGTTCCTCAACGAGGACTTCCAGCAGGCGCAGAGCATGATCGACGAGGTGCACCGCACCCACCATGCTCACATGAGCATCAGCATCTGGCAGAGCTTCGGACCCAGGACCAAGGGATATGCACAGATGGACAGTAAGGGCTACCTCATGGCCTTCGAGACATGGCCGCAGAGCGGACTCCCCATGTGGCCGCCACGCATGGACTATCCCAGCGGTGTCAGGGTGTATAACCCCTTTGCCACCGAGGCGCGCGACATCTACTGGCAGAACCTGCAGCGCCTCCACGCCATGGGCATCGACGCGTGGTGGATGGACTCCACCGACCCCGACCATCACTCTTTCAAGGACAGTGACCTCGACGAGCAGATTGCTATAACGCTGCCTTCAGACCACAACGGCTTAGCCGACGTGGCGGCAACGGCCTCGGCACCCGCCGCCGTGAGGACGTCATACCGCTCACTGCGCAACGCCTTCCCCCTCGCCTGCGTAGAGGGCGTCTATGCCCACCAGCGGGCTGCCGACACTGAGCACAGGCCATTCATCCTCACACGCTCATACTTCGCCGGACAGCAGCGCACAGGGGCCAACACCTGGAGCGGAGACATTGGCTCCAGCTGGGAGAGCCTGCGCAAGCAGGTGCCGATATGCCTCAACTACACGCTCACCGGCAACCCGCAGGTCAACACCGACATCGGCGGCTTCTTCGCCGGGGCCTACAACACACGGGGACACAACTCCGCAACCAAGAACCCGCAGTACCAGGAGCTCTACGTACGATGGATGCAGTTCGGGGCGCTGTGCCCCATGATGCGCAGCCACGGCACGGACGTCTATCGCGAGCTCTACTACTACGGCAAGGCCGGCGAGCCCGTCTATGATGCCCTCGTGGAGGCCGTGCGCCTACGCTACCGCCTCATACCGTATATCTACAGCACATCATGGCAGGTGGCTACGGCCGACGACAGCTTCATGCGGCCACTCATCATGGACTTCCCCGGCGACCGCAACGTGTGGGACATGCCGTCAGAGTATATGTTCGGACGCTCGCTGCTCGCCGTGCCGGTGACGAGGCCGCTCTACACCGAGGAGAAAATCGTGCGCACCGACGAGCTCTCGGGATGGAACAAGAGTCAGGATTCCTCCGAGGGGGCCGGCCCTGACGGCAAGGGTGAGCTCTATCCCCCCGTCAACTGGGGTGAGGCCAAGACCTACGCCGCATACCTCCCTGCCGGTGCCGACTGGTATGACTTCTGGAGCGGAGAGCGCCACGCCGGAGGCCAGACGCTGCAGGCCGTCATACCTCTCAGCCACAGCCCGCTGTATGTACGTGCCGGAAGCATACTGCCCATGGGACCCGACGTGCAGTATGTTGCCGAGAAGCCGTGGGACGACCTCGAGATAAGGGTCTATCCCGGAGCCGACGGCACATTCACGCTCTACGAGGACGAGGGCGACTCCTTCCGCTACGCCGACGGCCAACGCTCAGAGATAACATTCACGTGGAACGACAGCTCCCATAAGCTCACCATCGGCAAGCGCAAAGGTCAGTTCCCCGGCATGATTGCCTCGCGAACATTCCGTATTCACACCCCCGGCGGCCAAGTGAAAGCCATCACCTACACAGGGCGTCCCGTCAGCGTGAAGCTTTAACCTTGAGTCCACTTGAGAAAGTCCTTGGAATCTCGCTGGCGCGTCCCTAAGGGGAGCTTATTCCAAACATGTTTTTTACTCCTTTTATGACTTTGTCAAGTGGACTCAACCTTCGCCTTGTTGCCACTATTGGATTCGTTGGCTCTCTTGGCGCCGTTGGCTCCTTTTTGCCTCCTTGGATTAGTTTGCTCCCGGCGGTTTTCCCGCCGGGAGCAGCTTTTCACTTGCCACGCCGCCTCCCCTAAAACCGCGTCGTAAGAATCTTTAACGCAATAAGTTTGGCCATGTGGCACTAAAGCACTACCTTTGCGCCCAAAAACATTATTAATCCGTTTTAACAGTAACTTATCATTCAATGAACTTCGTTGAAGAACTCACATGGCGCGGCATGGTCCACCAGATGATGCCAGGCACCGAAGAACTCTTACAGAAAGAACAAGTCACGGCATACGTGGGCATAGACCCCACTGCCGACAGCCTCCACATCGGACACCTCTGCGGCGTGATGATGCTGCGACACCTGCAGCGATGCGGACACAAGCCCCTCGCACTCGTTGGGGGGGCAACAGGCATGATCGGCGACCCCAGCGGCAAGAGCCAGGAACGCAACCTGCTCGACGAGCAGACACTGGCTCACAACGTGGCGTGCATCAAGGCACAGCTGGCACACTTCCTCGACTTTGAGAGCGATGCGCCCAACCGCGCTGAGCTTGTCAATAACTACGACTGGATGAAGGACTTCTCATTCCTCGCCTTCACACGCGACGTGGGTAAGCACATCACCGTCAACTACATGATGGCCAAGGACAGCGTGCAGAAACGTCTCAACGGCGAGGCACGCGACGGCCTCTCCTTCACAGAGTTCACCTACCAGCTGCTGCAGGCCTACGACTTCTACTACCTCAACACCCACAAGGGCTGCAAGCTGCAGATGGGCGGTTCCGACCAGTGGGGCAACATCACCACCGGCACCGAGCTCATACGCCGCATGGGTGGCGGCGAGGCATACGCCCTCACGTGTCCGCTCATCACCAAGAGCGACGGCCGCAAGTTCGGCAAGACCGAGCAGGGCAACATCTGGCTCGACCGCCGCTACACATCGCCATATCGATTCTACCAGTTCTGGATCAACGTGGCCGACGAGGACGCCGAGCGCTACATCAAGATCTTCACCTCCCTGCCTAAGGACGAGATTGACGACCTCATTGCCCGTCACCGCGAGGATCCCGGCCGCCGCGAGCTGCAGCGCCGCCTGGCCGAGGAGGTCACGAAGATGGTGCATAGCGAGCAGGACCTGCGCATGGCACAGGAGGCCAGCCAGATGCTCTTCGGCAAGAGCACCAAGGACGCCCTCATGGCCCTCGACGAGCAGACGCTGCTCGACGTCTTCGACGGCGTGCCGCAGTTCCGCATCGCCAAGAGCCTCCTCGACGGCGAGGGCATCAAGGCCGTGGAGCTCATGGCCACAGAGACACAGTGCTTCCCCTCGAAGGGTGAGATGCGCAAGATGGTGCAGGGTGGCGGCGTGAGCCTCAACAAGGAGAAGCTCGCTGCCTTCGATCAGCCTGTCACTACCGCCGATCTCATCGACGGCCGTTACCTCCTCATCCAGAAGGGCAAGAAAAACTACTTCCTCCTCATCGCCGAGTAACGCCCGAGCCGCCACTCCGACGGCAGGCCTTCGGCGTGCGCCCCTCGGCTTGCGAGCTTTGGCTGTCGCCTCTCGGCTTGCGAGCTTCGGCTTTCGAGCTTTGGCTGTCGCCCCTCGGCTTGCGAGCTTTGGCTGTCACCCCTCGGCTGTCGCCCTTCGGCTGTCGCCCCTCGGCTAGCTGCCTGCGATGGAATCGCAGGCGAAAGAGACGGGACGCACCTCCTCCATCTGTCGCCCCTCCACTGGCTGCCACCTGTTGAGTACGCCGCCGTATTACGGCGGCTCCCTTACCCCGCAGCCCTCGCAGCGCCTCCTCGCAGCTCCACGCGCCCCCCTCGCAGCGCCCTCGCAGCTCCCCGCGCCCCCTCGCGCCTCCCCGCGCCTCCTCGCGCCTCCTCGCGCCCCCTCGCGCCCCCTCGCGCTCCCCGCGCTCCCCGCGCTCCCCCTATTCCTCCCCCTCAAAACAAGAAAGATGAAAAAGAACCTCGAAACAATATGCATCCACGGCGGCTGGTCGCCCAAGAAAGGCGAGCCGCAGCAACTGCCCATCTACCAGAGCACAACCTTCCGCTACGAGACCTCCGAGCAGATGGCACGCCTCTTCGACCTCGAAGAAGAGGGATATTTCTACACACGCCTGCAGAACCCCACCAACGACGCCGTGGCGGCAAAGATAGCCGCCCTCGAAGGCGGTGTGGGAGCCGTCCTCACCTCCAGCGGGCAGGCGGCATCGTTCTATGCCGTCTTCAATATCTGCCAGGCCGGCGACCACTTCGTCACCTCAAACACCATCTATGGCGGGACCTACAACCTCTTTGCCGTCACGCTGAAGAAGCTGGGCATCGACAGCACGTTCGTTGACCCCGAGTGGGACGACGACCGCATCCGCGCCGCCTTCCGGCCCAACACGAAGTGCATGTTCGGCGAGACCATCAGCAACCCCGGCGGCAACGTCCTCGACATCGAGCGCTTCGCACGTCTGGCCCACGAGGCCGGTGTGCCGCTCATCGTCGATAACACCTTCGCCACGCCCATCAACTGCCGTCCTTTCGAGTGGGGAGCCGACATCGTGACACACTCCACCACCAAATACATGGACGGCCACGCCACACAGGTGGGCGGTGCCGTCGTGGATAGCGGCAACTTCGAATGGGAAGCATACGCCGACAAGTTCCCCGGCCTCACCACCCCCGACGAGAGCTACCACGGACTCACTTACACCAAGGCCTTCGGCAAGAAGGCTTACGTCACAAAGCTCGTCTCGCAGCTCATGCGCGACCTCGGCAGCATACCGGCACCGCAGAACTCGTTCCTCCTGAACCTCGGGCTGGAGACGCTGCACCTACGCATGCCGCGTCACTGCGAGAACGCACAGCGCGTGGCCGAATGGCTGGAGCAGAACCCGAAGGTTGCATGGGTGAACTACTGCGGCCTGCCCGGCAACAAGTACCATGACCTGGCACGTAAGTACCTGCCCAATGGCTCGTGTGGCGTCATCGCCTTCGGACTCAAGGGCACGCGCGAGGACGCCATTCGCTTCATGGACCGTCTGGACTTCGTGAGCATAGTGACACACGTGGCCGATGCCCGCACCTGCGTGCTGCATCCCGCCAGCCACACACACCGCCAGCTCAGCGACGAGCAGCTGCGCGAGGCCGGTGTGGCACCCGACCTCATACGCCTCAGCGTGGGTCTGGAGAATGTGGAGGACATCATCGCCGACCTGCAGCAGGCCATGGCATAGGCAGAGAGATGCGGATAGGAAACATCGACCTGGGCGCGCGTCCGCTCCTCCTGGCTCCCATGGAGGATGTCACGGACATCGGCTTCCGCCTGCTCTGTCGCAGGCTCGGAGCCGCCATGGTCTATTCGGAGTTCGTGAACTGCGACGCCCTCGTGCGTCTCGTCAAGCAGAGCATGAAGAAGCTTGAGGTGTGCGACGAGGAGCGCCCCGTGGCCATACAGATCTACGGCAAGGACCCCGCCACGATGGCCGATGCCGCACGCATCGTAGTGGAGCAGGCCCGACCCGACGTGCTCGACATCAACTTCGGATGTCCTGTTAAGAAGATTGCCACCAAGGGTGCCGGGGCGGGCCTCCTGCAAGACCCGCCACGCCTGCTGGCGATAGCACGTGCCGTGGTGGATGCCGTGGGCGACAGCGTCCCCGTCACCGCCAAGACGCGTCTGGGCTGGGACCACGAGCACAAGATCATCGTGAGCCTGGCCGAGCAGCTGCAAGACTGTGGCATCTCGGCCCTCACCATCCACGGCCGCACACGCTCGCAGCTCTATACCGACACTGCCGACTGGACTCTCATCGGCGAGGTGCGGCGCAACCCGCGCATGCGGATTCCCATCATCGGCAACGGCGACATACACTCCATCGGCGAGGCAGAGGCTGCCTTCGACCGCTATGGCGTGGACGGCGTGATGATAGGTCGTGCCACCTTCGGGCAGCCGTGGGTGTTCTCGCGCCAGGAGCTTACGACACGCCAGAAGGTGGATATCCTCAAGGAGCAGGTGCTCACCTCCGTGCAGCGTCTGGGCGAATACAGCGGCATATTGCACTCGCGACGCCATTTGGCAGCGTCGCCACTCTTCAAGGGCATACCCGACTTCAGGCAGACCCGCATCGCCATGCTGAGGGCCGACACCGTGGACAGTCTTTTCGAGATTATCGAGAAGACATACGCCATGATTGCATAAAACCTCTTATGACTGACGTCAACACCATCATCACAGCCATCAACGACGCCGTGTGGGGCTACGTCCTCATCGGCGCCCTCGTGGCCTGCGGCCTCTGGTTCACATGGCGCACGCGCTTCGTGCAGTTTCGCATGGTGGGCGAGATGTTGCGTCTGCTCACCGACTCTGCCGTAGATACTGTCGGCGGCACAAAGCACATATCATCGTTCCAGGCCTTTGCCGTCAGCGTGGCCACACGCGTAGGTACCGGTAATCTTGCCGGCGTGGCGTCGGCCATCGCCGTCGGAGGCCCGGGAGCCGTGTTCTGGATGTGGGTCATAGCACTCATAGGCAGCGCTACGGCCTTCGTGGAGTCCACGTTGGCTCAGCTCTTCAAGCAGAAGGCCAACGACTCCTTCATCGGCGGACCGGCCTACTACATTCAGCGCGGCCTGCATCACCGCGGTCTGGCGGTGGCCTTCGCAGTGCTCATCACGTGCCAGTTCGGTCTCTCCAACAATTCCATTCAGGCCAACACCATCTGCGCGGCCATGTATGAGGCTTTCGGGCTGTCGCCGACGTGGGTGGGTGTTGCCATCGCCGCCATGGCGCTGACGATAGTCTTCGGCGGCATACAGCGCATAGCGCACGTCAGCTCCATACTGGTACCCCTGATGGCCGTAGGCTATCTGGTGCTGGCAGTGGTGGTGATATGCATGAACTATCAGCTCCTGCCTCACGTGCTGAAGCTCATCGTCAGCGATGCCTTCGGCTTCAGCCAGGTGGCGGGAGGCGGCATCGGAGCCACGATAATGTATGGCGTGAAGCGCGGCCTCTTCTCCAACGAGGCTGGCGAGGGCAGTGCCCCCAACGTGGCAGCGACAGCCGCCGTCACGCATCCTGTGAAGCAAGGGCTCATACAGGCTCTCGGTGTCTTCACTGACACGCTGCTGGTGTGCTCGTGCACGGCGTTCATAATCCTCATCAGCGGCCTCTACGGCGACGACAGTCTCAACGGCATAGGACTTACACAGATGGCTCTGGAGTCAGAGATTGGCGAGAACGGCCCCGACTTCGTGGCTGTGGCAATCTTCTTGTTCGCCTTCTCGAGCATCATCGGCAACTACTACTACGGCGAGGCCAATATACGCTTCATCACCCGCAACGCCCATGTGCTCACCCTGTATCGCCTTTGTTCGGCCGGGGTGATGGTGATGTTCGGAGCCGTGGCGAGCTTCGAACTGGTGTGGAATATCGTGGATTTCTTCATGGCATTCCTCACGGCGGTCAATCTCATAGCCATCGTGCTGCTGGGGCGCTATGCCTTCAGGCTCCTCGACGACTATCGCAGCCAGAAGCGCCGTGGCATCAAGGAACCCGTCTTCCACCGTCACCAGCTGCCGGAGATAGAAAGCGACATCGAGTGCTGGGAGTAGGCACGGCCTTCAGTCGAAGACACGGAAGGTGTAGCCCTGCGCGAGGAGCCATTCTATGGCCTCGGGCAGCATGATGTGCAGCTTGTCGATGCTGCGCAGTGAGTCGTGGAAGGTGATGATGGACCCGTTGCGGGCATAGCGCTTCACATTGGCAAGCACGTCGTCGGCAGTGAGCCGACGGCTGTAGTCGCGCGTCACGAGGTCCCACATGATGATTTTGTAGCCGTAGTGGCGTATCACTTTGTACTGCATGGTGCGCATCCACCCGTGCGGAGGGCGGAAGAGCGGTGCCGGCGCAGTGGCAGGCTGCGCCGGCGCGTCTCCGGCCGCAGGCATCATGCTCTCAATAATCTCCTGAGCCTTGTCGGTATTGCTGAGGTACTTGTCTGACGGCCATCGGAAGCCACCGATGTGGTTGAAGGTGTGGTTGCCGATGCGGTGTCCTGCCTCCACCACCTGACGGAATATGTCGGGATGCTTGCGCACGTTGTCGCCCACGACGAAGAAGGTGGCACGTATGCCGTAGCGGCGCAGCACGTCGAGCACGAAGGGCGTAGCCTCGGGGATGGGGCCGTCGTCGAAGGTGAGGTAAACGGCCTTCTCCGACGGGTCCATCCTCCAGATGGCGTTGGGATATATCCAGCGCAGGAAGCGTGCGGGCTGCTCTATGAACACGTTGTGCTGTGTGTGGCGGTGGTGTGTGGGGGGGTCGGCTCTCAGGCATCGAGGCTTGCGGCGAGGCCCTTGAGGCGCTGCTCAAAGCGTGCTGCGGCGTCGGCGTCGCATTTCTCGAGGATCTTCACGGCATCACTGAGCTGGTAGAAGTAGTAGAGAATCTCGTTCTCGTTGAGCGTCTGCTGCCGCTGTGGCAGGTGGGCGTACCATTCGAGGTACTCTGACGCCGTGGTGGCGACGGCAGAGGCGATGTGTGCTGCCTCGCTGTTGTCGTTGAGCGAGAGCCATGCTGCCGCGAGTTCGAGTGAGCCGCTGGCATAGCTGTGCGGCACGTTCTTCTCGGGGATGACCTGCCCCACCTTCTCGAGGAGCGGGCGCAGGCGCTGGTTGTCGCCGTCGCGCATGAGTTGCGTGGCGAGCAGGGCGAAGATGCGGCGGTGCGTCACGCACATGCGCATCACCGTCTCGTCGAGGTAGATGCCGTCCTTGTCGATGCCGCCGAAGCGGAAGCGGTTCATGAGGTTGTCGTACATGCGGTCGGCATCGATGCGACGGCCGCTGGACTTCGTGTTGAAGGGCGTGATGCGGTTGGCCAGACCCTCCTGCACGAAGTTGTCGCCGAGGTTGCCGTAGTTGTCAGAACCCACGGTCATGGCGACGTAGAGAGGACGCTCCCAGTTGCAGCGGGCTATCATCTCGTACATCATCATCTCGTTCTTGTAGATGGCGCGCTTGCCCTTGAGGTTTATGTGCATGACGTCGGGGATGCTGTCGGCGGCCATCATCATGC
Organism: uncultured Prevotellaceae bacterium; assembly: GCA_947167455.1. Lineage (GTDB taxonomy): Bacteria > Bacteroidota > Bacteroidia > Bacteroidales > Bacteroidaceae > Physcousia. Next base: position 17,159 of record CAMVIB010000013.1, on the reverse strand, counting down.
CACTGCGTCGCACGGCCTCCTTGTCGATGGTGACGACGATGCTGTCTGTGGGGAAGATCTGCATGTCGGGGTTGGGGCTGAGGATCCACTTGTCGATGATGTTGGTGAGCTCATAGGGGTTGTCGCCGAGGAGCTCGCGCTGTGCAGCGGGGTCGTTGCGGGTGTATTCGATGGCTTTCTCGAGAGTGCCGGGGCTGACGCGTATACCCTCGCGTGTGCCGGCGACGTAGTCTATCCTGCGCCACGAGATGGGCACGCTGGGCGAGTCGTAGGCCGGACGGCGCATCTGGTCGATGTACCAGTCGGTCTGCAGGTACGAGAGGTTGCAGACGCGGGCATCGGTGCGCACACCCTCCGTCTCCTGGTTGTACCAGAGCGGGAAGGTGTCGTTGTCGCCGTTGGTGAAGATGATGGGGTTGCCCTCGTCCTGAAGGCTCATGAGGTAGTTCTGGCCGAAGTCGCGGCAGGTGTAGCGCTCGCTGCGGTCGTGGTCGTCCCATGTCTGCGACACCATCTGCACCGGCACGAGCAGGCACAGCAGTGCCACGGCGGCTCCGGGGATGGTGATGCTTTCCGATGTCTTGTTGATGAGACGTCCTATCCAGTCGGCGATGGCTGTCACGCCGAGACCTATCCAGATGGCAAAGGCGTAGAACGAGCCGGCGTAGGCGTAGTCGCGCTCGCGCGGCTGCTGTGGTGTCTGGTTGAGATAGACCACTATGGCGAGGCCCGTCATGAAAAAGAGGAAGAAGACGACCCAGAACTGCTTGATGCCGGCATCGCCGCGCGACTCGCGCCCCACGCCGGGTGTCATGGTCTGCCACAGCAGCCCGATGAGTCCGAGCAGCAGCGGCAGGCAGAAGAAGACGTTGCGCCCCTTGTTCTCGCGCAGCTCGGTGGGCAGCAGGCTCTGGTCGCCGAGGCGCAGGTTGTCGATGAAGGATATGCCCGTGAGCCAGTTGCCGTGCTCGAGTTCGCCGTTGCCCTGGATGTCATTCTGACGGCCGGCGAAGTTCCAGAGGAAGTAGCGCCAGTACATGAAGTTGACCTGGTAGGAGAGGAAGAAGCGTATGTTCTCGAGCTGCGACGGCATCTTCACCATCATGGGCTCGCCGCAGCGGTCGTAAGGCACCTGCGAGCCCTCGACGCCGCCCAGCCACGACTCGTAGGCCGAGGCATGGCGGTCGCTGTACATGCGGGGGAAGAGCATGTTCTGCGCATAGACGTACTCCTGGTCGTAGCGCTGTATCTCGTAGCGGTCGGGCTCGTCGGGGGTGGCCTTCTCCTTGCGCTGATAGACGGGAGCGCCCTGCTCGGACACCGGCACGCAGTAGCCGCCTTCGGCCTTGAGCTTGGGCTGCGAGGTGTAGGCCTGACCGTAGAAGAGCGGGCGGCTGCCATACTGCTCGCGGTTGAGATAGCTGCCGAGGGTGAAGATGTCCTCGGGCGAGTTCTGGTCCATGGGCGTGTTGGCCGTGGAGCGTATGACGATGAGTGCGTATGACGAGTAGCCCACCATGATCATGAGCATGCACAGCAGCGAGGTGTTCATCACGCGCGGCGACACCAGGGGCTGGCCGTCGCGCCGCCAGGTGAGCAGCACATAGAGTGCGGCCAGGATGGCGATGCCGATGGCGATGCTCTTCCAGCCGTAGCCGTAGAAGGGTATGCCCAGCATGGCCACGGCGAGGAGGAAGGAGAGGCGTGCCAGCGAAATGTGGCGGCCTGCCGAGGGAGGCAGTGCGCCGCCGTTGGCGGCAGCCATGGCACCCAGGTCCTTGACCTTCTCGGTCTCCCAGATGGCCCATAGCACGGCTGCCACGAGGAGGAAGATGTAGGTGATGAGGCCGCTGTTGAAGGGCAACGACATGCCGTTGACGAAGAGCAGCTCAAACCAACCGCCCACCTTCACGATGCCCGGCACGATGCCGTAGAGCACCGCTGCCACGAGGACGAAGGAGCCCAGCAGCGCATAGATGCTGCCCTTGAGGGTGGCGTCGGACGAGCGCTTGTAGTAATACACCAGCACGATGGCCGGCAGGCACAGCAGGTTGAGCAGGTGCACGCCGATGCTGAGGCCTGTGAGATAGGCAATGAGAATGAGCCAGCGGTCGCTGTGCGGCTTGTCGGCATTGTCCTCCCACTTCAGCATCAGCCAGAAGACGAGTGCGGTGAAGAGACTCGAGTAGGCATACACCTCGCCCTCGACGGCCGAGTACCAGAACGTGTCGCTCCAGCAGTAGGCCAGGGCGCCCGTCATGGCAGACCCTTCGATGGCAATGAGCTGCGCAGGGGTCTGCACCCAGCCCTTGTCGCACACCAGCTTGCGCGCGAGGTGCGAGATGGTCCAGAAGAGGAACATTATGGTGAGGGCGCTGAGCAACGCATTCATGATGTTGACCATGAGTGCCACCTTCGTGGTGTCGGAGGTGAGCTGCGTGAAGAGGTTGCCGGTGAGCATGAAGAAGGGTGCCCCTGGCGGGTGACCCACTTCGAGCTTATGAGCCGTGGTGATGAACTCGGGGCAGTCCCAGAACGATGCCGTGGGTTCTACCGTGGAGCAATAGGTGAAAGCTGCGATGGCAAAGGCGAGCCATCCCAGCAGGTTGTCGATAAGACGGAAGTTCTTCATAAGGTTGTAACAATGTGTCGTGACTAAGACATAGTGCGAAATGCGCCGCAAAAGTAGTGAATCTTTGTGAAAGAGACGAATAAAAGCGCAAGTTTTTTGACTGCGGCATCGAATTACGCCGAAATGATTAATGATTCATGGTGGGTTCTATAAACTGGCTCTGGATTGCTCTTAGGCTATTTCCGGGCAGCTCTTGTTTCAAGGCCACCGGGGCGTAGCGGGCTACGTCCCAAGGACTTGAAGCGAAAGATGCCGAAATCTCGTGCAAGGTGAGCGGCATAAAGCATGCTTTAATGCCCGAGCCGCAGCCGAGATTATCCAAAAAGAGACAAGAGCAGACAAAGATAATTCTTCGCGCTCGACCTCTGGTCGCTTCGCTCTGTAAAGAAGTGTCGAAGCGACCAAAGGTCGAGCGCATAGAGAATTAATTATAATGATTATCCGCAATCATACCACCAAAGAGACCGCAACGCGGTCTTCGCTTTGGTAACCGAGGGTACGAGCGTAGCGAGCACCCCCGGATAACAAGCTCTATAGAGGCAAGCACTCTGAAAGAGTGCCCGAACAGCGTAATGGGCGACCCCTTCAGGGTCGATGTTCCCCTTTTTGTCCCTATCCGGGGGTACTGCGCACCCCCGGTTATTGAGAGGAGACGCTTCCAGCGTCTTGGTGGTACGATTGCGGATAATCATATTAATATATCCGAGGTGTGACCCCGAGGTGGGGCTCATCACGGCCAGGGGCATGAGCCACTGTTAATGCTTGAGTGTCAGCCGAGCCTGTGCTTGACCCGTCGCAGGAGCTTGCCGAGGGGCGTGTAGCGTATGCCCCAGTCGCGCAGGGCCTCGCCCACGGCCTCCTCGGTGGCGGCGTCGAGCTGTGGCCTGGCATACGTCACGGGCAGCGGCAACTGTCGCGGCGGCAGGTCGAACTCATAGCTCTGTATGAGTCGCGAGAGGGGTATGTTAAGGCTTCGGCCGCAGATGTTGAGGCGCAGGTCGAGGGCGCTGAAGTGCGTGCCGGCGTCGAGCCCTATGTTGCGCACCAGGGTCTGCATGGGCGTCAGGCACAGCCCTTCAGCACGATAGATGGCAATGAGCCAGCACACGTCCCACGGGATGGGGTCGTGGTCGAGGTGCTGCAGGCAGTGGAAGCGGCCGCCATACTCTATCGTGCTGATGTCGGCGGGGGTGAGTCCGGAGAGCGCCTCGGCCCTCGATGTGTAGTGGCGGAAGTGCTTGTGCCAGCGGTCGGCCCACGTGCCCCAGCCCCAGCCCGCCATGAAGCGTGTGAAGTAGGTGTTGCCGCCAATGGACTCTTCACCGCGCACCACGCGTGTGAAGCCCGACACATGCATCACACGCGGCTCGTCACGGTAGATGTCGAAGGCGGTGTTCATGTAGTCGAGGAAGTAGGGCGACGTGACGATGTCGTCCTCGAGCACGATGATGGTGGGATGTCGCTCCAGGACGTAGGCTATGCCCTCGATGACGTTGCGCTCGAGGTAGTAGTTGACGGGACGCTCTATGATGTGCAGGGCGCGCAAGGCATGGGTGGCGCGCACACGGGCCTCCACCTCACGGAGCAGGCGCCGCACCTCGCCCACGAGGGCCCATGAGGCGTCGTCGCGCCCTCCGTCAGAGAAGACATAGACCTCGGTCTGCGGCGCGAGGGTGTTGGCCATTAGCGCTTCGAGGGTGTGGCGGGTGTTGTCGGCCCGGTTATATACGAAGAGTGCTACGGGTGATGCTGACATGTGGCGGGGTTGATGGTTAAGGTTATTCAAGTTTCGGGAGTAACCCCGTAGGGGTGGAAAGACTACAGGCACTGTCATCTGCCGAAGAGCCACCGCTTGAGTAGCGGGCTCACCCTGAGCACGTGGCTCGTGAGCAGGGCAAAGGCCGTCACGAGCAGTGCCACGGCGATGGCAGCAGTGCCTTCGAGCACGAAGTTGCCGGGGTTGGCCTTGAACCATGCCCCCACGGCGGGCACCCTGGGTATGAAGAAGTAGTGGATGAGATAGATGTCGAGGGTGCGCACGCCGACATACTGCATGGCGGCGCCGATGCGGCGGTCCTTGCCGAACCACCCGGCGTAGTGGCGGAAGAAGGCGAAGATGAGCACCACCAGCGCATACATGGCCAGCGTGCGGGGCAGGTTGGCCCACTGCAGGCGCAGGGTGTGCCAGTTGAGGTAGTCGGCAGCGCCCATGAAGGCCACCGCTATGAGCAGCGGGTAGAGCCATGCTGAGTCGAGCAGCCGCTGCACCCTGCCCCAGTGGCGATGCACGATGTTGCCCAGTAGGAAGAAGTGGAAGTAGCGCACCAGACCCGTGACACTCGTCAGGTGCCACACGTAATCCTTAGGCCATGAGAACCACGCCGGCATGTACATCGTGGCGTAGCCCGCAAGGGCCAAGGCCCACGCCACCAGGATTGCCACCGACGAGCGGCGGCTGGCGAGCTCTATAATATAGTATATAATGAACATCTCCAGCAGCACCAGCGTGAACCAGTAGCCACCCTTCGTGGGACTCTCCCACGCCGCTGCCAGCTCCGGCCAGAAATGCTTGGCACGAAGGGCGATGTAGGCCGTCATGAACACCAGCGTGGGCACCACCTGCACACGCAGCTTCTTGACCAACAGCGTGCCGGTGTCGCGCAGGCTCCACGTGAAGTCGGCCTTGTAGGCCAGGAAGCCGCTGATGAAGAAGAAGAGGGGCATCCTGAACAGCAGGCACAGCGACATGAACATGGAGTACTTGGCGTTAGTGCCGAAGCCGAAGTCGTAGATGTGGTTGGCCACCACCATGAGCATGGTGAAGCCACGCATGGCATCAAGCCATTCGAGACGTTGCTTGGTCATCGTAGAATTCCAGTTTGTTGACGTGACCTTGTATGTCGTCGAGGTCGGGCAGACGCATGTAGTCGCCATACTGCGTCTCGAGCATGTGGTGGCTGTTGGCAGGCACCGACAGCTGAACGCCCTCGAACTCATGGGTCGTCAGTGGGAAGATGTCGTGCTCGTCATACACGATATGGAAGGGTATGCCGTAGTCGTAGGTCAGCGTGCCTCCCAGGGTGATGCGGCTGACGAACCGCAGCACGGGGAAGGTGATGTGCTTGTTCACCCAGGTGATGGCACGTATCTTGCGCATGGCGCTATGAAGGTCGGTTGCCGTGCGGAAGATCTTGAAAGTATGCCCCTGCAGAGGCTCGCCGACGAGGTGCGTCCACAGCCGCACCTTGTCGAAGGGGAAGATGTCGATATATACGCCGCGCTCGCGGAAGACACGGTCGTAAGGGCATTCCTCCTCGAGCAGCGAATGCCTGTCGCGCAGCTTCGCAAAGAAGTAGAAGTAGTTGGGGTCGGTGTCGTTGTTCTGCAGGGCGATATGCCCGGGCAGCTCATGAGGCAGGACCTTCATCAGCCGCAGGTAGTCCTTACGCAGCACGGCGACGTCGAGGTCGTCGTCCCAGGGGATGAAGCCGTTGTGGCGGATGGCGCCCAGGAGCGTCCCTCCGTACAGGAAATAGGGTATGTCATGCTTCTTGCAGATACGGTCCAGCTCCTTGACCATCTCCAGCATCCTCATCTGATGCTTGCGCAGCAGGGAGCCTTCGGGGTTAAACCTGGATTTCAGAGCGTCGGCATCGACGGGTTCCTTCGTTTGCATAGTGGTTGGGGAGATAAGTATAGGTGTCTCGATAGAGCACACCATAATGTGTTCGGCGTGCAAAGTTAGCTAAAAAAGATAAAAAAAAAGGTTTTTGGCACAAAAGATTATCATTCTTTGGCAAAATATCGCAGATTTGTCCTACCTTTGCCGACAGTAATGCTTCATTTCACCACCATGACAATAGGTTATACGACGGGTGTTTACGACCTCTTCCATGTCGGGCACCTGAATCTGCTGAAGAATGCCAAGGGCATGTGCGACAAGCTGATTGTCGGCGTCACCGTTGACGAACTCGTCGCCTACAAAGGCAAGAAGGCGATGATCCCCTTCGAGGACCGCATAGAGATCGTGCGCAGCATCAAGTACGTCGATGCTGCCGTACCGCAGTACGACATGGACAAGCTCTCTGCCTGCAAGAAGCTCGGGGCGACGTTCCTCTTCGTGGGCGACGACTGGTACGGCACCGAGAAGTGGCGCGAGTACGAGAAACAGTTTGAGGCCGAGGGCATCAGGATAGTATATTTCCCCTACACCAAGGGCATCTCTTCCACACAGATCACCAGGGCTCTCAACGCCGTGCGCGGACAGAACCTCGAAGATGTCAAGTGACAGAGGGCCGAACAGTAATCGTAAATCATAAAACCACATGACAGACAAGGACTTCTGCCTCAGCTCGTACATCGCCTTCCGCTACATCTGGCGCGACGGCGTGGATTTCGCCGAGGGCTTCCAACACAAGAACTACCGTCCCGCAGACGACAGCCAGCGCATCGCCGTGACGACATCGGCAGACATCGACCACGAGATACAGCGCCAGTTCGATGCGCTCTATGAGAAGTACGACAGCATAGGCATCCTGCTCTCCGGGGGCATGGACAGCGCCAACCTGGCAGCATACCTCAAGCCCGGCAGCCATGCCTACACCTTCAACTCCACATCCGGGGTCTTCGACGCCGACGTGCAGAGGGCACGGACATATTGTGCCAAGTGGCAGCTGCGCCACCATCTCATCGACATCACGATGGACGACTACGAGCGCTACACCCCCATCGTCATGCGTCACAAGTTCGCACCCGTCCACTCCATAGAGCCGCAGATCTACAAGGCCGCCGAGCTGGCCAAGGCCGACGGCGTGCAGCTGATGATCGTGGGCGAGAGCGCGGACCTCATCTTCGGAGGCATGGACAAGCTCATCTCGCCATGCTGGACGTTCGATGCCTTCGTGAAGCGATACACGTTCCTCGACCCCGGCCTTGTGCTCACACACCCCGTGAGCCAGGCAGAGCTCTTCGAGCCGTACCGCATAGGGGCCGACGGCATAGATGTCTCCCGGTTCATGGACGACGTCTTCGCCATCGAGAGCTCAGGATCATACCTCAACGCCTTCGGCGCGGCATGGATGCCATACTACGACCCATACGCCCGGCTCGTCATGGCCGAGCCCCTCGACATGGAGCGCGTGCGGGGCGGAGAGCCCAAGTACCTCGTCCGAGGACTCTATGCCATCAAGTACCCCGAGCTAGAGATACCCTTCAAGATCCCCATGCCGCGACCCGTAGATGCCGTCTTCGCCAACTGGCAGGGGCCGCAGCGGCCGGAATTCCGCAGCGACATACCCATGCACGACCTCACCGGCAACCAGAAGTGGCAGCTGTGGTGCGCAGAGCGCTTCCTCGACATGCTCCACGCTTAGCCGCCAGGGCTCTTCGGCAGCGTCCTGCGTCCCGGCCTGTGATGAGTCGGCATGAGCCGGCCTCTCCGAGAATAGCTGAATATGATTATCCGCAATTATCCGCAAAGGTCGGGCGCAGCGTCCTATACGGGTTCATGCGGATAGTCGTCAGCTGAATGTCGGCGCACATAACGTAACCCCCTCTTGCAGACCTCAAGACATCCCCTAGGGGAGTTAGGTAACTCGCCTAGGGGAGTAACACAACTCGCCTAGGGGAGTTACCTAACTCCCCTAGGGGATGTTCACGCCTCGACGGAAGGGGTGACTCTCCTCGCCGAAACCGATGCCTTAGAACCCCGCAGGGATGGCTTGCCACAGCCTGGGGCGTGAGCCCATGCTGAAACAGACGCACGCTACTGTCTGACGGTGGCCACCGTCTGCATGACAACACGCAGCCCTGCGGAGAGTGTCCGCAGGGATGCGTCGTGGAAAAGGGGTATATGGGCTGCGCCTGCCTTGTGGGCATGGGCCTCACTTGCCGAGCAATATGTGCTTTATGCTGTCGAGCTTCTGCAGCGCCTCGAGAGGCGTGAGGTTGTTGATGTCGAGCGAGAGTATCTCGTCGCGGATCTGTGAGAGCACGGGGTCGTCGAGCTGGAAGAGGTTGAGCTGCATGCTGTCGGACGTTGACGGCGAAGCGATCTTGGCACCTGTGGCAAGCTTGTCGGAGGCATGGGCTGTCTCCAGCTGTCGGAGGATGGCCTCTGCGCGGCGCACGATGTCGCGCGGCATGCCTGCGAGGCGTGCCACATGTATGCCGAAGCTATGCTCGGCGCCCCCCGGCACGAGTTTGCGCAGGAAGATGACTTTGCCCCGCAGCTCGCGCACCGAGACGTTGAAGTTGCGTATGCGCGGCAGCTGGGACGCCATCTCGTTGAGCTCGTGGTAGTGGGTGGCGAAGAGCGTGCGGGGGTGTGCCTGCGCGTTCTGGTGGAGGTACTCCACGATGGCCCATGCTATGCTGATGCCGTCGTAGGTCGAGGTGCCTCGGCCGAGCTCGTCGAAGAGCAGCAGCGAGCGCTGGCTGATGTTGTTGAGGATGCTTGCTGCCTCGGTCATCTCGACCATGAATGTCGATTCGCCGACGCTGATGTTGTCGGACGCCCCCACGCGTGTGAAGATCTTATCGACGAGTCCGATGTGTGCCGACTCGGCGGGCACGAAGCATCCCACCTGTGCGAGGAGGGTGATGAGTGCCGTCTGTCGGAGCAGAGCGCTCTTGCCGGCCATGTTGGGGCCGGTGATGATGAGAATCTGCTGCGTGTCGGTGTCGATGGCGATGTCGTTGGGCGTGTATGTCTGGCCCGGGGGCATCTCGGCCTCGATGACGGGGTGCCGGCCCTGACGTATGTCGATCTGCAGGGAGTTGTCGATGACGGGGCGGACGTAGTGCTGCTGTGTGGCCACGTTGGCGAACGACAGCAGGCAGTCGAGTTCGGCGATGAGGTGAGCGTTGCGCTGGATGTCGGGCGTGTAGTTGGCGATGTCGGCCACGAGTGCGGCGAAGAGCTGCGCCTCGAGCTGCAGCATACGCTCCTCGGCGCCGAGTATCTTCTCCTCGTAGTCCTTGAGCTCCTGCGTGATGTAGCGTTCGGCGTTGACGAGCGTCTGCTTGCGTATCCAGGTGTCGGGCACGCGGTCCTTGTAGGTGTTGCGCACCTCGAGGTAGTAGCCGAAGACGTTGTTGTAGGCCACCTTGAGGCTCTGTATGCCCGTGGCCTCGGCCTCGCGCTGCTGGAGCTTGAGGAGGTAGTCGCGCCCGCCCGTGGCGATGTCGCGCAGCTCGTCGAGCTCGGCATTCACGCCTCGGGCTATGACGCCGCCTTTCTGCAGGGTGAGCGGCGGGTCGGGCTGCAGCTCGCGGCGTATGCGCTCGCGCACCTCCTGGCAGAGGTTGAGCTGCTGGCCGATGCGCGAGAGGGTGGCGTCGTCGGCAAGTAGGCTGGCGTTCTTGATGGGCTGCAGGGCTTCGAGGGCTATGCGCAGCTGCTGGATGTCACGGGGCGAGACACGCCCCACGCTGACCTTCGACGTTATGCGTTCGAGGTCGCCGATGAGGTGCAGCTGCCCGGCCACGAGCTGGCTGGCGTCGGGGTTGCGGACGTAGTAGTCCACGACGTCGAGGCGGGCGTCGATCTGGGTGGCGTCGCGCAGGGGGAAGAGGAGCCATCGCTGCATGGTGCGTGCTCCCATGGGTGTTATGGTGTGGTCGATGACGCTGAGCAGCGAGCGTCCGCCGTCGTTGAGGGGCTGTGTCAGCTCGAGGTTGCGCACGGTGAAGCGGTCGAGGCGCACGTAGCGTTCCTCCTCGATGCGGCTGATGGTGGTGATGTGCGCCAGCTGTGTGTGCTGCGTCATCTCGAGATACTGTAGTATGGCTCCGGCGGCAATGATGCCCCTCGTGAGGGCCTCTATGCCGAAGCCCTTGAGGGTAGTGACCTCGAAGTGGCGCAGGAGCTTGTCGGTGGCCGTCTGTGAGGTGAAGACCCAGTCGTCGAGCTCGAAGGTCACGAACTTCGTGCCGAAGCATCCCTGGAACATGCCCTTGCGCCCGCGCTCGTAGAGCACCTCCTTGGGTGCGAAGCTGGCCATGAGCTTATCGACATACTCGGCGCTGCCCTCCGCCACGAGCCACTCTCCGGTGGAGATGTCGAGGAAGCTGACGCCCACCTGGTCCTCGCGGGCGAAGTGTACGGCGGCAAGGAAGTTGTTCTCGCGATAGTTGAGCACGGTGTCGGTCATGGTGACGCCGGGGGTGACAAGCTCTGTGATGCCACGCTTGACGAGCTTCTTGGTGAGCTTGGGGTCCTCGAGCTGATCGCAGATGGCCACACGGCGCCCCGCCCTGACGAGCTTAGGCAGGTAGGTGTCGAGGGCATGGTAGGGGAAGCCCGCCATGGGCGTGTTCTCACCTTCGCGGCCGTTGCTGCGCTTGGTGAGGGTTATGCCGAGGATATCGGACGCCTCGACGGCATCCTGTCCGTAGGTCTCATAGAAGTCTCCGCATCTGAAGAGCAGCAGCGCGTCGGGGTGCTTGGCCTTCAGGTCGAAGAACTGCTTCATCATGGGGGTCGTTTCAGCCATTATGGTCAGTGAATTATTATGTGAGGGCGCAAAGGTATGCAAAAAAGGCGTAAAAAGCGAAGTTTGACGGCGAAAAAGGTTTGTGATGCCGAAAAAATGTGTACCTTTGCGCTCTAAACCTTCACGATGAGAGAAAACACGATAGTCCTGGAAGGCGGTTTGGGCAACCGCATGCGTGTGGCCGCATCGGCCTACGCCATGAGCCGCGAGGCAAACATACCCCTGCGTGTCGTATGGACGGCGCAGTGGGGCATGCGATGCCGCTTCGACGAGCTGTTCGAGCCTGTAGCCGTGCCGGGCGACACGCCATTCTGCCTGCGCGATGCCGAGGGGTGGGAGCGTGCCGTGCTGGCACGTCCGCGTCTGTCTAACATGTATGCTCCCCGAGTGCTGCAGCGCCTGTGCTTCAGCAAGATAATCCTTGCACCACAGGTGTGGCACCTCAACCAGGAGGGCTTCGACTACAGGGACTGGATGCGCCGCGGCGGCTGCATGCTGGCGGCCTATCGCGACTTCTGCGACTGGGATGCTGCCGACCTGCGCCTCCTGTTCCGCCCCAACGCCACCGTGCAGCGGCTGATTGACGCACGCTGCAGCCGCTTCACGGCAGACACCATCGGCATACACATACGCCGCACCGACCATCGCCAGGCCATCGACGAGAGTCCGCTGGAACTCTTCGTCGAGGCTATAGAACGCGAGCGTGAGGCCTCGTCATGCACCACGCTACGGCATGGCGACACGTTCCGCATCTACCTCGCCACCGACGACGAGGCCACGAAGGATGCCTTGCGCAGCCGCTACGGCAGCAGCGTCATCATGTCGGATGCTGAGGCGACACGAGAATCTGCCGACGGCATTCGCGACGCGCTGGCAGAGATGTTTGCCCTCAGCCGCACACGCCGCATCTACGGGTCGGCAGGCTCGACCTTCTCGCCCATAGCGGCAGCTCTCGGCAACGTCCCCATCACCATCGTGCAGCGCGACGGAGACGGCACCATCGACCTACGCTGCAGAAACATGTGTCGCACTTAGCCTGCAACGTCCCCAGCAGGCATCTGCAGCAGGAACAACTAGATAATGCCCGCAAGATGAAAGCCCGTGGCTATTCATTGGCAGACATCGCTGACATCACAGGTCTCACACACGAAGAGATAGAGCGGCTGTGACATAGTCATTATCGCTATAAAAGAGCCTCCCCTGCACCCCCGCCGGGAGGTTTTTTCGTAGTATAGAAGTAAAAAGTCTGCGATTCCCTTTGCCGTTTCGGAAGAAGTCGCTACATTTGCAAAGTGATATAATAAAGTCCCCATCATCCATGACACGAAAGAAACGCACCTTCATCAGCTTCGACTGGGCGCTGAAGCACCTCCTTCGCGAGAAAGCCAACCACGATGTCCTCGAGGGTTTCGTCAGCGTGATACTGGGCCGGACCATCACCATCAAGAGCCTCCTGGAAAGCGAGGGCAACAAGGATGGCGAGGACTCCAAGAGCAACCGCGTTGATCTGCTGGCACAGGACTCGAACGGCGACCTGCTGCTCATCGAGGTGCAGGGTGAGCCAGAGCAGGCCTACTTCCAGCGCATGCTCTTCGGAGCATCGAAGCTCGTGACGGAGTACATCGAGAGCGGGGAGAATTACGAGCACGTGAAGCGCGTGTATAGCATCAACATCGTCTATTTCGACCTGGGCCAGGGCGAGGACTGCGTCTATGAGGGCAAGACGGAGTTCCGTGGGCTGAACAAGGGTGACGTGCTGCAGCTCTCGCCGTTCCAGCGTCAGAAGTTCCAGGCTGACGCCGTGAGCGACCTATACCCGCGCTACGTCATCCTCAAGGTTAACGACTTCAACCGCTGGAGCCGCGTGCCGCTGGACCAGTGGCTCTACTTCCTATCGACCTCCGACATTCCCGATGATGCCGACGCGCCCGGCCTGAAAGAGGCGCGCGAGAAGCTGGACCTGATGCGCATGAGCCGCGACGAGCGCGTCATCTATGACCGCTACCTCATGGACCGCGCCATTCTGCGCAACACCGTTGACGGCGCCCGCGACGAGGGCCGGTTCGAGGGTATGAAGGAAGGCATGGAGAAGGGCCGGCAACAAGGTCTTCAGCAAGGTCTTCAGCAAGGCCGACAGCAAGGTCTTCAGCAAGGTCTTCAGCAGGAAAAACTCAATAATGCCCGCAAGATGAAAGCCCGTGGCTATTCATTGGCAGACATCGCTGACATCACAGGTCTCACACACGAAGAGATAGAGCGGCTGTGACATCAGCCGTTCACTGTGTCATCACCTCCCAGCACCCCCGCCGGGAGTTTTTTTCGTAGTATAGAAGTAAAAAGTCTGCGATTCCCTTTGCCGTTTCCGAGGATGTCGCTACATTTTCGGCGTGAGAAGCATCTATTGAAGCCTTATCGACAACTCTCAAAGTCAAGACATCCAGTTTTGCAGCTGACGTTGAGGCAATCAACGGAGCACCTCACAGCGCAGCAGCGGCTGCGCACCACATATTGAAATAAACGAAGCGTTATGCTCTTCCCTTGCAAGCTGAAAACCTGAGAAATTTTCACTGATTGCAAACCCATCACCAGAGGTCACAACCACACTGTATGGGGTAGAACGGAGACGACCATAGCAGCTTCACGCTTTGCGTGGAACTGCCCTAATCCTCTTTTCTACCCAGGTTCTCTCAGGACCTTCAGCTTGAAGACGGACATACAGTTCCACGCTTCATGTAGATACTAACGGTTTCTGTTGGGACTGTAGGAGCCGATAGCCCCTGCGCATCGCGCGGCACACTGCATACGTGGTTTGCAATCTGTCACACTGCCCCACATTTGACGAAGGAAAAACCTCTCTTTTCCGTGTGCCTGCCACCGCCTGAAGCGCCGGATGCATACACCATTCCATGACCCAAGCGGAAAGTTTCCACCCCCTCAGCAATCCCGTTTTCTGATATATAGCTGATCCTCAGGCTCTTCGTGGAAGTGCGCTTCACAACTATTTTCCATGGGGTAAACGCTACAACTGTCAGCAATAAGCCGTACCTTTGCAGCGGATTTCAACATCTAATGCACAACTCTAAAACAAATACCGCTATGAAACGACTGTTCTTCCTTCTCGTGCTTTGCTTCACTGCCGTATGTGCACACGCACAGGCGGACACCACTTGTTACCACGCCTTCGTTGAGAGAGGCAAGATGTGGTGTGTCCACAGTTTCAACATGGGCAGTGCCCATACCATCACCAATTATCATTTCAGCCAGACCGAGGAGCCGACAGTCGCAGGCGGACACGAATACACGAAGATGTACGCCAAGGCCCAAGACGGCATGCAGACAACCGTAGGCCTCTTCCGCGAAGCAGGCCGGCGGGTCTATCTTTACGACGCCGATGCGGGTCGGGAATACCTCATCTACGACTTCACGCTGAAAGAGGGAGACGAGTTCGAGCCAGAGTATGGCGACTATACCCACTGCAAGGTGAAGACAGTGGGGGAAATGTGGGTTAATGGCGAGCGGCTGAAGACAATCACCTTCGAGGCCAACGACCGACAGTACGACGCCGCCGTGAGGGTTGAGGTGGAATGGATTGAAGGCATCGGGCATCGCTCCGGGCCTCTGGCCGGGCTGTTCTCGGGGATTTTGCCCAATTCGTGGGCTTATTATACGGCCTACGTGCTCTATGACCAAAGCCCCTACTTTCTGCCCCTCCCCTTCGAGGCCCCCGCTCAAGCCTTGCGCGGTTGTCAGTTGCGGCCGATTCCTATGAATAACGCTCCCGACGGCACTCCCACAAAGCTGGAATACGAGCTCGTCCCGGACCCGGAACACGACAGCTATGCCCTGCATGTCTATGGGCAAGCCCCCATTTCATGCAGCCCCAATCAATATATATATTGTATGGATGACTATACAGACGACCTTAATGTCCACATTTTATTATTCCAGATTGAGGAGCTTCCGCCATACACTGACTGCACGGGCCCGAGTGCTGTGGATCTCTACTTCCGATTCTTCCAACCCGAAATCCAGTACATTGCTGTTGACAAACAAGGGGAACATCCCGTTCCGGTCAACAACAAGCATACTCCCTACCGCCCCTTCATTGAGGATGGCAAGGTGTGGAGAGTGGGCTGGTACCCGGGGCCGACGCCTACGCCCCAACGGGTAGATACCTACTACTTTGAGGGCGACACGGTAATCAGCAACCTGAGCTGCAAGAAGATGAGCTGCCTGCACGGTCCAACGGACCAGAGATGGGGCGGTGGTGAGCCTTGGACGGAATATGTGGGGGCGGTCTATGAGGAGGCGCAGCGTGTCTATTGCGTCTTGCCCAATCATGTCAAACCGCTGCTGCTCTACGACTTTGCCTCTGCCGTCGGCGACACCGTGGGAATCTACAGCGCCTTATCATCTGACATGCAGGACATACTCATCTTGAAACGCACCTACAACGATGCCGATGGCTACAAAGGGACTTCCACGCAATTGGCGATGCACATCACGGAGGAGGCCGACCAGGAGCACGAGGGTTGGGATTACCGCAATCCCGAAGTGTGGATGGAAGGCGTAGGCAGCTACCTCGCACCGCTCCACAATGTGATGCCTTATGACTGGGCAGGCTACTATTACAGCCTGATGTCATGCACCATAGGCGACGAGGTCATCTACGGCCGGACATCTATTGGTTCCGACGTCAAGAAGCAGTGGCTGGACTTCACGCATGTCACCAAGCCAAGGCCAAAGGCGCCTGAGCGTACACGGCAACGGACTGAGGCCCAAGACGCTGGCGGGGAAAGCCTCACTGGCGAGTATTCAGAGAGCGAGCTCTTATTGAACCTGAAGCCGCTGAGCGGCCCCTATACCGTTACGCTGACGGACGAGGCAGACCGGGAGGTGTATCGCAAAGTGGTGCAGACCAGCAATGTGGCAGCATTGGACACAGACCTCACGCGCTATGCCGACGGCACATACTACCTCCTCATAGAGAACAATGCAGAGCAGTTTGCTGCCACCATCACACTGCCGCTTATATCCGTTGGGGTCAGGGAACTGCCCAACTCCACCCACAACCCGGCCTCCACCAAAGCCAATCGCTATGACCTCACCGGCCGCCGCCTTGCCACGCCGCCAGCCAAGGGACTGTACATTGAGGAAGGACACGTGAGAGTGGCAAGGTAATCAACAAGATAATATATAGATGTAGTTACTCACTCAAAAAATGTTCGATGAAAAGGGTGATACACATCTTGTTGCTGCTTACGGTCGCGTCGTTGTGCGTGGCCTGCTACGACGGTGGCGAACAGACATCGGGTGGGGGCGCTACGGCGCGTGAGCAGTATGAGCAGGCGGTGGAAGCGCTGGAGGCGGACAGCGTGCAGCAGGGCGAGACATTGCTGCGAGAGGCTATCGCGCAGGCAGAGACTGAGTGCGACCTCCACACCCGATACCTATCCGAACTGCGCCTGGCAGAGAGCCTTGCCTGGGGCAACACGGCAGCTGCCCTCGACCTGGCCAAGCAGGCTTTGGCCACCTACCAGCGACACCCCGACAGCGAGCGCAACCACATCATTATATTAGACAATATAGGTACTTACGCGAGCCAGCAGGCCTTCAACGAGGACGGCCCCTTCGACGAAGCTCTGGCTTACACCCGCTTGGCCTATGAGCTCGCCATGGCCTCGCGCGACAGCCTCGGCACAGAGCAGGTGAGCCAGACCCTCACCAGCCTCGCCAATATCCACTGGGCGATGGACGACTTCGCTCAAGCCCTCATCTATGCCCGCGAGGCCGTGGCGTATGCACCCGAGGAGCTGTTGCCAGGCGCCCAGCAGGTGCTGGCACGCTGCCTCGTCAGCTGTGACTCTCTGGAGGCTGCCGAGGCTGTCTATCGGCAGATGCAATCTGGCGGCGACATACGAACCAATTATATCATCCAGAGCAACCTCGCCAAGTTGGCCTTGCAGCGCAACGACAGGCAGACAGCGGAGGAGGCCATTGACTCGGCATTCCAAAACGCCGAAGAGCTTTAT